>DATMDQ010000127.1:0-19346 GCA_035557715.1 Gemmatimonadales bacterium
CTCGGCCAGCTTGGCAATGACTGCAGGGAGGCCTAAGTCCTGAAATGTTCGCACATTGAAGGGAATCATGCGGATTACCATGGCCACGCAGCCACGCTGCTTGAAGACGTTGCCGCGGAAGCGCGCCAGGTTCTGAATTCCGAACGAAAAGTCCAGCTCATCCTCGGTTTCGAAGCGCTTCTTCTGGTTTTCCGTCAACACGGAATACGCCAGCTGAAGCGTGTCCTTGGGGGTCAGGACCTCGACCACGGCGCTGTCGGCCATATCGCCGTCAACTCGCAGTTTGGGCCTCTCGGCCGCCGTGATGTGGAGGTCCGAGGCATCCCTCTGTATCATCTCTTCGAGCAGTGAGCGCAGGTTGAACGTCATCCGGCAGTCTCCTTGACGACTTCCTCGAGGGTGGTCACGCCGCGTTCGATTTTCTTCATTCCGTCCATCCGTAACGTGAGCATCCCGTCCGCGACGGCCTGGGTCTGGATGTCCGCCACCGAGGCTCCCCGAAGGATCATCCGGCGCAATTCAGGCGACATGGCCATGACCTCATACAGGCCGGCCCGGCCCTTGTAGCCGGTTCCGCTGCAAGTATCGCAGCCAGTTCCCTTCATGAACTTGATCACCCTCAAACTCTCAAGATCTGTGCCCAGCGCGGCCAATTCGACATCAGTGTACCTGTGCTCCGCCTTGCAGTCCTTGCAGATCCGCCGCACCAAACGCTGTGCCACAACAAGGTTTACCGCACTGGCCACGTTGAACGCTTCGATACCCATATCGATCATACGGGTGATGGTGCTCGGCGCGTCGTTGGTGTGCAACGTGGAGAGCACCAAGTGGCCGGTGAGGGCCGCCTTGATCGCGATACCTCCGGTCTCCAGATCGCGGATTTCACCGATCATGATGATGTTCGGGTCCTGCCGCAGGAACGCCTTCAGAGCGGCGGCGAAGGTGAGCCCGATTTCGGTGCGCACCAGGACCTGGTTGATGCCCATGAGGTTATACTCGACCGGGTCCTCGGCGGTCATGATGTTGACTTCCACCGTGTTGATGCGGGAGAGGGCCGAATACAGCGTCGTGGTCTTTCCTGACCCGGTCGGTCCGGTGACGAGCACCATGCCGTAGGGGTTGAGGATCGACTTCATCAGGTCCCGCTCCGCCTTCTCTTCGAAGCCGAACTTGGTCAGGTCCAGCGTCAGGTTGCCCTTGTCGAGGATTCGGAGCACGATCTTCTCGCCGAAGAGCACCGGGAGCGTGGAGACGCGGAAGTCGATTACCCGGCTGCCCATCTTCAGCTTGAGGCGTCCGTCCTGCGGTACCCGCCGCTCGGCGATATTGAGCTGCGAGAGAATCTTCACGCGCGAGGTGAGGGCGGCCTTCATCTTGAGCGGCGGCTTCATGATCTCGAGGAGTGCACCGTCGATCCGGTACCGGACCCGAATCTCGTGCTCGAACGGCTCGATGTGAATGTCGCTGGCGCCCCGCTTGACGGCGTCGGTCAGCAGGCCATTGATCAGCTTCACCACCGGCGCGTCGTCGATCTGCGCCTGGGTGGCAGCCTCGTCCTCCTGCTCCTCGACGACCTCAACATCCTCGCCTGACTCCTCCATGTCCTTGAGCAGGCTCTGCAGCTGCTGGTCGGAGGACTCGTAGTGTTTCTCAATCAGATTGCGAAGGGTGTACTCGCCGGCGATGACCGGAAACAGGTCGAAGCGGGTGATGAACTTGAGGTCTTCCAGCAGGCCATGATCGGTCGGATCGGCCATGGCGATCGTGAGCGTGCGCCCTTCCCGCTTGAGCGGAAGCACGACGCTCTTGGTGGCCATCTCGGCGGGAACCAGCCTGATGATCTTCGGATCGACCTCGAATCGCGTGAGATCGACCGCCGGCATGCGATATTGCCGGGCCAGGACCTTGGTGATCTCCAGCTCCTGAACCAGGCCGAGCTTCACCAGGACGTAGCCCAGCCGGTGCTTGGTGTTCTTCTGCTCGGTGAGAGCCTGCCCGAGCTGCTCTCGGGTGACGAGGCCCTCACGGAGCAGAATTTCGCCAAGCCGATCGCCTCCGGCAGGTGCGGTCGCCATTAGGTCTGAGGTATCCGAAGGAAAGGGTTCAGGGATATCATCGGAAGACCGTGCCGATCACGTGAGGTATCACCCCTATGGAGCGGTGGCCAACCTCTCGAGACGAGCCACCAGCCCCGGCCCGATCCCTGGAATACGGTCCAGCGCCTTCAGCGTCGCAAACGGTCCCCGGGCCTCGCGATCCGCCACTATCAGACGGGCCAGCGATGGCCCTATACCGGGCAGTCTCTCGAGCTCGACAGCGGTGGCACGATTGACGTTGAGGACGCCATCCGGCTGCCCCGACCCGGCGACAGTCACACTTCTGGGAGGTCGGGGTGCAAACGCGGTGCCAAGCCCTGCACCCTGTGGATTGGGGGCTCTGGCCCCGCTAAAGGTGAGGTGCGGGGCCAGGGTCCGGAGCAGTCCCGGGCCGATCCCGGGCACCCGGTCGAGGCCTTCCAGGCTACCGAAGGGGCCTTTAGCCTGCCGATCCGCGACCAGGACCTTTGCGAGTGCCAGACCAACTCTGGGCAGGCGAGCCAGTTCGGCCGGCGACGCGAGATCGGCATCAACCAGCTCGCCCGCTGCCAGCGGCCGGGCCTGGTGCATGGTACTCTCGCGCTGAGCGGTTGGTGATCCATCGGATAGCGAGGGGAGAATCTGAACCTGGCCGGGAGGCTCATCGGGCCGGGTGGCAAGGATCCGTACCCCCTGACCCGCCAACGCCAGGGTCAAGAGAAGGAGCAGGGCTCGACGTTCGGGGGGATGCATGGAGAGACGCTACGGCAGAACGACGGAACGCGGTAAGCAAATTCCCGCGAGAAGGAACGGCCTTCCCCCTACTGCTCCCGCCTCACCAGCGCGACGGCGACGTCACCCACTACCTGCAGGCTCGCCGAGCTCACCTTGTCGATAGTGTCGTCTGCAGTGTGCCACGCCGGGTAGTCGAAATCGACGACATCGATGGCTCGTATGCCCGCCTTCTGCAGCTGGATGTGGTCGTCGATAAGGGTGTGGCGCGGCGAGGCGATGAAGTAGCCACTGTAGCCGAGACTCTTCGCCGTGTCCCAGACGAGTTCAACCACCTCGGGGGCGCCGACCAGCGAATTGCCCTCCTGATAGATCTGGAGATCCTTGTCGGCCACGAGATCGAACAGAACAGCGTAGAGCGGGCGCGGTCCGGGTAACTGATGTGCCCCGTAGTAGCGCGATCCGATCAGGACGTCTGCCGAATCCTTGGTGAAGTCACCATAGTCCTCGCCGTCCACGAACAGGAGGTCAACGCCAATCCCGGTAGGCGTGCGCTTCAGCACATCCGCCACGCCGAGCAACACGGCGACTCCCGATCCCCCGTCATTCGCTCCTTGGACCGGCTGAGTGGAGTCGCGCGACCGGGGGCTGTCCGCGGTGGGCCGGCTGTCCCAGTGAGCCAAAAGGAGGAGACGCTTCTCCGCCGAGGGATTGAACCGGGCAATGAAATTTCGGAGCGGCAGTGTGTCTCCCCGTGCCGTGCGATGGGTCCAGCTCTGCACGATCACCGTATCGGCTCGCTGACGGAGCAAGCTGTCGAGCCAGTCTGCCATCCGCTGGTGAGCGTCGGTTCCCGGAATTCTGGGGCCGAACGCGACTTGCGTCTGGATGTATCCCAGTGCGCTTGCGCCGTCGAACTCCTGGGGAGCACGGGGCTTCTCTCGGCAGGCCGAGAGGACGGAGAGGGCGGAGACGGCGGAGAGGACGGAGAGGCGGGCGAGATTGGTCAGTAATCGCATGCTGTAAACTAGTTGTGGAAGATCGTCAGTGCTCGGGTTCCAAAAGCACGGGATTCGCTGCCTCTGATTCCTATCCGTCATCTCCGTCCTCTCCGCCCTACCGATAGTCTCCCGCGTACAGCGACAGCTGGAAGGTCAGCATCAAGAATAGCTGGGAGGTTCGGCGGCTCACGTGGCGAGCGTCGCTGATCGAATAACCGAATTGAAGGCCACCGCTCACGGTCTTGAGCAGGTCGGTATCGAGGCCCCCGCGGATCTCCTGACGCCGGACGTCGGAGACTGCGATACACTGGGGGTCGTCCCTCTGCTCCAGGCAGGTGAGAGTTCTCGAGCGGAGCGCGGTCAACGTTGAGCGAACCTGCTTCCGCGTCCGGCTGATAGCCTCCGGCAGGGCGAATGTATAGTTGAACGAGCCGACCAGGTCATCCTGGTCCAGCTCGGTGGCGTTTCCATTGTTCTCCGTGCGCTGGGACCGCGTTCCCAGGCTCATCGTCAGCGACAGACCATTTCGGAAAGAGAACTGCACATCGGGTGTGAGCGCATACGATGAGGTTGAACTGGTGGCGACGGCGCCGCCACTCGGTTGGGTGGAGGTACCCGAGCGGCGCCTGAGACCGGCGCCGGCCGCCACCAGTGCCAGTGGTCCCCCGCGGAAAGTTCGAGTCCAGCGAAGGGTGCCGACCGGCCATTCGCGCTGTCGGGTGTTGGTTACGGAAAAACCGTCGCCCACCAGCTGGAATCGATCGGTCGTGATCAGCGAGTATGAGATCGTGGCAGTGAACCCGAGCGGAAGGTCGGCCCCGGAGGCAACGGTGGTTGTACGAGTCTCCGAGGCGCCCCGGGCGATTTCATCCTCGTGACTGAGGAAGCGATCCCGACCACCGAGGGCCAGCATGAAGCCCAGATCCGGTGTGAAGGCGGCAAGATCGTAAGTGGAGCCGCGGCTGAGCCTGCTACTGAAATCCACGGGACGCACCCGGGACACCCCTTTCCCGAACCCACTGCTGTCGCCCCAGATCTGGCGCAGCATGCGGGAGAGATCCAGGGCAACCGCAATCTCACGAGTCCGGGAGTTGTTGAGCGTCTGGGGCAGAATGAAGGCTCCACTGTCCCCGTCCTCCTGCACCGGCGGCCTGCTGTCGAGGGTGCGGGACAGAAGGAAGGCGCTCGAGGTCGTGTAGCGTGGCCGCAGCCAGGAGGTCAATCGTGGGGTGAGGGCGAGCGACGTGGTCACCGTTCGGTCGCGCTCTACTCCAACCGGCACCCCGAGCAGGAACTCCCGCTCCAGGTAGGCCAACCGCCCGATGGAGGTCGAATCCGGGTACACCTCGAGATCCCTGGTGCTGGTGAGGTCCCCGGTCAGTGCCAGCATTCCCAGCGGCTGCCAGCTGAGTCCACCCGAGTTGCGCCACAAGTGGGTGAGCGACAAGGTCGGAGTGATCAGGCTGTCATCGCTGCGGGCGATGGGAACGGCAAACAGCGAATAGTCGGCCTGATTCCTGGTGAGCCCGCTCGTCAAGCGGATGTTGGAAGGCACCAGACCGAGGCGTGAGTCGGCGAGGCCCTTGCCGAGCTCACTCTCCCTGATCCACTTGGGCAGGCCTTTGACCACTCCGCCAAAGGGCAAGCGGGGACCGCGGCGCTGCATCTGAAGGTTGTATCCGGCGACCACGGAGTACGCGTCACCGTTCGCATCGGAGAGCTCGGTGCGTGACCGCCCCTGAGTGAGGTTACCCAGCACCGAGAGAGGATCGACCAGCCCGCGAACCAGCCAGTTCTTGCCGCGTGCACTCCGCCTGATGGCCAGGCTGTAGTTGCCGGTCCACGAGTGCGGCTTCCGCAGTCCCGGTAGCGCGTCACCCCTCAGATCGGTGCCCGTCAGGAGCTCCGGGGTCACGTCGCTCCGCGAGTAGCCGACCGTCAGCGGAACCGAGAGTCCCCAACCGGTCGGAAGAAAGCGGTCGAGCCGCCAGTTGGTGGCCAGCTGGAAAGTCCCCGTCGTACGGTAGGTCGGGTTCTGGTTGATCTGTTGAAACCGCCCATCCTGCCGCACCAGGGAGGCGGTCACCGCCCCAACGTCAGAGGCTATCAGGCGCGCGTCCACTGCCATGGCCGTGCCGACTTCCGACACGGGACCGCTCAGCCGGATGTCGTCCACCCAGAGCTCGGCCTCGGGTAGCGACACTGCCCCGGCCACCCGATAGATCCCGGCTGAGATCTCCTGAACTACAGCCAGGTTCGGGGGATTGATCCCCGGATCTGCCAGATGAACCAGGTACGGTCCCTCACACGCCACGTAAGCATTCACATCCAGGGAGCCGCATCCGGCCGCCCCCGAGGGTGGCGCACCGCTGAGCCAGAGATTCTCCAGATCGGCGCGGAGTCGGCGCCAGATCTCGAGATCGATGGAGAACTCGGGTTCCCAGGTGGTGCTGTGGGCTGGAGCGCGGTAGAGATAAAAGTTGCGGTCGTCGCTACCCAGCTTGATGAACGCCTGCAAATCGCCTTCCTCCCACCCGGCTCCACGGCCTCTCATCCACACCCGCAGGGTTCGGTAGCCCAGCACATTCTGAGGACCGGCCGGCAGGCGAAGGTATGCCTCGGCCCGTTCTCCCACCTCGAGCCCGTTAGCGACCAGGCGGAGCGACTTCTCGTTGATCTGGGTTCCGAGCGTGCTCTGATCTCCGCCGCGTTGCGGAACTGCCCCGACCACTCCGGGCGGGGAGGTGTACCCCAGGTCGGTGCTGTTCTCCGTCGAGACGACCGAGGCGATCACCTCTCCGCTTGGCTCAGCGGCCGAGCCCGAAATGCCGGCGATAGGCGCTTCGGCGCGACGCACCCAGGGTGAACCGACCAGGCGCATGCGGGCAAAGGCAAAGCGTCCCACGATGTCAGGCTGTCCCAGATCGGCGGGCGCCGCAACGGTGACCCGGAGATGCTGGATCAGCCGGAGGTTCGGCGTGCCGATGGTAGCGTCGGGAGTGCGAATCGGTACCCGGTACAACTCCCAGCTGCTCGTCGTGCCGTTGGGGTTCTGGAACTGCACGCCATTCCGCACGAAATACTTGTCTCCGGCCAGGAGAGTCACCACATACCGGAAGACGCTCTCGTTGGGCCCCGATGCATTCAGAACGTTGTCCCCGTTCAGATCCTCGGTGTCGAGGCTTCCGTTCCCCCGGCTGCAGCGACTGCTCAGGTCGCCCCAGGGGAAGACCGGTACCGTGGTGCCCAGGATCCGCTGGCAGAGCGCCAGGGTGTCCACCTCTGCACCGGTGGTCCCATCGACCAGCAGGTCTGGACGGTCACCTAGAATCCCGATGTCGTCCACCTGGGCATCGAAGATATCGAGCGTGCTGCGCTCGGTATCGAGCCGCGTCTGCCCTATGTACTGCCGTCCGGTGAAAACCGTGTCGCTCCCGGTTACAGTGACCGTGTTCGGGGCCAAAGCTAGGGCATCCTCATTGATGGACCCGAGATCGATGACCAGGCGGACACCGGCCGAGTCTGCGGTCCGGCTTCCCGGCTGGAGCACCCAGAATTCGAGATACTCGTCAGTGGTGAGATCGACCCCCGTGGGACTCAGCGAGGTCACCATGGATCGCCAGCGCGGGCGCATCGGCCGCGCCGGCAGTGACCACCGCGAGGCGTTGTTCTGCTGCACCACTCCGCCCGCTGTGTCGGCATGCAGCGTCATGTACATCACGGTTTCAATCGGCTCGTCCCGCCCGGAAATCTGAATCAGAGTGTCGATGTTCTCCGGCCGGACCTCGACGGCCTGGGAGCTTCCGGGGGCCGGTACCAGGTTCTGCCAGGTCAGTGCGACGGCGTCGTCCGGCTCGAACTGGCTCCCGACGACATCGACCACTCCGTCGGTCTGCTGGGGAGCGGCCCCGTACCCCCAGGCCGTTTCGCGGAGCGAGACGGAAATGCCGGCTTCGGACTCGAACTCCTCGAGGTAGGCCTGCCCCGAGCGGTTGGGATCCGGCCTGGTGAAGGCGAGCTCGGCATTCAGGTCGAGCAGCGAAGGCGCCGTCGCCGGAGCAGACGTCAGCCCGCTGAGCAGCCGGCTGATCCCCGCTGGCTTGAAGCGGAGCTCGGTGTTGATGCCGCCGACGAGGTTGGCGGATGCCTCGAAGCCAAGCGGAGGACGGTTGTACGCGCTCTGCTCCCGCTGATATACCCCGATTAAATTGATGGCACCTACATCGCCCAGCAGGTAGCGGGTAGTGAGTCCAAGGATGGTCGTTGGAGCGATGGCGAAGATGCCCTGCTCCTCGAAGCGGGCAGTGATCTGCCCCGCCTGTGTTCCGAAGAGGGCCTCGGGATTGAGAAAGGTGATCTGACCCAGTTCATAGGAGATGGTATAATCCACCCCCCGCTCCAGTCGTCTTCCTCCCAGCGAAAGTTGTTCGCTCCCGTCGCGGATCTGCAGCGCCCCCAGACTGAGCGTGGAGCGGTCACCGGCACCAGTGGAGTTGTAGCGCAGGCGAACCTGGAACTTGGCCGCTGGCCCCTGGTTGAGCAGCAGGAAAAGCGGCGTGCGGTAGAGTGAATCGGTCCGCTCCGCCGGGCTGAGCCTGGGATCGGCAAATGGTGTCAGCGTCGGAAAGACGATATACGCCTCGCGGAGAACCTGTGACGCATCGGGGTCCCGGCTGCGAGGGAACAACCGGTTCTCGCGATCGAAGACGTTCTGATCGGTCGGGACCGCCAGGCCGAGCAGTCCGAGGTAAGAGGTCCCCCCGCCCTGAGGCCGCTCGGAGCGATTGACTGACAGGTTGACCTGAAGCGAGGGGGGATCGAGATCCGTGCCCGCGGCGCGATAGATCTGCCTCATCTCGTGCCGGAACGTCACCGCTTCCGGACCTCGCTTGGGCTCGACGATCAGACGCAGACTATCACTGGAACCCTGGCCCTGGTCCTCGGCGGGGAAGCTTCCGACGACCGCTCCTGCGACGGTGGTATAGCTCACCGCCAGGTAATCGTTCTGGTCCAGCTTGGTGGCCAGCGCGAACCAGAGCCCCGAAGGATCGAGGTAGTAGTCGGTGCCCTGAATCAGAAGCTGCCAGCGGACCGGCCCGAAGCTCTGAGCGGGGTCTATCGTCCTGCCGAGTGCCGTAATGCCGCCGAGATTGGCATCGGCGCCGCTCTGGTTTTGCGGCGGCCGGTAGCGATACACCCGGACCTGGGAAGGCCGGTCAGCGGCCACCACGGTGGTGGCCGAAAGATTCAGAATGTCGATGCTGGGGTAACCCGGGAGGGCCGTGGTGGGGTCGACCACCCAGAAGAATCGGCCGGTCTCGAAATCCAGGTCTCGAAGCTGGCGGTCCTGAGGCTGGCTCGTGGTCTGGCCCACGGTATAGTTTCGCTCGGCGACCTGGCTTCCCTCCTGGGTCGCGGCTAGTGTCTGGAACTGGAACGCGCCGACGTCGAACCTGGCATTTACCCCGAAGTTATTTGCCGGGACCGCCGCGGTGATGAATCGGGACTGCGGAGGCACGAAGCTGACGGTACCGACCTCCACCCGGCGGATGATCTCGTCTTCGAGCCCTTGATAGAAGACTTGAATGTTGTTGTTGGCGGTGAAATCGCGCTCGGTGTCGTAGTCGACGTTGATGTGTATCCGCTGCCCGATGGTGCCGCCTGATCTAACGTTCACCTGATTGTCGAGTCTGGGTGGCTTGAAGCCGCCGCTGCAGCCGGAGTTTGGGTCCTGCAGGAGAGCCGGGCTGCAGCGCTCGTTTCGAAGCCGGTCGGTCCGAAGCTCCAGTCTGACTTGGCCGTCGAGGGCCAGGTCGGCATACTTCGGAGAGAGACCCAGGACGCCTCGCTGCTGACCCGGGGCCCCTGTGCTATCCCGGATAGCCTGGCCGTACAGGGTGAGGTTCCGGAGTGCGGCGGTCCGCTCCACCCGGGCGGAATCGAGCGCCGCCGTGATGGTACTGTCCCAGGACAGGGCCCGCAGGGCAGGTGTCAGCCGGGGTGCCCCGAGCCAGGGGGCGCGAAGAACCAGGGGCTCCCTGAGTGACAGCGAAGCCACCTGGGAAGCAGGCCGAACACCCATGAAAGTTGTGTCCGCTGGGGCCTGGGCGGCTGTCAGCCGGGGAAGCGCAACAAGGCAGAACAGGGCGATGAGATAGCGCGCCACTCTAGCGAAGTGCAACGATATAGGAGTTTGAGAGAAGTGGATCGAGGAATATAACTTGCGCCTGCTCCATCGCTATCTCCTGCGTCAGCTCGTGGCCCCGTTTTTCTTCGCCCTCGCGGCCCTGACCGGCTTCATGCTGATCAGCCAGGTGGCCAAGAAGTTTGGTGCCCTGGTCGGCAAGGGGCTGCCCTGGTCCGTCATCACCGAAGTGTTCGTGCTCAGCCTGCCGTTCATCATCGCCATGACGCTACCGATGGCGGTACTCCTGGCCGTGCTCTACACCTTTAGCCATCTCGCGGCCGACAACGAAATCACCGCCATGCGGGCGAATGGCATCAGTGTGTACCAGATCATGGCCCCGGTGCTGGTCTGGGGCCTGTGCATGTCTTTCTTCAACCTGGCGTTCGTCGATCAGGTCCTGCCTCGAAGCAACGCCCGGCTCCGTTCCCTGCTGATTGATATCGGGCGAAAGAAGGCTGCCTTCGGCCTGCGAGAGCAGGTCATCAACGAAGTCCCCCCTTCCAAGTACTTCATCCGGGCGACCCGCATCGACGCTGCGACCGGGCGCCTGAAGGGAGTGACGATCTATGATGTTGGAGGCGAGGCGAGCCGCCGAATCATCTACGCGGACAGCGGGTCCATGGCGTACGCCGAGGGGCAAACCGATCTGAGCTTGCGCCTGTACGACGGGTCGATCCACCAGTATCGGCCCGCCGAGCCCACCAGATTTCAGCTCACCTACTTCACGGTGAACGACATCAGGGTCAAGAACGTCTACGACGAGCTCCGGCGGAACACCAGCGAATCCATCCGCGGCGACCGCGAGATGAGCACCTGCGAGATGCTGGCGGTCGTGCGCGATGCCAAGCAGGAGCAGCGGGAGGCAAGGCGGGAGCGGGCTGAGCTGGTCGTCCACGACCTGCGCGCGTTGCTGGCACTACCCCAGATGCCCCGGCTGCCGGAGGTGAAGTTGGACTCGACCTCCGGCGGATACTGCAACTGGTTCAAGTCGGTCGAGCAACTCCTCCTACCGGGGACGGTCGAGGCCCAGGCACCCGCACAGGTTCCGTCGCGCGCCCGCGGAAAGGTCCAGCCAGGGGCGCGAGGATCGATCCAGTCTCCCCAGCCGCGCCAACCGGTCCAATCGCCCAAACTCCCGGTGCCGCCGCCTAGGGCGAAGGTGCCGCTCTCCAACTGGTCCGAGGTAGCATCCGCCGCCGACCGGGTTAGGGAAGCCGACCGCCGGGCCGATCGCTTCGCCGTAGAGGTCCATAAGAAGTGGGCTATCAGTATGGCCTGCATCACCTTCGTGATCATCGGCGTGGTGCTGGCCCTTCGCTTTCCGCGGGGGGGAATCGGCCTGGTGCTCGGGGGAGGTACCCTGATTTTCGCAATCCATTACATCGGGCTCACCGCGGGTGAGAGCCTGGCCGACCGCGGCCATGTAACTCCCTGGTTCGCCATGTGGGCGCCTAATATCGTTCTCACGGTCCTGGGGTTGTTTGGCGTGCTTTGGGTGAGCCGTCAATCCGGATCCACCCGCGGCGGGGACCTGCGGGAAGTGATCGAGGGACTGGGCCATTTCCTACTGCGGCTGCGGCGGAAGGTGTTCCGGTGATCCGCACGCTGCTCACGAAAGGAGTGCGCGGACTCAAACGCACTCTGATGGGCCATGGACTCCGACACCTCGACCGCTACGTCCTCGGCACCTGGCTCCGGCTCTTTGTCATGGCGGCGCTGGGCCTGCCGCTGATCGCGATCTTTTTCAACCTGACCGACATGCTGAGCAAGCTGCTGGACCGGGGCCTCTCCATGCGTGAGATCCTGATCAGCTACGTGTATGCCATCCCCGAATATGCTTTCCTCGTCATGCCAGCGGCTGTCCTCCTGGCCACCGTGTTCACCGTCGGCGGAATGGGCCGGCACTCTGAACTGACGGCTGCAAAGGCCGGCGGGCAGAGCTTTCACCGCCTGATGCGACCCCTGTTCATCGCGGCCGGGCTGGCGACGGTTCTCGCCTTCGGCGTGGGTGAGCTGGCGCCCTGGTCCACATCGCGCCAGCTCGAGATCCAGAAGGCCAAGCAGGCTCGTCCGACGCGGGCCCGGTTCAACTTCGTGTACAGCGGAGACGCGGGCTGGGTCTACACCGTGCGCTCGCTGGACGTCGCCAGCCGTCAGCTCAAGCAGGTGATGTTCGAACGGCAGGGAACCGGGGTGGACTACCCGGGGCTCGTCCTCACCGCGGACAGCGCCACCTACGACGATTCGTTGCGGGTCTGGCGGCTTCGCACCGGGGCCAGCCGGGTGATCGCCGGGCCAGGCCAGCAAGCCACCTTCAGCTTCCGTTCCATGCGGCTCCGGGCGCTGCGGCAGTCGCCCGCGGACCTCCTGGCGGAATCGAAGGGACCCGACGAGATGCGGTTTGCCGAACTGGGGCGCTACATCGATGCGCTCAAGCGCTCGGGAAATGACGCCAACAAGCTGATCGTCGAGCAGGCACTGAAGCTCGCCCTGCCGGTCACTTGTCTCATCATCGCCTTGTTTGGGGCACCACTGGCCGTCACCACCCCCCGTGCCGGGCCTGCGGTCGGTGTCGCCCTCAGCCTCGCGGTCGCTTTGATCTTTCTGCTTCTCACCCAGCTGACAAAGGCGATTGGCGCGGGAGGCGTCATCAATCCCCTGGTGGCAGCCTGGTTCCCCAATGTGATCTTTCTCTTCGGGGGTCTGGTCCTGCTGGCGAAGGTGAGGACGTGAGGGCAGCGGGGCAGCGGGACAGCGGGACAGCGGGACAGGGTGTGGAACGGTCAAGTGCATCCAGTTGATTTCCGCTGAGCCGACGATGGCGTGCGGTCAACTGCTCGGTACAATCCCCACGTCAAACGCCCCGCGTGATCACGCAGAGCCTCGACTTCCCCCCATTCTTCGGGTTTGAGATAACCCAGGTCACGAGCCAATTGTAGAATGTATGAAAGCTCAGACAACGAACCCAGACTAATATCCAGGAAACGTCTGAATTCACGGGTGCCACGTTTGGCCGCCCCCTCTGCGATATTGGCCGCGGCCGAGTATGCCGATCGTTTGGCTTGTGAGGTTAGGCCATATTGCTCCGTGCCCGGCCAGCGCCGAGTCTCCCGGTAGACCGCCAACACAAGCTCGTGGCACGCGACCCATGCCTTGAGGCTTCGATGACGGGCCCCATGGATGGCCCGGGGCGTTGCCGTAGAAGTTGCTGTCATAGTGAAAGGTAGGCGTTGGTCGAGGTACCTCAGTCACCAATCCCCCGCATGTGCCATCATTTTTGCCATTGCTGTCCCGCTGTCCCGCCGTCCCGCCGTCGCGCCGCCCCGCTGTATATTTCACCATGCTTTCATCTCCTCCCGTAATAGTCGGCACCGGAATCGCTGGCCTCTGGACGGCGTGGCGATTGGCATCCGAAGGCCTCCCGGTGGTCGTCGTTACTAAGGAAACGCTGGCCGATAGCGCCAGTTCGTGGGCCCAGGGCGGGATCGCCGTGGCGCTCGGGCCCGGAGACAGCCCCAGCCAGCATGCGGCCGACACCATGGCGGCCAGCGACGGGATGGCCGACCCCGAGGCGGTCCGCATCCTCACAAGTGAAGGCCCTGACAGGATTTACGAGCTCCTAGCCCTGGGCGCCGTCTTCGATCGCGGCCCCGATGGCAAGCTGGGATTTGGGCTCGAAGCCGCCCACACGCGTGCCCGCATCATCCATTCGGGCGGGGACCGGACTGGAGCGGCGCTCATCGGATGCCTGGCTCAGGTAGTCCGCTGCCATCCCCAGATTCAGTTGCTCGAGCACACCGAGGTTACCGGCGTGCTGACTCGACACGGAACCGTGCGAGGGGTGGCAATTCTGCCAAGCGGCGGCACCGGCGCATCGCTCCCGGGGTCGGCTGTGATCCTGGCAACAGGCGGGGTCGGCCAGTTGTACGCGGTCACTACCAACCCGAAGGTCGCCACCGCCGACGGCTGGGCGTTGGCCCATCGGATCGGGGCCAAGCTCCGCGACATCGAGTTTCTCCAATTCCATCCCACCGCACTGAAGCTCCCCGGTATCAACCCGGCACCGCTGATCTCCGAGGCCGTTCGCGGCGCCGGCGCGGTCCTGCTCGACACAGGAGGGCGCCGGTTTACCCTGGATACCGATCCTCGCGGCGAGCTGGCTCCCCGTGATGTCGTGGCCCGAGCCGTGGCGGCGGCAGATGCGGCCGGGGGCGCGTGGCTGGATGCGCGGGCGATAGAAGATTTCGGATCCAAGTTCCCCGGCATCACCGCGATGCTCCTTCGCTACGGCCTCGACCCCGCGCGCGCCCTTCTGCCGGTGGCGCCAGCCCTCCACTACGCCATGGGGGGAATCCAGACCGATCTCCAAGGCCGTACGACAAAGCCGGGACTGTGGGCGGTGGGCGAGGTGGCGCGCACCGGCGTACACGGCGCCAACCGGCTGGCCTCGAACTCTCTTCTCGAAGGTTTGGTTTTCGCGGATCGCGCGGGCCGCGCTCTGGCAGACCAGCTGCGTGACGCGCCTTCAACCGAGCCAGCCACGGAATCGGTCGGCGGCCGCGATACCGGGGCCGACACCGACTGCGAGATGATTCGCCAGGAGATGCGGAATCTGATGACCGCAAACGTCGGACTCCAGCGGAGCGAGGCCTCTCTGCTGCTGGCAGAGCGAGAGCTCGAGCGGCTCGGTCGGTCCACTCCCCTTCCCGCCTGGAGGACCCACAACCAGCTGCTGGTGGCCGGCCTGATCACCAAGGCCGCGCGCCGGCGCCGGGAGAGCCGGGGAGGTCACCGGAGAACCGACTACCCGCCCGCCTCGATGAAGCGCGAGGCCGTATGACGGCTCGGGCGGTGGGACTGCAGCTTCCAGTGATCGAATCCGCGCAGGAGACGCCGGACCAAGTGGCTTCCCTTCGGGCGGAGATCCGGCGGCTGGCCCGGTCGCGGAAGGCGGTGGTCCTGGCTCACAACTACCAGCGCCCCGAGGTCCAGGACGTGGCCGACTACGTCGGCGATTCGCTCGGCCTCTCCCGGCAGGCCGCAGCGACCGAAGCCAGCGTGATCATCTTCTGCGGCGTACACTTCATGGCCGAGACGGCCGCCATTCTGTCGCCACAGAAACGGGTGTTACTCCCGGACCTGCGCGCCGGATGCTCACTCGCCGCCACCATCACGGCCGAAGATGTCCGGCAGTGGAAGGCGAAGTTTCCCGGCTACATCGCAGTGGGATACGTGAATACGACGGCCGAGGTCAAGGCCGAGCTCGATTACTGCTGTACCAGCGGCAACGTGCTCGACGTCATCGACGCGATTCCGGCTGACCAGGGTATCCTCTTCCTGCCCGACTTTTTCCTGGGCAGCCACGTGCGGCGGATGCGCCCGGAGCGACGGATCGAGGTCTGGATGGGTGAGTGCCACGTGCACAAGGGAATCAGGCCGGATGTTCTGAACGAGGCGCGTGCTGCCTACCCCGAGGCGGAAGTGCTGGTTCACCCGGAGTGCGGCTGTGCCGGCCAGCTTATCTACAGCGTGGGCAGGGGCGACATCGACCCGGATGGCCTGCACATCACCTCCACCGAGGGAATGATCCGGACCGTAACGCAGCGGCCTGCAAAGCAGTTCATCGTCGCGACCGAGACCGGGATCATGCACCGGATGCGCCAGGTGGCGCCGGAGAAGCAGTTCATCCCCGCCGACCCCGAAGCTGTCTGCGCCTTCATGAAGACCATCACCCTCACCGGGGTACGTGATTCGCTCGCCCTCGACCGATATCACGTCACCGTCGCACCCGAGATCGCCAGGCGGGCCCGCGGGGCCATCGATCGCATGGTGGCGCTCGGATAGGTCCGCAAGCAATGTCCTCCAAGCGCGTGATCGAGCGCATCGCCGCCTCGGCTCTGGCGGAGGATGGCCGGCTCGATATCACCAGCGCCCTGACGGTGTCGCCCGGGATCCGGGCGGGTGGCGTCATCGAATACCGCAGCGGCGGGGTCCTGTCCGGCCTTGCGTACGCCGACGCGGTCGCCAGCCAGTGCGGCTGCAGGATCGAATGGACCGCCGCTGAGGGAGACAGCGTGCCTCCTGCCGTTGCGGTCGGGGTAGCGCGGGGAGACCTCGGTGATATCCTGCGAGCAGAGCGCCCCATGCTCAACCTGCTGCAACGGGCTTCGGGAATTGCCACGATGACCCGGGCGTTCGTGGATAGTGTCCAGGGCACCCGCTGCCGAATTCTCCATACCCGTAAGACCGCACCGGGGCTTCGACCGCTCGATATCGCCGCGGTACTGGCCGGCGGCGGGCATCCTCATCGAGCCGATCTCAGCAACCAGGTCATGGTCAAGGACAATCACTGGCGCGCGCTCGCCAGGGACGGCACCGGTCTGGACCAGGCCCTGGCCCAGGCGAGGAGGCGCGGCGTCTCCGCACTGTATGTGGAGGTCGAGTCGGTCGAGCAGGTCGAGTCCGCCTGCTCCGCGGGCGCAACCCGGCTGGTGGTGGACAATCAGACCCCGGAGACGGTGCGCGCGTGGGGCCGCCTGGCCAGGGAACGTGTTTCTCGTATCGAGATCGAGGCTACCGGGGGGATCACGCTGGCCAACATCCGGGCTTACGCGGAGGCGGACGTCGACTTCATCTCCATCGGCGCCCTTACGCACAGCGTCCAGGCGGCCGACATCGCCATTGAGGTCAAGACCTGAACCGCACTAGCCGCAGATAAGCGCAGATAAACGCTGATCGTTTCGCCGGCGCTCCCCTTCCGGTATACCTCGAGCCCAAGTGCTCTGTTTCAGCAACCAGGAATGGGTCAGAAACGGCAGCTGAGCCTCTAATGGGACACTCAGTGATCTGCATTCATCTGCGTTCATCTGCGGCAGATTTGTTGTTGGACCACGCCCTCCACGCAAAGTAGACCGGCAGGCCCGCCAGGATGATCCCGAAGGTCACGCCGGTATTCAGCGGGTCGGTCCAGAGCGCGTTAACCATCATCCCCACCGACGCCAGCAGAAACAGAATGGGCACGGCCGGATAGCCCCAGGTGCGGTACGGCCGGGGAAGCTCGGGGCGAGTACGCCGCAGGACGAAGACCGCGCCTACCGCCAGGGCGTAGAAGGGCCAGATACCCAGGATGAACTTGTCGGCCAGCTGCTGAAAATCGTTGAGCAGAACGTAGACCACGCCCAGAGCGGTAGCCAGCCAGATCGCCACCGACGGGCTCTGATATCGGGGCGAGACCCGGGCGATACTCCGGAAAAACAGGCCGCGGTCCGACATAGCGAAGAAAATTCGGGGACCCGTCATCATCGAGCCATGCAGGGTGCCGAAGCAGGAAACCATCACCACGAGCGAGATGATGGCGCCGGCAAAGCGTCCCAGGACGGGAATGCGCTCTGCCGCCGTGGCGGCGATGAGTGGCGACTTGGCCATCTCGGGCAAGGGGACCAGGTAGATGTATGCGACGTTGAGCAGGAGATAGATGACCAGGATGCTGGAGGTGCCGAGTATCAGCGCCATCGGCAGGGTGCGGCCCGGGTTCTTGACCTCGCCGCCCATGAACGAGAGGTCGGCCCAGCCGTCGTAGGTCCACATGATGGCGATCAGTGCCGTGCCCATCAGCGAGAGGTTCAGACCGCCAGTCCATGCCGGAGTGAAGTGCTCCCATGTTCCATCTCCGGCGCCAAAGGCGAGCAGCACCAGGGCCGCCAGGGCGCCGTACTTCGCGATAGTGGCGAGGTTCATCACCACGGCCGCGCGGCTGACCCCGAGATAGTTGAGCAGCCCCACCGCCACCACGGCCACAGCCGCGATCAGGCGCACCTGCATCGGTGTCAGGCGGATGAAGTAGCCCAGGTATTCGGCGAAGATGGTGGCGATGGCACCCAGCGCGGAGGCCCGGATCACGGCCAGCTCGGACCAGCCAAAGAGGAAGGCCGGCAAGGGGCCGAAGGCTTCGAGGATATACGCGAAGACTCCACCCGATCGGGGTAGAGCGCCGGCCAGTTCGGCGAGGGTGAGCGCGCCGAACAGGGCGATCACTCCACCGAGGACCCAGGCAAGCAGTACTGGCCCCGGTTCCTGGAGGCGCTCAGCCGCACTCGCGGGGACCCGGAAGATGCCGCTCCCGATGGTCGAGCCCACGAGTACCGCCACCGCACTCCAGAGCCCGAGGTGCCGGGGAAGCCGTTCGCCCCAGGCATCGCGTTGAGGGAGCATGCGGGAATATAGGGCTGGGAGCTTGGAGCGGGGAGTTGGGAACTCCTGGCTCCTAGCTCCTAGCTCCTAGCTATTTACCTTTCCCTGCGTCATGAATCCACCGCAGCCAGACCCAACCCGCCTGCTCCGCCGTCTGGCATGGACTGGAGCAATACTCGCCTTTGGCCTGATCGTGCTCG
Organism: Gemmatimonadales bacterium; assembly: GCA_035557715.1. Taxonomy (GTDB): domain Bacteria; phylum Gemmatimonadota; class Gemmatimonadetes; order Gemmatimonadales; family GWC2-71-9; genus CAVVWJ01. Next base: position 18,386 of record DATMDQ010000127.1, read on the forward strand.
GTGGGGTTGTTCGCATCACCGGCTCCGGAATGGGGTGCGGAGACCACTGGCCCCTGTGTGATGGAGAGTGGTTCCCTCCACTCGATCTCCCCACCATGATCGAGATCGGCCACCGCTGGGCCGCCGCGTTGGTCAGCATTCTGGTGCTCGCCATGACCGCCGTAGCCTGGATCCGGCACCGCCACGAGCCAAGACTCAGGAGTCCCGCCACGCTCGCGCTGGTTCTGCTCGTGGTCCAGGTGCTGTTGGGGGCCGTGACGGTTAAGCTGGCGCTTCCTCCGTGGGTGATCATCACCCACCTGGCAAACGCGATGGTGTTGCTGGGGGTGATCCTGCTGACTGCTCTTCGTGCCGGGGCCAGGGCTACAGCTGAAGCCGCCAGCGGCGCCGGTCAGCCGGCCCATGGACCGGGCCGGCATCCGGCACATCGTCAGGTCCTGGCTACTACCGCCCTGGGCTTTGTTGTCATCCTGTTTGGGGCCCAGGTGGCCAACTTCCACACCGGCCTGCTTTGCCTGGGCTTTCCACTCTGCAACGGGCAACTACTTCCGTCAGGCAATCACCTGGCCTTTCTGCCCTGGGCCCATCGCGCGCTCGCCTTCGGATTTCTGGCCGCCGTCCTAGCACTCGCCGTACGCCTGAACCGACGGTCGGATGCAGCCAGCCGGGAGATGCGGCGCTCGGTGGCGGTTCTGGTGGCCGTCACGGTGCTGCAGATAGGAATAGCAGCCGCCATGGTACTGGAGCTTCTGCCGCCCGCGCTCAGAGCCGCACATCTGCTGGTGGGTGCCCTGATCTGGGCCGGGTTGGTGATCCTGACCTTCCACTCGGGGCGGACAACGGCGCAGGCGGTGGACCCGGCGGCTGAGCCGGTTCGTCCCACTCCATCTCTGCTGGCCGATTTTGTCACCCTTACCAAGCCCCGAATCATCTCCCTGCTGCTGGTGACCACCGTTGCGCC
>DATMDQ010000128.1:0-5235 GCA_035557715.1 Gemmatimonadales bacterium
ACGAGCGCCGGCGGCAAGCGACGTGAAGCGCCCCTAATGCTGGAGACTGTATGACCCTGGCTCGCGCCCTGGCCGTGCTGGTCTGCGCCGCACCTTGGGTTTCCCCTCCCATAGCGGCGCAAACCGCCCAGCTGGACTCGACAAATAGGTACATCGCGTCCGAGATGCAGCGCCAACAGATCCCGGGGCTGTCCGTCGCCATCCTCCGGGGCGATCGGATCCTCCTCGCGCGCGGCTACGGATTCGCCAACCTCGAGCTTCGGGTGCCGGCCTCCGACAGCACCATCTACCAGTCCGGCTCGGTCGGCAAGCAGTTCACCGCGGCGGCGGTTGGGATGCTGGCACAGCAAGGCCGGCTGACGATCGAGGACAGGATCACGAAGTGGTTTCCGGAAGGGAAAGGGGTGTGGGACAGCATCAGGGTGCGGCATCTGCTCACCCACACCTCCGGCATCCCGGAGTACACCGACTCGCTGATCGATCTCCGGAAGGACTACACCGAGGACGAGCTGGTCAGCCTGGCCACCGCGCAGCCGCTGGATTTTCCCCCGGGCGACACCTGGAGCTACAGCAACACCGGATACGCCGTGCTGGGCGCGCTCATACGGCGGGTCACCGGCCGGTTCTATGGCGACGTGCTGCAGCAGCTCATCTTCGCGCCACTCGGCATGCAGACCCGTGTCATCTCGGAGGCCGACATCACTTTCAACCGGGCGGCCGGATACCGGCTGGTCGAACAGCAGATCAAGAACCAGGAATGGGTGTCGCCCTCGCTCAATACCACCGCGGATGGCGCGCTCTACTTCACCGTTAACGATCTCGCCAAATGGGCCGTGGCCCTGAACCATCGCCGCCTGCCCGATGCCCGGGCACTCGACGCGGCCTGGACGCCGGTCCGGCTGAACGACGGCGGGACGGTGCCCTACGGGAATGGCTGGGACCTGAGTGAACAGCGCGGGCACCGGCGGATAGGACACCCAGGGGCCTGGCAGGGCTTCGAGACGGCTATCCATCGCTACCCTGAGTTCGATCTCAGCGTCATCGTGCTTGCCAATTTGAATGGGGCCACTCCTTCGGCCATCGCCCAGGGGATCGCCGGGATACTGGAGCCGGCACTTCAGCCTCCCCAACTGCTCGAGACACCTCTCCGCGGTGCCACGCCACCGGTCCCGATCCCCGCTCTCCTCCAGAGAGTGGCTGCCGGCGACGAGGCCGGCATGGTCACGCCCGGCCTCCAGCGCTTTCAGCGGCCCGCCGCACGACAAGAGCTGGGCCGGGTCCTCCAGCAGGTGGACTCATGGAAGGCGTTGGGCTGTGAGCCGGTGGTGAAACAGAGAATCCGCTGGCTGGGTGCCGACGCGACCCGGATCTGCTACGCTCGGGGAGCCGGAAAGGCCGGGCGAACGGTGGTTACGGTTTATTATGGGGACGATTGGCGGGCGACATACTTCGACTACGAAAGCTACTGAGCCAGCGACAACAGTTCTCTTACCTCCTCGTCCGTCGTCTGCTCGAAGTCTTGATACCAGAAACCCACGGCGTAGAATGGCTCCGGGGTAGCGGCACACACCACCTCGTCCACGTAGGCCTTGAGCATCTCGCAGGTGTCGGGTGAGGCCACCGGCACCGCCACCACGATCCGGGCCGGCCCCTGCTCCCGCAGCGCCCGCACCGCCGCGAGCATGGTGGATCCCGTCGCCAGCCCGTCGTCCGCCAGGATCACGGTCTTGCCCCGCACATTGGGCGGCGGACGGTCGCCCCGGTAGAGCTGCTCCCGCCGCTTCAGCTCATCGGTCTCCCATTTGACCGCCGCTTCGATGACGTAGTCGGGGATGCCGAGCGCATTGACCACCTGGTGGTTGAGCACCCGCACCCCTCCGGTGGCCACGGCGCCCATCGCCAGCTCCTCCTGCCCTGGCACCCCCAGCTTCCGCACGATGAAGACGTCCATCGGTGCAGGGAGTGCCTTGGCCACCTCGTACGCCACCGGCACACCGCCGCGGGGCAGCGCCAGCACCAGCACGTCCGGTTTGCCGGCGTACTGCTTGAGCCGGGCCGCCAGCCGACGGCCGGCGTCGGCCCGGTCACGGAACAATCGTGGACTCATTCTCCGGTATTCTCCCGCCGGGTTTCGCAGCGTAAGTTGGGAATATGGGGAACGCCAGTGTGAGCGAGGTCGCGGCCCTGTTCCGCCGGCTCACGCAAGGGGTCTACGTCGTCGGCGTGTCCGACGGAGAGGAGCGCGACGCCTTCACCGCCGCCTGGGTCATGCAGGTCTCATTTGACCCGCTGCTGCTGGCGTTGAGCATCAACCCGGAGCACGCCTCCTATCCCTTGCTGCACGCCGGCCGGGGATTCACGGTCAACGTCCTGAAGCAGAACCAGCTGGACCTCGCTCGTCGTTTCGGCACCCGCTCCGGGAGGGACGAGGACAAGCTGGCCGGCATCCCATGGCGTCCCGGACGAACCGGCGCGCCTATCCTGGAGGATGCGCTGGCCTATTTCGACTGCGAGCTCAGCGGCGAAATGGGAGCAGGCGATCACGATCTGACGCTAGGCCGGGTGACTGGAGGGCGGATTCTCGATCCCGAGGCCGCGCCCCTGGTCTATGGAGACACCGGTGACATGGACGGCAGCAGTCCCCTCTACCCCATGAAGCTCTGAGTATGCGCCGAGTCGCGCTCGGTCTGGTCCTACTCCTTCAGCTGGCGGCGTGTGACTACTGGTACCTGTCCATTAACAGCGATGGGCTGGTGTTTGTCTCGGTCATCACTGGGGACAGCAACCCAGGGCATCGCTTCCGGGTGCGAACCCGCGATGCGGGCGGAATGACCCGTATCCTGGACGTGCCGGCATCGGGACAACTGACCGTGACGGCGCCGGCCGATGCCCCCCTCGAGCTCACCCTGCTAACGCCGGAAGGCTGCCGGGTCATGGGCTCCAACCCACAAATGGTGACCGTCGCCGCGGGCCAGGAGGTCCGTTCGGGCTTCGACGTGCGCTGCACCTGACCCGCTTCACCTGACTGACCCGCTGTCCTGCTTCCCCGCTTCCCCACCTTCTAGAGGTATCGCGCAACAGCCATCATGCCTGCGGAGAAAGTCAGGAACCCGGCCACAAGCCGTGATCCCAGCGCCATTCGCCCCTGAAGCCGCTCGATCTCCACCTGCTCCTCGGCCGACGGTCCTCCCTTCTGACCGGCACTCTGGCCGATGGCGGCCATCCGCCTTGCCGCCCGTCCGCTGACCAGCCCTCCCACCAAGGCTCCGAGTATCGCGGCGATGCCGCCGGCGCCGTAGGCCATGGCTGGTGGCGTGCGGGCCCACGCTCCATTGGTAGCAGCCACGAGGCGGCCATACATCGTGAACCCCGACAGCACGGTCAGCAGCCCGGCGATGCCGAGAAAGAGCGGCAGCCGGCGCTGTAGCATGAGATACTGCATGAACCGGCCGCCTTCCCGTCCTGTGGCGCGGGCGGTAGGAAGAAGAAAGCCGGCGATGAGGATGATCGCGCCAACCCAGAAGATGCCGGCAAGGATGTGGATCAGGCGAAGGAGTAAAGTGACGGTGCGTTCGTCCATTGATCCTGCCTCCGGGCAACATGGAGTGGGTGGACCGTCTGTACGCCTCCAGTTTAATCCACGAGAGCGCCGCAAGTCAGGTTGGCGATGGCGCCGGTCATCGCGCTGGGGCGCCTGCGTGATCCTCCGTATCAGGTTTTCTCTTCGACGAACCGCCTGAGCTTGTCCAGCGCCACGTCCCACTGGAGCGCGATCTGGTCCAGCGAACGGCGGGCCTCCTCCAGCCGCCGCCTTTCCAGCTGCCAGAGACTTTCCTTCCCCCGCCGGCTCGAGCGGACCAGGCCGGCGCCGGCCAGGACCCGGAGATGCTTGGTGATCCCCTGCCGTGAGATCCCCGATCCGGCGGTGAGCCGGGAGATGGACAAGGGCTCACCACCGCCGAGCTGGGCGAGAAGCCGGAGCCGGTTCTCGTCGCCCAGGGCGGCGAAGACCGGCGCCGGTGTTTCCGTCCTACGCCGCTGAGGCAAGATATTTCCGAAGGTTCTCCACCTGACCGGTCCACCCTGCGTCGTTCCCGCGGTAGGCCTTGTCCCGGCGGGCGACCGGGATCTGGTCGAAGCCGGACTCCCTCACGGTAAGCCGGGTTCCCTCCGGGACCTCTTCCAATTCGAAGACCACCAGCGTCAGGGGCTCGGCAGGGTCGATGTCCGGGTTGCCGCCGGGCTGCCACCTCCAGGAGAAGAGCCGTTCCGGTTCCATCTGCTCGACGGTGGCCTCGAAGGTGTATTGAGTGTATCCCGGCGTGATAATGGGGCCGCGAACCTTGCGGCCCGGGCTGAAGGATTCGGCCAGACTGGCTCCGAACCACTGGCCGAACTGGCTCGAGTCAGTGAGGGCGTGCCAGACCTTGGATCTGGGGGCCCGCAGGATGAGGGTCTTCTCGATCTGGTCGGTGCTGCTGGAGCTCCTGGGCGAGGTGCTGGTACTCATGACAACCTCCTGATGGGATAGGCAACCTTCTAGTTGCCTAAGATATTACGTCCCTCGCGGGATACGCGCAACCCCTTGGTTGCACATCCGCGCAGGGGAAGCGCGTGTCAGGCAACCCGGGCGCAGCTACCGATACTGATCCGTGCTTTTTACTATGAGGGATGGGATCTCACCGGAAAAGCCGGTGAAGACGCGACACTGGAATGAGTTTCTTGCCCGGATTCGACAGCGCTTCAGGGACGACGAGCCGATCGATGCCGAGCATGGTTAAACCCGAGGGGGTACGAGGATGGCGGCTGAAACAGCATTGGTCAGGATCGGCCGCCACCAGATCGAGATTAGCCGGCCGGAGAAAGTGCTGTTTCCCGAGGACGGGATAACCAAGGGAGAGCTGATCGAGTATTACGCCCGCATCGCCCCGCGCATCCTGCCCCACCTGTGCGACCGCCCGCTCACCCTGGAGCGTTACCCCAACGGGATTAGCTCCAAGCGCTTTTTCCAGAAGGAAGTGTCGTCCTACTTTCCCGAGTGGATCCGCCGGGTCACCGTAAAGAAGGTGGGGGGCACCGTGACCCACGTGGTGTGCAACGATACGGCCACGCTGGTGTACCTCGCCAACCAGGCGTGCATCACGCCGCACATCTTTCTCAGCAAGGTGGACAAGGTCGATCATCCCGACCAGATGGTCTTCGACCTGGATCCTCAGGGTGATGACTTCGAGCTGG
>DATMDQ010000129.1:0-36213 GCA_035557715.1 Gemmatimonadales bacterium
TACTCCGGCTGTGCTCTCGCCGAGTACTTCATGTACGAGGAAGGCAAACCCACCCTCTGCGTCTACGATGACCTCTCCAAGCAGGCCGCGGCCTACCGCCAGCTGTCGCTGATCCTCCGGCGCCCTCCGGGCCGCGAGGCCTATCCCGGCGACGTTTTCTACCTGCATAGCCGCCTGCTGGAGCGCGCAGCCAAGATCAACGAGGACGCCGAGGTGGTGAAGTACGATCCCCGGATCAAGAAGGCCGGCGGCTCGCTCACCGCGCTGCCGATCATCGAGACCCAGGCGGGAGACGTCTCGGCCTACATCCCCACCAACGTCATCTCGATTACGGACGGCCAGATCTTCCTGACCACCGATCTGTTCTACTCCAACGTCCGCCCCGCCGTAGATGCCGGAATCAGCGTCAGCCGGGTGGGCGGTAACGCCCAGATCAAGGCGATGAAGCAGGTGGCCGGCCCTCTCCGGCTCAGCCTGGCGCAGTACCGTGAGCTCGAGGCTTTTGCCCAGTTCGGCTCTGACCTCGACCCTGCCACGCAGCGGCAGCTCTCCCGCGGCGCCCGGTTGGTGGAAGTCCTGAAGCAGCCGCAGTACCGCCCCGTACCGGTCGAGAAGCAGGTCGTGATCATTTATGCCGTGACCAACGGGCATCTGGACAACATTGACGTCAAGCACATCCGGAAATGGGAGCACGACTTCCTCGAATACGTCGAGGCCTCGCATCCCGACGTACTCAAGGACATCCGGACCAAGAAGGCGCTCGACGACGGGCTGACCCGTCGTCTCATTGCCGCCCTTGACGCGTTCCAGAAGCTGTTCGTGTCCGAATAATGGCCAAGAGCCGGCAGCTCAAGGGACGGATCCGTTCGGTCCAGAACACCCGCAAGATTACCAAGACGATGGAGCTGGTAGCCACGTCGAAGCTGAAGCGAGCCCAGGACCGGGTGATCGCTGCTCGGCCCTACGCCGAGGCGCTGCGGCAGGTGATCGCTGACCTGTACACGCCCGACCTGGCCGAGAGTTTTCCTCTGCTGCGGAAACCGGCTCCGCCTTCGAAGGGTGGGCCCAGCCGGGCGGCGGTCATCCTGCTGACTTCGAATCGCGGGCTTGCCGGCGGGTTCAACTCCAACCTGATCAAGGAAGCGCGCCGCCGGATCGAGTCGCTCGAAAAGGATGGGTACACTGTCGAGCTGCTGGGCATCGGCAAGAAGGGAATCGGTTACTTCAAGTATCTGGGCCGCAAGCTCGCACTGGAGCGGGTCGACATCGGGGACCGGCCGACGACGAATCATGCGGCCGAGATCGTGGAGCCCTTGATCCAGGCCTTCTCGGCGGGGCAGCTGGCCAGCGTGGACCTGATTCAGGCCCGCTTCCTCAGCGCCCTGCAGACGCCGCCGGCGACCATCAGAGTCTTGCCCGTGGAGCCTCCGCCTGAGCGCGGCAGCGGGGCAGATGGGCAGGACGGTGCGGGACGGCAAGGCCTGGTGGCGAACTACATCCTGGCGCCGAACGCGGAGGCGATCCTCGATCAGCTGCTGCCCTTGTACGTACGGAACGCCGTCTACCGGGGAATGGTCGAGACGGCCGCGGCCGAGCATGGGGCACGGCGCACCGCAATGAAGAACGCAACCGACAATGCGGGTGACATTCTGGAGCTGCTGAAGCGAACCTACAACCGGCAGCGCCAGGCGCAGATCACTCAGGAGATCGCCGAGATCGTGGGCGGCGCGGCGGCATTGCAGGGGTAGAAAAGGACGGAGAAGACGCATTTCCGTCCTCTCCGCCAGGAGACTCATCTGAAATACAAAGACGGAGCGCAGTCACATATGGCCACTGCAATCGCAGCCGAAAAAACCGGGAAAGCCCCCAAGACCCAGCACAATATCGGGCGGGTCGTGCAGGTCATCGGTCCCGTGCTCGACGTCGAGTTCGAGCCGGAACACCTGCCCGAGATCTACAACGCCATCGAGATCGACGATCCCAGTGGCTCGATACCCGTCAAGCTGACCGCGGAAGTGCAGCAGCACATCGGGCAGAATCAGGTGCGCGCGGTAGCGATGAGCACCACGGACGGCGTGACCCGCGGCATGGAGGTGCGCGACACCGGCGGGGCGATCACCGCTCCCGTTGGCGAGGCGGCGTTGGGCCGGATTCTCAACGTGCTGGGCGAGCCGGTCGACGGCGGTCCACCGATTCCAGCGGACGTCGAGCGATGGCCCATCCACCGGCCCACGCCGAAGTTCACCGACCTCGAGCCCAAGACCGAGATCTTCGAGACCGGCATCAAGGTCATCGACCTGATTGCCCCCTTCGTCAAAGGCGGCAAGATCGGCCTGTTCGGTGGCGCCGGCGTCGGCAAGACGGTCGTGATCCAGGAGCTGATCAACAACGTCGCCAAGGGTCATGGCGGCCGGTCGGTGTTCTGCGGCGTCGGCGAGCGGACCCGCGAGGGGAACGACCTCTACCTCGAGTTCAAAGAAGCGAAAATCCTGGAGAACGTTGCCCTGATCTACGGGCAGATGAACGAGCCGCCGGGCGCCCGACTCCGGGTAGGCCTTACGGGTCTGACCATCGCCGAGTACTTCCGCGACATACAGCGCCAGGATGTGCTGCTGTTTATCGACAACATCTTCCGCTTTACCCAGGCGGGCTCAGAAGTTTCCGCGCTGCTGGGCCGCATGCCGAGCGCGGTAGGCTACCAGCCCACGCTGGCGACGGAGATGGGAGACCTGCAGGAGCGGATCACCTCCACCGACAAGGGCTCGATCACATCGGTGCAGGCGATCTACGTGCCGGCCGACGACCTGACCGACCCGGCGCCGGCCACGGCGTTTGCCCACCTCGATGCAACCGTCGTGCTCTCGCGCGCGATCGCGGAGCTCGGCATTTATCCCGCCGTGGACCCGCTCGACAGCGCGAGCCGGATTCTCGATCCCCAGTATGTGGGACAGCACCACTACGACGTGGCCATCGGCGTGCAGCGGATTCTGCAGCGCTACAAGGCGCTCCAGGACATCATCGCCATTCTGGGAATGGACGAGCTCAGCGAAGAGGATAAGCTGATCGTGGCGCGGGCCCGCCGCATCGCCCGGTTCCTCTCCCAGCCGTTCTTCGTGGCCGAGCAGTTCACCGGGTTCCCCGGGAAGTATGTGAAACTGGAAGACACCATTGCCAGCTTCGAGCGAGTGGTCGCGGGCGAGTTCGACCATCTGCCGGAGCAGGCGTTCTACATGCAGGGTGGCATCGATGACGTGATTGCCCGGGCCAAGCAGCTGGCGACCGGGTGATGCAAGTCACGGTGATATCGCCCGAAGCGTCTATGTTCGACGGTGAAGCGGACGCGGTTGTAGTACCCGCTTTCGACGGGCAGGTCGGCATCCTGCCGAACCACGCACCGTTCATGACGCTGCTGGGCGAGGGCACGCTGACGGTGCGCAGGGCCGACACCGTAAGCCGCTTCTCCATACGTGGCGGGTTCCTTCAGGTGGTCGACAACAAGGTCCGCGTGGTCACCGAACACGTTCAAGGAGAATCTCATGCATCGTAGTCTCTGCGGTGGGCTTTTGGTGGCCGTGTTGGTGGCGCTGGCCGTAAGCGAATCGGCAGCTCAGGAAACCGGCACGCCGATGTTCAAGGCGCCGTATCGTGCGTTCACCAACCATGAGATCGGCGCCGCGTTCTCAGATCCGGGCGAGGGCGTCCAATATGCCCTCGAGGGCTTCTATGGTTATGGCCGTGGCTCTAACGATTTCGGCCTCCGCGCCGGCATCGCCGATCCTGATGATGGTGACATGCGCATCCTGCTCGGTGGAAACTTCCGCACCCGAGTGCTGAGCTATAGTGAAAGCTTCCCACTCGACGGCGCGCTCACCGTGGGCGCGGGAGTCAATGTCGGGGATGGCGACGACCTGATCTACTTGCCCGTCGGCCTCAGCGTAGGCCGGCGCTTCGAGCTGGAAGGCTCCAAGACCACTTTCACACCGTACGTTCATCCGACACTTATCCCCGTAATCGGCGCCAGCGGCGGCAGCGATGTGGGCTTCGCGTTGGGCCTCGGCGTTGACATGCGGCTCGGCCAGAATTGGGCCGTGGGGGTTAGCGGCGGACTGGGCGATTTAGAGGGTGTAGGCATCGGGCTGACTTACATACAATAGTTCGATCGCACGGACGCTTCGCCATGCGCCCGTCCGCACTCGCTGCGGACGGGCGTTTTTGCTCAGTAAACTTTCGGTTGACTTCCTTCGAAGCTCATTAGTACCTTCTGGCGCCGCGGGGGCGCTGCTCGTGCCCCGTATACTGACTGGAGAGTGCCATGAGACGTGCGCATCAGGTTCTCACAGCTGCAGGCCTGGTCTTCGGCCTGGGGCTCGCTGGTCCTGCGCAGGGGCAGGTTCGCGGCATTCCGGTATATAACAGCGGCATTGCGACGGGTATCGCGATCTACGGCGATGTCGGGTTTCCCGACACCGAGGCCGGCAAGGGCACCGCACTGGCAGTGAGTGGCCGGGGCGGCTTCGGTCAGTTCGGTGCCACTGCAATGCTCTCCAGTTTCGATCCGGACGGGTCGGGTGACAGCGAGCTTTCAGTCGGCGGCAGCCTGAATTACAAGCTGTTCGGCGGACCACTGATCCCCCTGTCGGTTACGCTCCAGGGCGGAATCGGCTACTCCAAGCCTGACGACGGATTCTTGCCGGGTGAAGATGTGGATGAGCTCCGCTTTCCGGTGGGTGTCGGATTTGCTCTGACCATTCCTAACCCGGCGCTCGCCATTAAGCCCTGGATCGCGCCCCGGATCGACGTCGTACAGCGCTCCGGCAGCGGGCAGACGGATACGGAAAGCAACTTCGGGCTGGGTGGGGGGCTCGAGCTGAACTTGCTGAGTGGGCTCGGCGCGCATGCTGCGTACGACCGGGTGTTTGTGGAGGGCGCCGACCCCAGCGTGTTCGGCCTGGGTGCGCACTATACCTTCCGGATCCCAGGACTGTGAGGCGCCGCTCCGGCATCTTGCTCGCCATCGTGTTGCTGGTCTCTCTCGCCGGCTGCGCTGAGACGTTCGACGCCATGGCACTGGGAGTCCCGGCGACCCTTGCCAGCCCCGCCGACCAACCGCCGGTGGGAGATCGGTTCAAGCTGACGCAGCGCGCAGTCTACGGGCTCTGGGGGATAGTTATGATCAAATCGCCCTCCCTTCGAAAGGCACTGGCCGCCCAGCTCGCCGGGGGCAGCAGCATCGTGGGAGTCAGAATCAAGGTACGGAGCCGCTGGAGCGATGTACTCATCACCGCGCTTACGGCAGGCTTGATCGTGCCCCGTTCGGTGACCTTCGAAGGGGTCGTGACGAAATAAGCTCCACCAGCATTTCCGCGCTCTTCTCCGCCGCTCCGACTCCGCTCTCCACCACCCGCCGCGCCCGCTGCCCCTGGTCTCGCCTGCCGGCGTCGTCGAAGATCCAATCGCTCCACTGCTTCTCCAGCACCGCGGCACACCTCCGAGTACTGCCTCCAGGGAGTGACGTCGCCCCACCCGCTTGGAGCAACAGGTCGGCATCCCGGCTGTTGCGCCAGCGGGGACCGAACGCCACCGGAACACTCCAGGCCGCCGGCTCCAGCACCGAGTGCAGTCCCGCTCGTCCGAACCCACCCCCCACATAGGCCATGGAGCCGGAGCCGTACAGCGCCGCAAGCACCCCGACCCGATCCACCACCAGCAGGGGGCTGGGGCCGTCCGCGACGCTCAGGCGTACAGCCGCTGGAAGCCCCAGACTGGCCACCACGCCCTCGATGGCTTTCAGGTGGCCCTCGGTGGGCTCGTGTGGCACGAGGATGAGGCGGGCCGCCGGGTGCCGGCTCCGGACGCCGGCGAGGGCCCGGAGGAGCACCGCCTCATCTCCGGGCCAGGTGGAGCCCGCCACCATGGTGGGCGCTCCGCGCCCGAGATCCAGCAGGGGGTCTGAGGGCTTTACCATACCCACTCGCTCGAGGACACTGTCGAACCTCGGATCGCCCAGCACGCGGATCCGCTCCGCCGGCACGCCCAGGCGAACAAGGCGGGTAGCGTCCTCGGCCGAGATGGCTGCAGCGGCCCTCACCGCTTTGTACCCGGGGGCCAGAATCGTCCGCGCGGGCCAGCGCAGCCGCCCGCTCCCCCGGCTCACGGTCGCGGCGACAATCGCCACCTCGGTGCCCGTCGTCGAAGCGCGGGTCGCCAGCTCGGGCCACAGGTCCAGTTTGGCAAAGACCAGGACATCCGGTTGCAGCGCGCCCAGGAGACGATCCACGTGCTCGGGAAGATCGTAGGGGAGATAGTCAGCCACATCGACCGTAAGCCGTGCCGCCAGGCTCGCCGCCGAAGGGCTGAAATGGGTGTAGACCAGCTGACAGTCAGGCCGGAGAAGACGCAGCTGACGGAGCACGCTGTCGGCCTGGAGCCCTTCGCCCACCGATGCCGCGTGGAACCAGACCAATGGCCGGGTATGGTCGCGACTCGAGCGAGCCCAGTCCAGGAGCCGCTCTCCCGCATCCCGCCGCGCGCGGATGGCGGCGTGGAGCCTGGGAGAGAGCAGTCCCAAGGAGGGGACCAGCGCCGTGCAGAGCCGGACTGCGGCGCGATATCCCCAGGTTGTGGAGGGCATGGCGGGCAATGTTGCCGGTGTCGCCGATCCGGTCAACTGGGGCCGGCGGAAGGTCTTGCATCGAATCCCGGAATCCTGCGACAATTCTTTCGGCAGTACGTGTTCCACCTGCAACCGAGGGAGGTGATCCGTTGGCACCTCCGACCCTTCCCGCCTTACAGTAGTTTCTCCGTAATTCAACGACTTAGCGGTGATTCCGTGGTACTCAGCCAGGGTACTACAGGGGTTTTCTCCGTCCAAACTGAACCAATACTGAACCACCTTAGTCGGCCATGCCAATACACAGGTCGCCAGAGATCGGGAGGGTGCCCATTGCAGACGGTGCGGGCTCGTACCTGCCGGCAGACCAGGTCCCAGCAACGATAGCTAGGGAGGTGGAGGGGATCCACCGGCGTCTTGCGCCGGCGATCCGATTGGTCTTTGGAACCGATATACGCCTCGGCGAAATACCGCAGTCCGGTGTGGGCTAGACCTCCAGAGAACCTTATTGTAATCAATCCGTTCCAGAGTCCGAAATCACAGACCGCTGTCGACATGGCTATCGCGACGACGATTCACGAGTGCGCACATGCACTCCTTGCGTCCCCTGCTCAGGACCAGTTCGGGATCTCCTATCGTTCTGCTTACCTCGATCCCGGCTGCCCATCGATGGACAGCCCGCTCGGCACCCGGCCAGGGATAACCCCGATCAGAAGGCGGGCGCGAGGATCGGTGAGCGCCTTCATGAACTCGGTCATGTCGTCTGCTGCCTGCTCCGAGAACACCAGGGTTCGCAGCGCCCCATCGCGGGTGGCCAGAATATCCTCGAAGTTGTTGACTACGGTACCCTGGAGTAACGGCTCCAGCTGGGTGATGTCGTAGTTCTGAAGCTTCAGGGTCGACTCGCTGTAGTGGGCCACAAACTCGCGTAGACTGAAGAAGGCACCGTCATGGCCGTAGGGTGCCGTAAGTTCGACGTTCCGAAGTGGCGGAGTACGGAAGGCATACCGGTCAGCCGCGATGCCGGTTACACGCATGCGGCCGAAGTCATCCCGGCCGCTCAGACCATCGCCCTGACCGGGTCCGAACTGAGCCACCGCCACGTTGTGGAATTTGTTGTCCGTGAGTGCGGGCCCATTGTGACACCCTGCGCACCGGGAGTTCATGAAGGTTTTCGCGCCCTGAAGCTGCACCGTCGTCATGGCCTCGTCATCGCCCGCCAGGAACCGGTCCCAGGGCGTGTTTGAGAACGCAAGCTTCGACAGGAGGAAGCCCGCCATGGCGTTGCTGGCATGGGCAAAGGTCATACCGTCGAACCGCTGCCCCGGATACGCCTGTTCGAAGAGCTTCCGATACTCCGGAAGATTGCCCAATCGAGCCATGATCGCCTGCCAAGCCTGGCCCGGCTCCGTGTCGCTGATCACCGCCAGCTCGTTGCCTTGGAACGCCCGCATTTCCTCTCGTGAGAGCACCGGAAACATCGGCAGCATCGAAATGGTACCGAACTCGAACACTGCTGCCATGGCAGATGTGATCCCGAGACCGGCGGGGGTGTGGAAAGTGCCGGCGTCGTCCTGGAAGATCCGACCGTCCCAGAACATCGGCTTGTTCTCATGGAGATTGAACAACGGAGGTGCATTTCGAGGGATGAAGAGTCCCTCGGGGTGAACCCGCGAAGCTCCCAGGCCGGTTGCTCCCTGGCCGATGGAGAGGCTACGGAAATCGCCCGTGCCGAGCGCAGGAAGATGACAGGTCATGCACGCGATGTCGCGGTTCCCGCTCAGGATCTTGTCGAACGCAAGCGCCTGTCCCAGCCGGACGAGCGCCGGTCTGACAACCGGTGCGGGCTCCAGAGCGGTAATCCCGCGACCAGCGGTGAGGACGCGCACCTCAGCCGCCAGGGCATTGATGCCGGCTTTTGCCATATCCGGAGTCTTGGGCGGAGCGGTTGCCTCGTCGCTGCAACCCGACAAACCGATCAGACAGGCGCAAACCGCGAGCGCGCCAATGGCCGCGTGGATCCTCATACCAGACCTACCCTTCGCATGTCGAGCGGTGGTACCACCGGGGAGCACGCCTGGACAGGCGTCCCGCATACTATAGATCGAAAATCCTGCGACATTCACGACACAGCTGGGAGCTGGGAGCAACTCCTACCCCCATACCTCCCAGCTCCTAGCTCCTGGCTCCCAGCTCCTTCGGGCACTATCGTGTTTCACTTCTTACACAAACGAGCACGTGATCGACATGCGCCAGCGCGAGGACGACCCAGTCACCCTGCGTGCAGCCTACCTAAGTCTACTGTCCTAAGGCATATAGCACCGCTGGAGCGTCGTCGTCTCGACCCAGCCACCAGCTGCTGCGACATCCACGAGGGGTAGGTGTTTCCGTTCGGAGGCGCACCGACGCCTGAATGGGTGGAAAGCCCCGCGGGGCAGGGGCTCGAGGTCCGCTAGTTTCTCAGCCGCACGCAGCCAGAGGGTTGCCGTCTTGTAACCCGGCGGCACGGTCGGATCGTTCACCGAGGGGAACAAAAGCACCGCCCCGAGGCCCACGGCCATGCGCTCACGGCGTAGCGCTTCGAGTTCGGCGCGCACTTCTGGCGTGACCGGGCTCCACCACTCCCGGCCGACCTTATCTTCCTCCGCCCGCCAACTCACCTTGCCGTGCTTCCCGAGGTCCGGTCTCCAGTCGGGCCATTCCCGCGCCAGGACGCTCGACACCACAGGTCATCACCTTCGAGGGAAATGATCCCAAGCACGCCAGCGAAGAAGCGGGCGCGACGTTGGGTGTGTCGTTCTGATCTCCGACTACTCGATCCCTCTCTGCAGCGCCAGCTTCGCCGCCCTGCGGCCAAGCGCAAGCCCTTCGTCACCGTCGAAGGTGTAGTGCAGGCCGCCCACCACCCGTGAGAAACTCGCTTCGGCGGCGGTGGCGTTGATCAACCGCCGCTCCGAGGGGAACGCGTCCCGCAGCACCCCTTGCCAAGCCCCTGACTGGCATGAGTGCCCCGACGGATAGGACGGATGGTTCGGCAGCCCCGTGGCGAGTGTGATGCCCGGATCCGCCTGCGTCGGCCGGATGAACCAGTAGGTGAACTTCGTGTGGAAGCAGCCGATGATCGCATCGTAGGCCGCGATGTTGGCGTAGGCGAAGATCTTCGCGGCCGCGCGTTCGCCCCGGTAGTGCCTGTCGACCAGGTCTGCGGCCAGGTCAGTGAACGGAACGCTAGAGAACGGCACCCACTTAGCCGTGATGGCCACCTGTTCCGGGGTGCGCGCGTCGGACAGGGCCCGCACCTCGGCCAATGCAGCCAGAAACTCCGCCGACCCGAACGCCGGTGGCGGTGGCGAGTTGATTTCATCGCCCGATGACAGGAAGAACGGCCGTGCCCCGAAGCCTCCCGTCACCGTCGGTGCCCCACTGCTCACCCAGGACCCGGGCCCCGTTGGTTGGGGCGGAAGTGGAGCAACGCCGAAGTTGTCGGTCGCCGCCTCGGCCAGCACCGCTGCCGCCACCTCGCGGCCCAGGGCTTCGCCCGCCTCGAATGCCGCTGCTCTGTGTGGCCGGCCCTCAAGCTCGGCGCTTTGCGCCGCAAGCTCTGCATCGATGACGGCCGCATCCAGCGGATAGAACTGTTTGAGTACCAAGACCGACGCGCCAGCCGCCGCCCCCGCAAGCGACGGCCGGCGACCCTCGTGCCGTCCATGCCGAGCCTCGCGCGCCGCCAGAACCGCTCGATACTGCGCCAAGCCGAGATACGCGTTGATGCGACCGAAGTTGGGCGCCGGAGTTCCGGGGATGAGCCGGCTCCGGAACAACACGGTGGACTGGCGATTCCAACGGACGGTGGAGCTCGCCTGACCCGAGCGGTGTGCCGCGATTTCGTCGGCCTCCAGGGTGGCTACCCCTTCGACCTCGGGATCGGCTTCGACAGTCTTGGTGGCCTGGTCCCCGCAGGCCGAGAGCGCGAGCATCATCGCGCACGCGGTTGCAGTCATTGAGCTTCGCATAGCATGTCTCCGGTAAGCGTGATCGTTCCCGATTCCTGGCTTCCGATGCGTCTCGCCTCGCGCCTCGCGGCCCCCGCGATACCTTTCGTGAGTACGGCCCTGAGGCAGTCTTCGTGTCGTCGGAAGGAGGCGTCGCGGAGGCTTTGCGGCCGAGGACCCTGTGGCTTTGCAACCCCGGCTTTCGCCGGGTGTGCTTTCGTCGAACCGGGATGGAGCCAGCCTACAGCGCGGTACAGTCGTGGTCAAGAAGCACTATCGCGGCGCGTTCGCTCTCAATGAGGCTTGACATCGCGTTGCACGGGCGGCGTCTCGTGACGGGACTGGCGGCAAGGGCGGGAATCCAGTTAGCTTTTCTCTGCGTCCTCGAAGTGAGAAACGCAGCGATAACCGGGGCAAACTGAACCACCAAAACTGGACCACGGGAAGCCAAGCCCCATGACTACAACGTATCATCAACCGTGAGGAGGTGATCCATTGTCTACAGCGTCAAGGGTCGCCTGCGGCCGCTAGTAAGCGCTGCAAGCTAGAACCCAGGCGACACTTCGAACCTGGGGGGGCCGCCGATGGCGGCCCCTTTTTTTTGCCATCCTTCGAAGGAACATGGTCACCACGATCTCGAATTACTGGCGCCTCGCCCGCGCACCGCGCTACAGTCTGACCTTCGCGCTTCCGCTGCTGGTGGCGTACGAGGTGCTCGCCTTCTCCCTCTCCCACGACGAAGTGACCGGTGTCCGGAACGGCGCCGATGTGCTGCTAAAGAGCGTCTTCCTCGCCCTGGGTGGCCGAAACGGTCTGCTGGTGTTCGGCGCTCTGCTGGTCGGTGGGGGCGCGTGGCTGGTCTGGCGTGACTATCGCCGCGGCGGCTCGTTGGATCCCCGCGTAGTCGGGCTGATGGCGGTGGAGTCGATGAGCTACGCGTTCGCCTTTGGCATGGTGACAAGTACGCTCACCGGCCTTTTGCTCCCCGGACTCACCACCACTCTGTCTCTGGGCTCAGCGGGCTCCTGGAGCCTGCCGACGCAGCTCATGATCTCGCTCGGCGCCGGAATCTATGAGGAGCTGCTCTTTCGGGTGATCCTGGTCTCGGGACTCGCCTGGATAGCGCGCAGGCTCCTGGGGTGGAGTGCCACTGCCTCTGGCGTCTTTGCTGTTGTGGTTGGGGCCCTGATCTTCTCCGCATTTCACTACATCGGTCCCTATGGAGACCGCTGGGAGCTGGGCTCCTTTACGTTCCGAGCCGTGGCAGGAGTGCTCTTCAGCGGGCTCTACCTGTTGCGTGGCTTCGGGATCACGGCGTGGACCCACGCGCTGTATGATGTGTTTCTGGCGGTGTAGCAGGCGGTGGGCGGACAGGCGGGTCGGTATGGGGAGACGATCTGGGCTTCTGCGCGAATGCTTCTGTCAGCTGGTTCTATCTCTTAGCTGCACTGTCCGCCCGTCCGGCCGTCCCCCCGCCCGCCTTCACCGCGTACACTGAATCCAGCACCTGCTTGAACATCGCGAACGGCACCGCGCCTTCCATCAGCCCACCCTCGATGTAGAACGTCGGCGTGCTGGTCGCTCCGGAACGCTGGGAGCCCTGGGCCTCGGCCCTCAATGCTTCTTCGGTTTCAGGTGCCTGGAGACAGGCCAGCAGCGTCTTCTTCGACAGCCCCGCAGAATCGGCGAGCGAGAGGAAGAACGGACCTGGCTCCTTCAGCGGCGCCCATCGGTCCTGGTACGCAAACAGCAGGTCGTGCATGGGCCAGAAGCCGTCCTGCTTGGCCGAGCAGAGGGCGAGCTGCCCGGCGGCGGCCGCGTGCTCATGCACACTGGTGAGGGGAAAGTTGATGAACACCCAGCGAACCTTGCCCGGCTTGATGTAACTCCGCTCGATCTGGGGGAAGGTTTCCTCCGCGAAACGCTTGCAGTAGGGACACTGGAAGTCGGACATCTCATAGACCGTCACCGGTGCCTTGGGGGAGCCCTTACTGCGGGACGCCAGCGGGATGTCCGCCTGGGCGGCTAGGGGAGCGGCGGTCAGCAGCAGCAGCAGAACGAGCACTATCATGAATTCCTCAGTACCGTGGTCGCTGCCGCCCAGTGCGGCTGGAGAGCAGGATGGTGTCGGCGTCGGCCGGAATGTTCCAGTACCACTGAGAGTTGGGGTCGCCGGTGTCCCACGCTCGCGCATGGATCCACCATTTGCCGGACGCCAGGGTGAAGTGGGCCCAGCCGGTGGCGTCGGTGGTATCGGTGACCGCCTCGCGCCGCCGAGCTCTGGCCAGCTGTCCCACGATGCTGTCGTACCCCTGGTAGGTGCTATCTTCCCAATGCCGAACCGCGCTGCGGAGACTCTCGCTTCGGCTGACAAAATCGAGGCGAGCCCGGTCGAGCGCCACGCGAGCATTCCGGGCCCGGTTCTCGATCCGGAGCAATGAGTCGGACATGCGCGCATGGCCGGCCGACAGAGCGGCGTAGTCCGGGGACTGCCGGGGGAGCGAATCGAGCCGGCCGCGCAGCAGGCGCAGCGAGTCGCGCAACGCTCCCTCGGCATAGGAGATGGCGGTGTAGGCGGTGAAGGGACCCCGGAAGCGCGCGAACAGACTGTCGAGCGCCGCGGTGTCGGGGCGCGGCGACCTGGCTCGAGCCTCCAGGCTGGCCAGGACGCTGTCCCGATCGTAGGGAAGCGCAACGACGCCCACCCCTGCCGCCGGAGTCTCGGTCGAGGTGGGATCGGGAATTGAGACCCGGACCGCCACCTCACGGCGCCCGCTGTCGCAGCCGGTAAGCCCAGCCGCGAACGCTGTGCTGAGCAGCAAGGAGGGAAGCAGCGAATGGCCCAGCAACAGGAGACCGATTGATCGCGACACGTGCCAAAGCTACCGCCCTCCTGGTGGCGCTTCAACTGACGGCTGCAACGTCATGGGCGCAACGGCCCGGCGTCGACACGCTGTTCCCGCCTCAGCCAGTCGGCTACGTTAGCGACCTCGCTTCAGTGATCGATGCCGGGTCCGAGGCCGGGATTGAAGACTTGATCCAGCGGCTCAGGGCCGCCACTGGAGCGGAGATCGCCGTGGCGACGCTGCCCTCCATTGGAGAGCAGGATCCGGCCGAGGTGGCGCTGGCCATCGGACGCAAATGGAAGGTCGGGGCCAAGGCCGAGGTCGGGGATGCCCGAAGGAACGCGGGAATCGTAGTGTTGCTGGTCCCGCGGCAAGCTGGCCAGCCCGGGAGCGGGCACATCCGCATCGAGGTGGGACAGGGGCTCGAAGGGATAATTCCAGACGCCGCCGCGGGACGAATCCGGCGGCAGGTCATGGGACCAGACCTGGAACGCGAAGCCTATGGACCAGCGCTCCTGAAAGGGGTTCAGGTCCTCGCCAGCGAGATCGCACGCGGCTATGGTGTCTCTGACTCCGCTCTCACCGCATACCGGGCCCCGGAATCGCCGGGAAGCGGTGCGCGAACGCTGAGCAACTTCCTGCCGATCGCCTTATTCATCGTGTTCCTGCTCCTCAGTGCTCGGGGCTCCAGCGGAAGACGCCGGAGGAGGAACGTATATTGGGGTGGCGGGCCGTGGATCGGTGGTGGCTGGGGCGGCGGAGGGGGCTTCGGCGGAGGCGGCGGTGGGTTCGGTGGCTTCGGCGGAGGAGGCGGTTTCAGCGGCGGCGGTGCAGGGGGAAGATTCTGATGCGCGATTCGGTGGCCAAGGTGGTGGATGCTTTCCTGACTGACGCCGACGCGTCGCTGGGTCAGGGGTATAGTGCCATTCTGTACGGCTCCGCCGCCCGCGGCGACTACATCCCCGGTCGCTCCAATATCAACCTCCTGCTCGTCATCGACCAGATCAACCCAAAGCTCCTCCGCTCCCTCGGCCGCAGCTTCACCGCCTGGCGCAAGGCCGGCCGGGAACCGCCGTTAGTGCTGAGCCGGGCGGAATGGGAGCGTGCCTCGGATGCATTCCCCATCGAGATCACCGATATGCGGACCGCCTACAAGGTACTTCGCGGCGCAGACCCGCTGCAGGGCGTTCGGGTCGAGCCGGGCGACTTGCGCAAGGCGCTCGAGCGTGAGTTCCGGGGCAAGCTGCTCCGCCTCCGGCAGGGTTATGCGACCTATGCTCCCGATCCGGGCGCGCTGGGCTCGCTGGGGCTGCAGA
The DNA here is from genome assembly GCA_035557715.1 of Gemmatimonadales bacterium. GTDB lineage: Bacteria > Gemmatimonadota > Gemmatimonadetes > Gemmatimonadales > GWC2-71-9 > CAVVWJ01. The sequence continues at coordinate 14,765 of DATMDQ010000129.1, forward strand.
GCGCGGCCACGATCCTGGTCTTGCTCCGCGGGGTACTCAGCCTGCTTGGCAAGACCGTGCCGCACGACTCACTGGAGGTCGCCGCTGCCGCGGCCGCGTCGGTCGGTTTCGAAGGAGAACACCTGCTGCACGTAGTTCGCCACCGGGTCGACCGCGAGTGGCGCTGTGAAGCCCCGGAGTTCGAGAACTACATGGACGCCGTGGAGCACACGGCGCGGTTCCTCGACCAACTTCAGCTCGGAGATCAGCGATGAACCGAAGTTCCAGGATCCAGATTCCGGTCCTCGCCGCGCTGGTGTTCGTGGCGGCTTGTGGCTACAACACGATTCAGACGCTGGACGAGAAGGTGAACCAGGCGCAGGGGCAGATCCAGACCCAGCTCCAGCGCCGCTCGGACCTGATTCCCAACCTGGTGAACACGGTAAAGGGGATCACGAAGCAGGAAGACACCGTCTTCATCTCGATTGCCAATGCCCGCGCGCGGTTGGGTGGAGCGGTGCAGTCGGGCAACGTTCCCGAGATGGCGGCCGCCAACCAGCAGCTCAGTCAGGGCCTGGGGCGCCTCCTCGCGATCGCTGAGAACTACCCCCAGCTCCAATCCAGTCAGAACTTCCGCCAGCTCCAGGAACAGCTCGAGGGCACCGAAAATCGGGTCGCGGTCGCCCGGCAGGACTACAACACGGCGGTGGGAGAATACAACGCGTACATCCGGCGGTTTCCCTACAACCTCACCGCCAAGGTCTTCGGGTTAGGGACTCCGCGGGAGTACTTCGAGGCGGAAGCCGGGGCCACGCAGGCGCCGAAGGTGAACTTTTAGCGGGGCAGCGGGGCAGCGGCAGGGCGGGCAGGAACCACACGACAAACGCTACAGCATAACAACGAAAGCGGCCTCCGATTTGTATCCGGAAGCCGCTGTTGTTCTTCTGCCCCGCTGCCCCGCTGCCCGCCTAGTCGGTCACCACTCCATCAGGCAGCACGTACTTGAGCGGGTCAACCGGCCGCCCCTTCACATGCACCTCGTAATGCAGGTGGGGACCGGTGGCGAGCCCGGAATTCCCGACCAGGGCGATGCGCTGGCCGCGTGACACCCGCTGGCCGTTGCGGACCAGGAGCTTGGAGGCATGAGCGAATTTGGTCTCGATGCCAAAGCCGTGGTCGATGGTGACGGTGTTGCCGTATCCTGATTCCCAGCGGGCATCGGTCACGATACCCGCGGCCGGGGCCTCGATGGGGCTGCCCATAGGGGCGGTAACGTCGATTCCTTCGTGCGGCCGGGCGTAGTGGAGAATCGGATGAGCTCGCATCGAGGAGAACGCGCTGGAGAGCCAGCCTTGGGTCGGCATGATCGACGGAGTCGCGGCGAGCCGAGCGGAGTGGAAAGCCAGGCTGTCGGCCGCTTCCTTGAACGATGAGGCCAGCAGGTTGGCGCGACGAATCAGCGCGCTGAGATCGATCCGAACCTCCGCCGAGCGGCGGGCGATGCCGGTCATCCCAGCCAGCCCCATGCTCGTGACACCAGCTGGACCGCCGATTCCGGCGGCCTGCACTTGGGGGTCAATTGGCTCGAGGTTGGCAAGCACCCGGATACGGGCGTCGCGCTGGGAGATCCGGGTAAGCGTATCGGCCAGGGTAGACAGGCGGCCGTTCAGCTCCCCGATTTCGCGGGCCAGGTTCTCGTTTTCCTGCTGCAGCCTGGCGGTGCGCGAGAGGTCGGTGGTATGCGATAGGGTGGCGTAGCCGGCAAGAAGTACCAGAACCAGGAAGCCCGCGGCGGCAGAGGCCGCTACCCGCAGTACTCCGTAGGAGACCTCGACAATGCGTGAGGGCTCCGCCCCGTGGGGCACGAGAACCAGAGTCCAACGGCGTTTGGCCATGACCGTCCTCGAACAAGGTGGTGCGTGAAACGGGCAAAGTTCCTTGCCCAATCTGCAATACTGGGGCCCTTTGAGGGGTGAACACAGTCACGCCCCCAACTCAAGGTGACCCTTTGGGATAAGACTTGTCAAGGGTTTTATGGAGTGATAACTCTTTCACTGTCAAGTAGTTTCGCACATTAGCCGTCCTAACTTCTATACCTTGACGGGCTTGGGGAAAAGGATCGATGACTTCCCCACTCGGCGGTTCGCCAGCGGGGGCTGTTCCGCGGTCGCCCAGCGTGAGTCCGCAACCTCCCCATCCATTCCCAGATTATCCCACAGGGTTTGAGCCTTGCCCGGAATGAACGGGCAAGTCATCAGCGCCAGTCGGCAGAGCGCCCGAGCCAACGCACTAAGCACCTCGTCGAGTTCGGAAGCTTTGCCGGCTTTCGCCAATGTCCATGGTGCAGACTGTTGCACGAACAGGTTCGCGGCCGACACCAGCGTCCAGGCCGCTTCCGCCCCACCCCGAAGGTCCAGGGCGTCCATCGCCCGGGTGTAGTCGCGCAGTGCGGTCTGTCCCGCCTGATCAAGCGTGGTGTCGCCCCTCTGCGCCGGTACGGTGCCGTCCCGATACTTCACCAGCATGGCCAGCGACCGAGAGGCCAGGTTTCCAAAGCCATCGGCCAGGTCGGCCGTGTAGCGCTCATCGAACCGCTCCCAGGTGAAGTTCCCATCCGCTTCGAACCCAACCTCCCGGAGCAGGAAGTAGCGCAGCGCATCGGGGCCATGCCGCTCGATCGCCTCATCGAGAGTGACCACGGTGCCTGCCGTCTTTGACATCTTGGTACCCTCCCATTGCACGTACCCGTGGGCCCATACCTCGCCCGGGAGCTCCAGGTCGGCGGCCAGCAGCATCGCGGGCCAGATCACGCAATGGAACCGGGTGATACCCTTCCCGATCACATGCAGGTCGGCGGGCCAGAGGCGCTCGTAGCCCGGCTCGGGAAATCCGGTGGCCGACAGGTAGTTGATCAGGGCGTCGAACCAGACGTAGACCGTTTGCTCGGGGTCGCCGGGGAAGGGAATTCCCCAGGGCTGTCGCAGGCGGGATACGGAGATGTCCTGCAGCCCGCCCTCGAGTAGGCGCACGACCTCGTTGCGTCTGATGGCCGGCTCCACCCGGAACCGGCCGCTGGTGATGAGCTCGAGCAGGCGGTCACCGTACCGGCTCAAGCGGAAGAAGTGGTTGCGCTCGCGAGTGGGGATGAGCTCCAGGGTGGGGTGCTCGATGCAGCGTCCATTCACGATCTGGCTCTCCTGCTTGAACTCCTCACAACCGGTGCAGTAGAGGCCCTCGTATTCGGACACGTACAGGTCGTCAGGGTGCAGCCGCTGGATCCGCTGCAGCAGCTCGGTGACGGAGCGAAAGTGGCGCGGCTCCGTCGTGCGAATCCAATCGTCGTTGCTGCAGCCCAGCCGGGCCCAGAAGTCGGCGAACCGGGCGGCCATGCGGTCGACCCACTCCTGGGGCGGTACACCGGCCTTGGCCGCCGCCTGAAGAACGGATTGACTATGCTCGTCCATCCCCATGAGGAAGTGGACCTGATCCCCGCGCAGGCGCCGGTATCGCGCGATGGCATCGGCGCCGACTTTCTCCAGGGCGTGACCCAGATGGGGATCGCCGTTGGAGTAGTCGATTGCGGTGGTCAGGTAGAACTTGGTCACGTCCCCGAGCTCCTCCCGATAAGCCCAAAAGTTTGCCGCAGATCAACGCAGATAGACGCAGATTACTCCAACGACTTCACAGACAACTGTTAGCGTAAAACAGTGTTCATCCGCGTCACCGCGTAGCGGATGCTGCGTTCATCTGCGGCCTTGTTTTTTCAGTCGGAAAGGTAAACCGGAACGGCGCGGGGTTCAGCTTGGCGGGCTCTGGGCGCCGCCCTCGCCCCGGCGGCTCCGGCGGGATTGTCGTGGAGCGGGACTGCCCTCGGTACTGACGCCGCCTTTGGCGGAGATGGCTTGCTGGCCGCGCATTTCGCCGGTCTGAAGGACGTCGCCGAGCTGTTCGACTTCCTCCCGCAGCTGGACCAGGGGGATGATGCGCGACCCCTGCTCTTCGTGCTTGAGGAAAACCCGCTCGCGGAAGATGTCGACCGCGATGACCTTCTCTGCCCCCAGCGAGGTCCTCAGCGTCTTTCCCTCCTTGGGAAAGCGCTTCCGGGCGGTGACGTAGAAATCATGCTCGTACTTGAGGCAGCAGAGTAGGCGGCCACAGCCGCCTGAGATCTGGGATGGGTTGAGCGAGAGGTGCTGGTCCTTGGCCAGGCCCAGATTGACCGGAGACAGCTCCTTCAGCCACGTGGAGCAGCAGTATTCCCGGCCGCAGCGTCCGACGCCGGACAACCGGGCTGCCTCGTCCCGCACGCCGATCTGGCGCAGCTCGATCCGGGTGCGGAACAGCGACGCGAGATCGCGCACCAGCGCTCGGAAATCGACCCGCTTATCGGCGGTGAAGTAAATGGTCAGCTTGTTCCGGTCCCACTGCCACTCGGTATCGCTCACCTTCATTATGAGATCGTGGGCACGCACCCGCTGAATCACCTTCTGCCGAACTTCTTCTTCGGAGCCCCGGATCTCGCGGTGGGCCTTCAGGTCGTCCGCGGTGGCACGGCGCACGACCGGCTTGGGTGGCTCCGCCTCCGTGGTGGCTTCCCCAACCGAGCAGCCGGAGCAGCCGGTGCCGCACTTCTTGTCCGCCAGGTCGCCGACGGCGGTGACCCGTCCCAGGTCCCGACCGCGCTCAACCTCGACGATGACCGCATCCTTGACCCTGAGTGGGTCTGCCTCGTCGCCCCAGACGAAGTATGCCTTGCGGGTGCCCTTGAATCTGACTTCGATGGTCTGTGACATCAGGCCTCGGTGAAGGCGCCCATGGCGGCGTACTTCTCCGCCCGGCGCCGAACCAGCCGGTCGGGCTTGCTCTTGCGCAGCTCGGTGACGTGGCGAATCAAGGCCTCGCGCAGCGCCTCGCCGGCGGCATCGGGATCGACGTGGGCGCCCCCGATCGGCTCCTTGACGATCTCATCGATGACCTTGAGCCGCAGCAGATCCTCGGCGGTGATCTTGAGCGCTTCAGCTGCCCGCTCACGCTGACTGGCGTCCTTCCACAGGATGGCGGCGCAGCCCTCGGGCGAGATCACCGAGTACACCGAGTTCTCCAGCATCAGCACCCGATCCGCGACTCCGAGCGCCAGCGCGCCGCCCGATCCACCCTCGCCGATGACGACCGCCACACAAGGTGTCGGGAGCGCTGACATCTCCAGGATGTTGCGTGCGAGCGCCTCCGACTGTCCCCGCTCCTCCGCTCCCAGCCCGGGATACGCGCCTGGGGTATCGATGAGGGTGATGACGGGCCCGCCGAACTTGGCGGCGAGTTTCATCAACCGGAGTGCCTTCCGGTAACCCTCCGGGTGAGGCATTCCAAAGTTGCGCTTCAGGTTTTCCTTGGTGTCCCGCCCCTTCTGGTGTCCGATCACCATGACCGACACGCCCGCCAGTCGAGCCCAGCCGCCGACGATGGCTGGATCGTCCATGTAGAGCCGGTCGCCATGGAGCTCGATGAAGTCGGTGAAGATGGTGCTGAGATAGTCGAGCGTGTAAGGCCTGCGCGGGTGTCGGGCCACCATCACCCGCTGCAGCGGGGTGAGCTCCCGATAGATCTCGGCACGGAGCGTCTCCAGCTTGCCCTGGAGCCCTTGCAGCTCACCGTCGATGTCGATCTGCCGTTCGGTCCCAATCCGCTTGAGATCATCGATCTGCCGCTCCAGCTCCAGGAGCGGCTTCTCGAAGTCCAAAGTGTAGGCAGAAGCCATCGGGGTCATCCCGCCTTTACGTAGTGGACGGAGTCGCTGCCGAGCAGGTCGCGCAAGGCACGAACAAGGTCGTCTTCCGCCGCGACGCGAACTCGCCGTGACCGGAGTCGAACAGCCTCCCCATTGCCATCGCTCCACTCAATATAGAGCGGGGTAGGGCCGGGGTGCGCCGAGCAGAGGGCCGCGACGGCCTGGAGTGCGGAGGGCTGGAGCCCCGAGGGAGAGCGCCACCGAAGGCTGAGCGCGACGGCTCCTGAGGACTTGAGGTCGGCCAGCTCCCGCGCCGCTTCGACGATAAAGGGAGCCTGGTCCTCGCCCCGGTCCCGGTCGCTATAGCCGCCGGTGAGGAGCAGGGCCGCGTCGGGCAGGATGGTCTGGTTGAGTTTGGCCCAGGCATCCGGAAAGACGATGGCTTCCGCGGTTCCATGGAAATCCTCCAGCACCAGCCGGGCGTACTCCTTGCCTGTCTTCTTGGAGATCTGGCGTTTGACCCCGGTTACCACGGCCGCCACGCTCACCTGCTGCTCACCCCACTCGCTGAGAGTGGCCGTCGTGCGCGAGCCAAAGAGCTCCACCTCCTCGCGGTAGCGCTCCAGTGGGTGGCCGGAGATGAAGAAGCCCAGTACCTCTTTCTCCTTGGCCAGGCGCTCGGCCTCGGTCCAGGCGGGAATGTCGGGCAGGTCGGGAAGGGCGGGAAGGAATCCTTGAGTGTCATCCTTCCCGTCTTTCCCGTCTTGCCCGCCGTTCCCGCTCCCGCCATCCCCGAACAACGACCCCTGTCCCGCCTCTCGCTCCTGATTGAGTAGCTGGGCCTCGGCCAGCGCCGGCTCCAACACTTCGATCAGCTGTTTGCGGTGCCCGCCCAGCGAATCGCAGGCACCGGCCGCAACCAGGGACTCCAGCACCCGCTTGTTGCACAGACGCAGGTCGATCCGCTCCACCAGCTCGGCCAGGGTGAGGTAGGAAGTTTCCTGCCGGCCGGCGATGATTGACGCGATGGCCCCTTCGCCCACGTTTCGTACCGCCCCCAACCCGAAGCGAATGCGCCGCTCGCCGATGACGGTGAACTTGAAGCCCGACTCGTTGACATCGGGAGGGAGGATCTCCAGCTCCAGTTCGCGTGCCTCGTTGATGTACTGCACCACCTTGTCGGTATTGCCGATTTCCGAGGACAGCAGCGCGGCCATGAACTCGGCCGGATAGTGTGCCTTGAGCCACGCGGTCTGGTAGGAAAGGATCGAGTACGCCACCGAGTGCGACTTGTTGAAGCCGTAGCGGCCGAAGGTCACAATCTGCCGCCCGAGCTCCTCTACCATGGGACGCGGGTGTCCCTGCGCCACCGCCCGCTCCACGAACTTCGCGACCTCCTGGTTGGCCAGTTCCTGGTCTTTCTTGCCGACCGCTTTCCGGAGCACGTCAGCTTCCGCCAGGCTGAAGCCGGCGAGCACGTTGGCGATCCGCATCACCTGCTCCTGATAGGTGATGACGCCATAGGTCGGCTCCAGCACCTCCCGGAGTGCGGGGTGGGGATAGGTCACCTTCTCCTGGCCCAGCTTCCGGCGGATAAACACCGTGTGCATGCCTGCATCCAGCGGGCCGGGACGAAGCAGGGCGTTGGATGCGACCAGGTCGTCGAAACGGTCGCACTTCATGGCGCGCAGCGTGTCGGTGGCCAGCGGTGACTCGAACTGGAAGACGCCGGCGGTCCGGCCTTGCCGGAGCAGTTCGTAGACCTTGGGATCGTCGAAGGTCAGGGTCTCCATGTCGGGCCTGGCGCCGTGGCGCTCGCCGATCATGTTCACCGCGTCGTGGATCACGGTGAGTGTCTTGAGACCAAGCAGGTCCATCTTGAGCATGCCCACCTTTTCCAGCGCGCCCATCTCGTACTGCGTGATGATGGATTCGCCTTCGGCGGCAGCGCCGGCGCCCCTGGTCGGGGCAGTACAGACCGGCACGTATTCGGAGAGCGGACCGGGAGCGATCACCACCCCGGCGGCGTGAACCGACATGTGGCGGGAGATTCCCTCGATCCGCGAGCTCAGCTTGACGAGGCGCTCGTAGGAGGGGTTCTCCCGGATCAAGTCGCGCAGCTCATCCACCTTCTTGGCGGCTTCCTGGACCGTGAGGCTGTAGGCCGGACCGGAGGGGATGAGCTTGGTGATCCGGTCGGCTTCGCCGGGCGGAATTCTGAGGACGCGGGCGACATCCTTGACCGCCGCCCGGGCCTTCATGGTCCCGAAGGTGACGATCTGGCCGACGCTCGTGCGGCCATAGCGCTCCCGCACGTACTCGATCACCTCGCCCCGGCGCTCGAAACAGAAGTCCACGTCGATATCCGGCATCGAGACCCGCTCGGGGTTCAGGAACCGCTCGAACAGGAGGTCGAATTTGAGCGGATCGACGTCGGTGATCCCCAGCGCATAGGCCACCAGCGAGCCGGCTACCGATCCGCGGCCAGGGCCAACCGGGATCCCGCGCTCGCGCGCCGCCGCGATGAAGTCCTGCACGATGAGGAAATAGCCGGCGTACCCAGCGGTGTTGATCACTCCGAGCTCGTAGGCGAGACGGTCCCGGACCACGTCGGACCAGGGCAGCCCGTAGCGCCGCTCGGCCCCGGTGGTAGCCAGGTGGTTGAGCAGGGCCTCGTCTGACGGATACTCGGCAGGGCGGGGGAATTCGGGCAGGAAGTACCGTTTCTCGAAATCAAACTCGCACAGGTCGGCCACCACGGCGGTGTTGGCCAGCGTGTCCGGCCGATCCGGAAACAGCGCCTGCATTTCGGCTTCCGACTTCACGTACGATTCCTGCCCGGTGAACCGAAAGCGCTTGGGGTCATCCAGATCGCTGCCGGTGCCGATGGCGAGCAGCACATCATGCGACTCGGCATCCTCCCGTTTCAGGTAGTGCGCGTCGTTGGTGGCAACCACGCCGATACCAAGCTCCTGACCCAGGCGCAGCATTCCCTCGGTGACTAGGCGTTCGTCCGAGATCCCGTGCTGCTGGATCTCGAGCCAGAAGTTGCCCGTTCCGAAGGTCTGGCTGAACCACTCAGCGCTTCGTCTGGCCTCCTCGTATCTCCCCTGGCGGAGATGGAGCGCGATCTCTCCCGAGAGGCAGGCAGCCAGACACACGACGCCCTCGGAGTGGGCGGCGAGCACCTCACGGTCGATCCGGGGCCGGCGGTAGAAACCCTCGACGAAGCCGATCGAGGTGAGCCGGATCAGATTTCGGTAGCCGGTGCGATTCTTGGCCAGCAGGACGAGGTGGCTGTACGGCGCGGGGGCACCCGGAGGCTTCTCGCGGGCGGTCCGTGGGCCGAATGCGAGATAGGCCTCGAATCCGAGGATCGGCCGGATCTTCTGTGCCTTGGCGTGCTCGTAGAAGGTCCAGGCCGCGTGCATGTTGCCGTGGTCGGTGACCGCCAAGCTGTCCATCCCGAGCTTCTTGACGTGCGTAACCAGATCAGGGATCCGGTTGGCCCCGTCAAGCAGAGAGTATTCGCTGTGGGTGTGGAGATGGACGAAAGGCATTTTTATTAACAGCCTGAACGGTAAATGGTAAACGGTGAACGGGGCGGCTCGATCCTATGATCTACCCTGTTCACTCCTCACCGTTCACTGTTCACGCCTTTCTCTCCGCTCGAGCTCCTGGAGCACGACATCCAGCGGGACGCCGCGCGACTGCAAGAGCACCAGTAGATGATAGAGGAGATCGGCCGCCTCGGACGCGAGACGTTCGTCGTCCTCCGAATTTGCCGCCACTACCACTTCCACCGCTTCCTCGCCCACCTTCTGCGAGGCCTTCCCGACGCCCTGGGACAGCAGTTCAGCCGTGTAGGACCCTTCGGGCAGGCCGGCCGCGCGCTGAGCGATCGTTCTGGCCAAGCGGCTCAGCAGATGCCCGCCCGGATCCTCCTCCTGTCCGTCCCCGCTTCCCCGCTTCCCACCCGCCCAGGGGGCACCCGCCCCGCTTAGTACCGTAGAGAAGCAGGTGCGCGTTCCGGTATGGCAGGCCGGCCCGGTCTGCTCCACCCGATACAGGACGGTGTCGCTGTCACAATCCAGCCGGACTTCGACGACCCGCTGGACGTGGCCGGACGTCTCACCCTTCTGCCACAGCGTACCGCGGGATCTGCTGTAGTAGTGAGCCAAACCGGTGGCGAGGGTGCGGTCGAGAGCGTCCTGGTTGGCGAAGGCAACCATCAGGACATCGCCGGAACGGCTTTCCTGGGTCACGACCGGCACCAGTCCGTCAGCACCGAACCTGACCGCCGACAGCCGTTTGTTCTCGGGCACGGTGAGAGAACCTACCGGCAGGTTGTGCGATTGTCAAAAGCCCTTGCGGCGCCTTATTTTGCTGGACGTCTGCGGGTGATCCTTCCGGTCCAGGTTCCCCTCGTCGAGCTACAGGAGTGCTCCTCACGTGCGATGCCCGCGCTCGTTCCTGATCGCCACATTCGGTGGTCTTTTCCTCGCGGCGTGTCGCGATGGGACAGGTCCGGACACGGGTCCCTCGCTGGAATGCGCCGAGGTTGACGCCGAGGTCCTCGCGGTAGGCGAGCACCGCATTCTCGACCCCAATCTGACCGATGCCTGTGTTCGACTGCCTGCCGCAGATGCCTCTGGCGCGCAATACCTCTATGTGCCGGTTGCCACCGAAGGCACGGAAACGGAAGACGGGGCGCAGGCTGACTACCGGGTTCTGGGGTCTTCGCCGGTTGCGGCCGCCGTGCGAGCGGTCCCGTCTCCCCTCCTGTCCGCATTTCGGCCGCCGGTACGAGCCGCCGCGTTCCACGCCATTCTTCGAGAACGGGAACGGGACCTCTCCCGGAGTCCTATACAGGCACTCTTCGACCGAAGCCGGGTGACGGGTCTTGCGACCGTTCCGCCCACGGTTGGCGAGGAGCGCGCGTTTCAAGTCTGCTCCACGCCGAGGTGCGATGCCTTTGTGACGGCAACCGCCACGGCCCAGGTCGTGGGCAGCCGGGTGGCCATCTTCCTGGATAACGACGCGCCCGCCGGGGGCTATACCCTGGCAGACCTCACCGACGTGGGCATCCTGTTCGACGACTTCCTCTATCCGATAGACACCACTGCATTCGGCCGCGAATCTGACATCGACGCCAACGGCGTGGTCACCGTTCTGCTCACTCACCGGGTGAACGCCCTGAGCCCCGACTGCAATGCCCAGGGCAGCGTCATCCTTGGCTATTTCTTCGGCGCCGATCTGCTGCCGCGCTCGAGCAACAATCCGGGCTCGAACGAGGGCGAGATCTTCTACGGCCTGGTTCCGGACCCAGATAATACTGCGTGCGACATCAGTCCAGGATTCGCCCGTCTGCGCCTTCCGGCGACCTTCATTCACGAATTCCAGCATATGATCAGCTTCAACCAGCACCGCCTGGTTCGGGGCGCTAGCTCGGAAGACATCTGGCTGAACGAGGGACTCTCCCATTTCGCCGAGGAGCTCGGCGCCCGGCTGCTGCCGCCGGCGGAGTGCGCGTCCGGGTCCTGCTTCCAGGATTTTCTGGGAATGGGCAACATGCCCAACGCGTTTGCCTATCTGGAGTCAACCGAGGATTTTTTTCTGATCGAGCCCGGGAGCTCGAACGGAACCCTGGAGGAACGAGGCGCAAACTGGCTCTTCGTACGTTGGCTGGCGGATCACTTCGCCACCGATAGCGTGCTGGGCACCGACCTCACCCGCCGGCTGGTTGCGACCAGTCAGTTGGGGGCGGCGAACGCCACCGCCCAGACGGGAGTTCCTTTCTCAATTCTGGTTCCCGAGTGGCAGATGACCAACTACCTGGACGATCTTGCGGGCTTCAACCAACCCGGCACGCGGCTCCGCTACAAGACGTGGAACTTCCGATCGGTCTTCCAGGATTCACTGGGCAGCTCATATCCCCTGATACCGGACAGCACCTCCGGCAATGGCTACGCCAACTCCGGGGTCCTGCGCGCCGGATCGGGTCGGCACGTGTTGGTCACCCAGGCCGGCGGTGCGCCGCTGGTCGATCTTCTGCTCACCGCACCCTCGGGCACCGAGCCGGTGTCACCCACGGTCGATGCGCGCATCGGCCTGGTACGGGTTCGGTGAAGCGTATGGTCTTCTTCGCTCTCGTCGCCGCCTTGTTTGCCGGGTACGGAACTGCCTACCTCGCCAGTGAAGACGTCCGATACCTGACCCGGGCCGGGTTCGAGGAGACCCGGATTCTCCAATCTCGACAGCCGATCGCCCGGTTGGTGCGAGACAGTGGGACCGATCCCGTCCTTCGCCAGACCCTCGGCCTCGTTCTCGCTTCCCGCGACTACGCCGAGCGACTCGGCCTCGAGGCCAAGGAGACCTACACGTCGTATTCGGACGTGGGCCGCGACACCCTGTTGCTCGTCCTCCAGGCCGCTCCCAGGGACTGTATCTGCCCCTACACCTGGAAGTACCCGATTGTCGGACGCATACCCTACAAGGGGTTCTTCGATCCGCGCGCCGCACGGCGAGAGGCGGACCGGTTTGCGGCCAAGGGATATGACATTTACCTCCGGCCCTCGGGCGCATTCTCGACGCTCGGGTGGTTCGAGGATCCGCTGCTCTCCACGGCCATCTCGAATGACTCGGTCGAGCTGGCGGCCACCGTGTTCCACGAGATTGCGCATAACACCCTGTATGTGAAGAGCGCCACGCCGTTCAACGAGAGCTTTGCCCAGATGGTCGGGTATCGCTCGGCCGAGGCGTTTTTTCGGGAGCGGGGCGACAGCGTCAACGCCACCCATGCGGCCAACCGCTGGCACGACGAGATTGTGCTGGGCGACTACTACTCGACCCTCGTGCGCCGTCTGGATTCGCTCTACGACCACAAGCCGGATTCGGCCGCGCTCGAGGCGGGACGACGGGACGCCGGCGTGTGGGCCCGGTCCCAGCTGACCGGACCCGTCGCCCAAAGGCTTCGCACCTTACGAGTGGACCGGATGGCGGAACGGCCGATCAACAACGCCCAACTGATCGGCGCTCGCATCTACCGCACCAGACTGGATCTCTTCGACCGATGGTTCGAGCGGCATGGGGGGGATGTGCGGCAAAGCGTCAGTGCGCTCGGAAAGCTGATGGAGGGCGTTGAGGGTGACAGCGCGTACGCCAGGCTGGGAAAGGCGGTCGGACAATGAGAGAGGGCTTTGTCAAACGTGAGCAGGGACGCCTTCTGGGTGAGCTGAGTGAATTTCTTTCCCTCCCCAGCGTCAGCGCCCTCCCGGCACACGCCCAGGACTGTCGCAGGGCGGCAGAGTGGTTGAGCACCCACCTGCGCAGCCTGGGTTGTCCGGTGGTCAACATCATCGAGGGACCCGGCCACCCAGTGGTCTGGGCGGAGAGCCCCAGGGTCCCGGACCGGCCGACCCTTCTGATCTACGGTCACTATGACGTGCAGCCACCCGATCCGCTCGACGAATGGATCACCGAGCCTTTCACGCCCACGGTGCGAGACGGCAAGCTCTACGCCCGCGGCGCCGCCGATGACAAGGGACAGGTCTTCTGCCTGCTGAAGGCGTATGAAGCGGTGCTCGATTCCAAGCGCCTCGCGCCGCTCAACGTGCACTTCATTTTCGAGGGTGAGGAGGAGTCTGGCGGCAAGGTCATCTTCGATCTGCTGCACAACGAACCGGAGCGGACTCGGGCCGATGCCGCCCTGGTGTGCGACATGTCCTATTACGCGCCCGGCTGGCCCGCTGTGTACACCGCGCTGCGCGGGCTGTGCTATGCGGAGATCTCGGTTCGCACCCTGGAGCGCGATCTCCACTCCGGGACCTACGGTGGCGTAGCGCCCAATGGCCTGGAAACTCTGGTCCAGATCCTGAGTCAGCTGAAATCGCCGACCGGCGAGATCCGGATTCCTGGGCTCTACGAAGCGGTCCAGCCGCCTACCCCAGAGGAGCTCGATACCTGGAAGCGCCTGCCCTTCGACCAGAAGCGCTTCCTCAGTGAGGAGGTCACCGGCAAGGCCCTCACCGGGCTCTCGGACCGGTCAGTCTACGAGAGAGTCTGGGCGCTGCCCACCCTGGAGGTACACGGCATCAAGGGGGGCTTCATCGGCGAAGGGGCCAAGACCGTCATCCCGGCCCAGGCTACCGCCAAGGTGAGTCTGCGATTGGTGCCCGGGCAACAGGTTGAGGAGGTTGGTCGCGCCCTGGAGCGCGCGGTGGCGGCCCTGGCCCCCGAGTGGGCCGACGTCAAGGTGACGGTCTTGCACGGAGGCGACCCGGTTCAGGTGGACGTCAACCATCCCGCTTTCGAGATTCTGAACCAGGCCTTCGAGGCGGTGGAAGGACGGAGGGCGGTGCAGGTGCGGGCCGGCGGGTCGATTCCGATCGTGCCCGAGCTGGGTCTCACTGGGGCGCCGGTCATTCTCACCGGAATCGGTCTTCCCGACGACGGGCTCCACTCACCCAACGAGAAGCTCGACCTGCGCCAGCTCTGGAATGGGATCGAGATTTTTGGACGATTCTTCGAGCTATTTGCGGAGAAGGGCGGGGAAGGACGAGAGGCAAAGACAGCGAGCGCGAAGCGACAAGGCGTCGCTAGTCCTCGTCGGGCGTGATCCGCTTGACCGGTCCCGAGTAACGAGCCTCGGTACGGGCGTGGAGCTCATCCACCCCGATGAGCGCCCGCACCGAGGCGATGATTCCCGCTACTACGTCATCCGCCCAGTAGGGGTCCGGCCGTTCTCCAGCCGGGAGGATCACGGCCTGGCCCTCCAGGTATCGGATGGCGGTGGTGATCCACTCGGTCTGGGCCGAGGCCACAATGGCCCACGATCCGGTGGAACGAAGCTCCAGCTCCTCCAGCGCCTTCAGGTGCTCATCAACCCCCTCCGTCACCGGCTTCGAGCGCAACCGATCGGCCACCATCGACAGGACCTGCCGGCGCTCGGTCTCCTGTGGTTCCGGCAGGGGGGCCAGGTAGTTGCGCTGATCGGCGACCATCTCGGCCAGTCGGATGCAGACAGCCCGGATGGCCGGCATCAGCGCCCGGGGAGCCTCCCGCGACCAACTGTCGGCCGCTCGCAGGATCTCCTGGATCCGCTGGTCGGCCTGGGCATCAGGCGAGGGGCGCCGCGTCGAATCGGGCATGCTAGGGAGAAAAACTGATTAGCCTCCAGAAGGCAACCGGGCGGAACAAGGAGCAAGGCGGGAGTAGCTGGCGAGGCGGGGAAAGCGCTAGAGAATTGCCAGGGAGGGGTGCTCGAAAGGCCGGAGGTCGAAGGCTTCGGCCATCCCTGCGATGACCTCGTGGCGGGCTTCCTCCCAGAGTGCCGCAGAATCGGCTCGGCTGAGCTCAGCGGCCACGCTGGTCATCGTCACATCCTTGATTCCACACGGAACGATGAGATCGAAGTAGGACAGGTCGGTGCTCACGTTGAGGGCAAAGCCGTGGAACGTCACCCACTGCTTCACGTGAATGCCGATGCTGGCGATCTTCCGGCCCCCGGTCCACACCCCTGTAAGCCCGGGGTTTGGTCCCGCCTCGACTCCCAGTCGACCAAGGGCGCTGATGAGGCCCGCCTCCAGCCGGCGAAGATACCAGTGCAGGTCCTCCCGGTGTTGCCGCAGATCCACGACGGGATAGCCAACCAGCTGTCCTGGACCGTGGAACGTGACGTCACCGCCGCGCTCGACCTCGAACACCTCGACTCCGCGCCGTTCCAGCTCTGCTCTTGGCAGCGGCAGGCTCTCTGCCCGGGTTCCCCGTCCCAGCGTCACCACCGGGTCGTGTTCCACCAGCAGGAGGACGTCCTCATCGCTCTCTCCCGCGATGCGTTGGCGGCAGAGGCGGCGCTGGAGCTCGAGTACCTCGGCATACCCACGTTGGCCGAGGTCATGCACCACCAGCCGAGCGGTCACAGCTGTACCTCCGGCTTGAGGCGGCGAGCCTGAAAGGCCAGGAGAGTGGAGGTCACTGCGGAGAAGCCCAGCAAGGAGAGCAGTCCAGCCCGGCCGAAGAGCTGGAACACTCCGGTGCAGACCAACATCAGGACCACCGTGGCAAACGCCGCCACCATTGCCAATCCCCCACGGCGGTACGTTGAGGCGATGGGCTCGAGTAAACGCCAGGCAACGAATGCGGCGAGGACGAGCCCCGCGATCGTCCCGCCCGCGATCAGGTAGAACCGGAGCTCGACGTTGGCCGCGCCGTTCCGGGAGCGGAGCGCATCGGCGATGAGCACCGTCGCCGTGATGCCGGTCAGACCGGTCAGGACCGCGGACGCGAGCGCAGCCGCCAGGAAGCCCAGCATCCCACCACCAGCCTCACCTCTCACTTCTCACCTCTCACGTTTCACTTCTTACCTCTTACTCACTTCAGATATGCACCACCCGGCCCATCGAATCCAGCGCCGCCTCGGCAATCGCCTCGGACAGCGTCGGATGCGCGTGGATGGCGAGATCCACCTCCTCGACGGTGTACTCGTTCTGCCGGGCCACGGCCAGCTCGTGGATGATCTCCGAGGCGTGCCCGCCCACGATGTGGGCGCCGAGGATCTCGCCGTACTTCTTGTCCCGAATGATCTTCACGAAGCCTTCGGTCTCCCCGGCTGTGCGGGCGCGGCCGTTAGCGCTGAACGGAAAGCGCCCGACCTGATACTCCAGCTTCCGTTCCTTGGCCTGGTCCTCGGTCATCCCGATGCTGGCGACCTCGGGGTGACAGTAGGTGACGCTGGGGACGTTGTCGTACTTGATCGGCTGGGGGTGATGCCCGGCGATCAGCTCCGCGACCACGATCCCCTCGCGGCTCCCCTTATGGGCCAGCATCGGCGGACCGGCCACGTCCCCGATAGAGTAGACCCCGGGTGCGCTGGTTTCCAGGGTCGCGGGGTTCACCTTGATGAACCCCCGATCGGTCAGCTGCACGCCCGCTTCCTGGAGTCCCAGGTTCTCAGTGTTCACCGCGCGGCCCGCGGCCATCAGTACTTTCTCCGCCTCGATCGACTCCGTCTTTCCGCCGGTCTCGACCTCGAGAGTCACCTTGTCCTTGGCGACAGTGGCCTTCTTGACCTTGGCGCCGGCAATGACGGTGACGCCACGCTTCTTGAAGCTCTTGGTCAGTGCATCGGAGGATTCCGCATCCTCCAGCGGGAGGATCCGGGGCAGGGCCTCGATGAGGGTGACCTTGCTTCCGAAGGCGTGAAAGATGTCGGCGAACTCGCACCCCACCGCGCCCGCCCCCACGACGGCAAGCGTCTTCGGGTGGGTCTCGAGGAAGAGGGCCTCGTCCGAGCTGATCACCGTGCTCTTGTTGATCTCCAGCCCGATCTGGGGAATGCCCTTGACTCGCGACCCGGTGGCGAGCACCACCGCCTTCCGCGCCTGGTACTCGTCCTTGCCCACCCGCACGGTGCGATTGGGCCCTAGCACCCCGGTGCCCTTCACCACCGTGACCTTGTGCTTCTTCATGAGGAACTCCACGCCTTTGGAGTTCTGCTCCGAGACTTTCCGGGACCGCCGCATGGCCACGCCGTAATCGGTCTTTACGCTTCCGACTTCGATTCCCAGGTCCTTGGCATCGTGGGCCACCAGACCGGCGACGTAGGCGCTGTGCAGCAGGGCCTTGGTGGGAATGCACCCGATGTTCACGCAGACGCCGCCGAGCTTGTCTTTCTCGATCACGGCTGTTGCGAGCCCGAGCTGCGCGGCGCGGATGGCGCAGACATAGCCGGCCGGCCCACCGCCCACGATGATCACGTCGAACTGTGTAGCCACAACCCCTCACAGTGAGAAGTAAGAAGTAAGAGGTGAGAAGGGAGCGTGGAGGAGAACCCTCTCACCTCTCACTTCTCACCTCTCACCTACCAAACCAGCGCCAGCGGATTCTCCAGCATCCCCTTCAGCGTCTTGAGAAACTGGGCTCCGGTCGCGCCGTCGATGACCCGGTGATCGCAGGACATGGTGAGCCGCATCCGGCGCCGGATGGCAACCGCCCCATCGTGCGCCACCGGCTTCTCAGCCATGCGGCCCACCGCCAGAATACCGGTTTCGGGCGGATTGATGATGGCGGTGAACTCATCGATGTCGAGCATGCCGAGGTTGGAAACGGTAAAGGTGCCGCCGGTGTATTCCTCGGGCTTGAGCCGGCGCTCCCGCGCCCGGGCAGCCAGGTCCCGTGACTCCGCCGCGATCTCCCGGAGGGTCTTCTGGTCGGCGTGCCGGATCACCGGCGTGATCAGGCCTTCCTCGACCGCCACCGCCATGCTCACGTGCACTTCGTTCCAGTAGCGAATATGATCGTCCTGCCACCAGCTGTTGCAGGCCGGATGCTGCCGGAGCGCCATGGCCACGGCTTTGATGATGATATCGTTGAACGAGACCTTGGCATCCGTTCCTGCTTCCCCGCCTTCCCGCTTCCCCGCCGCGCGGAGCGCCTCGCGCGCCTCGGCGACCCGCTCCATGTCCACTTCGCTCGTGAGGTAGAACGTGGGAACCGGGCCGATGGACTGTGCCAGCCGCCGCGCGATAGTCTTCCGGATCTGGGTAAGGGGCACGTCAGTGTAGGGAACATCAGTGGGGCGGCGGGGCAGCGGGGCAGAAGCGGTTGCACCAGAAGGAGCCGGACGCGAAGCTGCCGGAGCCGCGGCGACGGCGGTCTCGAGGTCGCGCGCTACAACTCTACCCTCTGGACCTGATCCAGTTACCCCTACCAGGTCCACGCCGCGTTCCGCGGCGATACGGCGGGCCAGTGGCGAGGCCTTAACCCTACCAGGCGCTGCCTTGGCCCCATTGCCCTCCCGCGCGGGCGGCTTGGCAGAAGGACGTTGTTCGGCCGCGACGGCAGCGGTTGGGGGAGCCGGCGGCATGGAGACCGGCCGGTTCTGACCGGGTGAGGGCTGTGTTGCTTGCGAGTCCTTGCTGTCCCGCTGCCCCGCTGACCCGCTGTCCGTCGGCCCCGCTTCCGCGCCTCCCCGCTTCCCCGCTTCCTCGCTCACCGCCTCCCCTGCCTCACCGATGACGGCCACCAGCTCGGACACCGGTACCGTGGCGCCGGCCTCGACCACGTGCTTGAGCAGCGTTCCCGCCGCGCGGGCCACGAGCTCCATGACCGCCTTGTCGGTCTCCACCTCGGCGAGCACGTCACCCACGGCGACGGCGTCGCCCTCCTGCTTTTTCCATTCGACCAGGCGCCCTTCCTCCATGGTGGGGGAGAGGGCTTCCATTACGACCTTGGTTGTCATGCGCTCTTCCGTTTGAGAGTCCAGGGTCGAGGGTCAAGGGTCTACACAGCGCCATTGATTCCAGACTCTGAACTAGACCCTAGACTCTAGGCTCTAGACTCTAGACCTATTCCCTATACAACACCTGATTCACCGCGCTGATGACCTTCGCCGGATCGGCCTTGGCGGCCTTCTCCAGTTGCTTGTTGTAGGGCATGGGGACATCGGCGCCGGTGACCCTCAGGACCGGGGCGTCGAGCTCATCGAACACCTCGCGCTGAATGGTGTCCACCACCTGGGCGCCGATGCCGGCGAAGGGCCAGCCTTCCTCGACCACGACGCACCGGTGAGTCTTGGCCACCGACGTGAGCACCGCCTCCGTGTCCATTGGCCGGATGGTGCGCAGATCCAGCACCTCGGCGTTGATCCCGTCCTTGGCCAGCTGCTCGGCCGCCTTGAGCGACACGCCGACGCTCTTCGAGTGACAGATGATCGTCACGTCGCCCCCCTCCCGCTTCACATCGGCCAGGCCCAGCGGCACGACATGTTCGCCCTCGGGCACCTCGCCCTTGAGGTTGTACAGCATCTCGCCCTCGATGAAGATCACCGGGTTATCGTCCCGGATGGCGCTCTTGAGTAGTCCCTTGGCGTCCGCCGGCGTGGCGGGCATGACCACCTTGAGTCCGGGGATATGGGCGTACCAGCTCTCGAACGCCTGCGAGTGCTGGGAGGCGAGCTGCAGGGCCGATCCGCCGGGTCCGCGAAACACCGCGGGCACTCCCACCTGGCCGTTGGACATGTAGCGCATCTTCGCCGCCGAGTTGACCAGCTGGTCCACCGCGAGCAGCGCGAAGTTCCAGGTCATGAACTCGATCACCGGGCGAAGCCCAACCATGGCGGCGCCCACCCCGACGCCGGCAAACCCCAACTCGGTTATCGGGGTATCCACCACCCGCATCGGGCCGAACTCGTCCAGCAGTCCGCGGCTCACCTTGTAGGCACCCTGATAGACCCCGACCTCCTCGCCCATGAGGAAGACGTTGGGGTCCCGCTGCATCTCCTCGCGGAGCGCCTGGTTGAGGGCGTCTCGGTACGTGATAACAGCCATCAGCGGGGCAGCGGGGCAGGGAGGCAGTCAAAGCACACCTCGAGAAATTCCCAAGCCTCGAGCCGGGTCTCTGCCCCGCCACCCCGCTGTCCCGCCATCTTACTAGGAGTCCGCATAAACATCCTTGTACAGCTCCTCAGGAACCGGATCCGGTGCCTGGTCAGCGAACTGATAGGCGTCCTCGACCTCCTCCAGCACGTCCTTGTCCATCGCCCGCACTGCGCTTTCATCCATCAGCCCGTCCGCGATCAGGCGCTTGGACCAGACCGAGATCGGGTCGCGCTTGCGCTGGTCTTCAACTTCCTCGCGGGTGCGATAGTGGCCGTGGATGGGGTCGGACATCGAGTGACCCATGAAGCGGTAGGTGCGGACCTCGAGCAGGGTGGGAAGCTTCTCGCTCCTGGCCCGCTGTACCGCCCGCTCCATGGCGGCGTTCATGGTCAGCACGTCCTGTCCGTCCACTACCTCGTTCGCCATATCGTAGGAGCAGGCCCGCTCGGAAATGTCGTACAGGGCACTGGCCCGCTCGAGCGCGGTGCCCATGCCGTAGCGGTTGTTCTCGCAGAGATAGATCGCGGGCAGCTTCCAGAGCGCGGCCATGTTGAGCGCCTCATGGAAGGCGCCGTTGTTGACGGCCGCCTCGCCGAAGTAGCAGACCGCCACCTGGCTCGTGCCGCGGTACTTGGCGGCAAACGCCATCCCTGTCGTCAGCGGGATGTGCCCGCCCACAATTCCGTGGCCGCCGAGGAAGCCCAGGGAGGCGTCGAACAGGTGCATCGATCCGCCCTTGCCACCGGTGCAGCCGGCTGCCTTGCCGAAGAGCTCGGCCATGACTGCCTGGGAGGAGATGCCCCGGGCGAGCGCGTGTCCGTGCTCGCGGTAGGAGCAGGTGATGTAGTCGTCCGGCCCCAGCGCAGCGAGGCTGCCCACCGCCACTGCCTCCTGGCCGATATAGAGATGGCAAAAGCCGCCGATCTTGCCGAGGCTGTACGCTTCGCCGGCTTTCTCTTCGAAGCGGCGTATCAGCAGCATCTGGCGCAGCCAGTGCCGGTATTCGTCAGCCCGGGCGGCGTCGAGACCTTTGGACTTGGCTTTAGGGCCGGCAGCGGTCGATCCAGCCACTAACGCCGCTCCGCCATGGATTCGAGAGGGCGCGCGGATCGTGCCTGCTCCCATGCATGGTAGGACGACCGCGTGAGCGGGCTTGCCTGAACGTGCGAGAAACCCATGCTGAGTCCGAGGTCACGCAGCTCGTCGAACTCGTCAGGAGTGTAGTAGCGGGCTACCGGCATGTGGCTCCCGGAGGGGCGCAGGTACTGGCCCAGCGTCAGGACGTTGACGTCGCTGGTGCGGAGATCCCGCATGCAGGTGACCACCTCGTCCCACTCCTCGCCCATGCCGAGGATCACCCCGGACTT
>DATMDQ010000130.1:0-19121 GCA_035557715.1 Gemmatimonadales bacterium
CTGGAAGAGATGATCCAGAGAGAGGCCTCCGACCTGCACATCACCACGGGCGAGAGGCCCAAGTTGCGTGTCGATGGAGACATCACCGACAGCGCGGTGACCGATATCCTCACGCCCAAGGACACGCTTCAGCTGGCGTATTCGGTACTGACCGAAAACCAGAAGAAGCGCTTCGAAACCGAGGATGAGCTGGACTTTTCGTTCGGAATTCAGAACCTGGCACGCTTCCGCGGCAACGTCTTCAAGCAGCGTGGCTGCGTGGCCATGGTAATCCGCATGATTCCCTTCAATGTGCGAACATTTCAGGACTTAGGCCTCCCTGCAGTCATTGCCAAGCTGGCCGAGCGGCCCCGTGGACTCATCCTAGTGACCGGTCCGACCGGCTCGGGCAAGTCCACCACGTTGGCGGCCATCATCGACAAGATCAACAAGGAGCGGAAGGGCCACATCATTACAGTCGAGGATCCGATCGAGTTTATCCATCGGCATCAATCCTGTATCGTGAATCAGCGAGAGATCGGCACCGACACCAAGTCTTTCGCCAGCGCGTTGAAGTATGCGCTCCGCGAGGACCCGGACGTCATTCTGGTGGGAGAAATGCGGGACCTCGAGACCGTGGCTGCCGCACTGACCATCGCGGAGACCGGCCACCTGGTGCTCGCCACCCTGCACACCAATTCCGCGGCGGAATCCATCAACCGCGTGATCGACGTCTTCCCCTCCAACCAGCAGTCTCAGGTCCGGGCCCAACTCGCCTTCGTGCTCGAGGGCGTGATCACCCAGACGCTACTGCCGAAGCTGAAGGGGCGGGGACGGTCCATGGCCGCCGAGATCATGATCGCCACCCCGGCCATCCGGGCCCTGATTCGCGACGACAAGGTCCACCAGATCTATTCCGCCATGCAGTCAGGCAAGAAGTTCGGGATGCAGACCATGAACGACGCGCTGTTCCAGCTCTACACCGCCCGCGAAGTTGCTCAGGAAGAGTGCGAGCGGGTATCGCACGATCCCAAGGAGTTCCTCCGGATGATTGGGATCACCCCGATGGAAGACCAGGAGATGGGCAACGTCGATCGACAACAGCAGCAGAAATCCGCAGGCCGCCGGTAACACGCTAGCGCGCACAGCCTGCGCCCACGATTCGGGAGAGGACCATGCCACTTTTCGAATACACCGCGCGGAACGCCGCGAATGGCCAGATCCAAAAGGGCCAGGTGGACGTCAAGAGCAAAGAGGAGGTGAGCGCCTACCTCCGCAAGAACCGGATGATGCTCGTCAGCGTCCGCGAGGCACCCAAGAAGATTAGCCTCGGGGGTGGTATCGGGAAGGCGAAGGTCAAGACCCGCGATATCGTGATCTTCACCCGGCAGTTCGCGACGATGATCAACGCGGGCCTGCCGCTGGTACAGTCGCTCACCATCCTGGCGGAGCAGACCGAGAACAAGACCCTGAAGGAGGTCACCAGGGCGGTGGTGCACGACGTCGAGTCGGGCAACACGCTGGCGGACGCCTTCTCGAAGCATCCCCGTGCATTCACCGACCTCTACGTCAACATGGTCGCGGCCGGTGAAGCCGGCGGTATCCTGGATACCATTCTGCTCCGTCTCGCCACATTCCTGGAGAAGAGCGACGCCCTGATCCGGAAGGTCAAGGGCGCAATGATCTACCCGGCGGTCATTTTCAGCGTGGCCATTATTGCCATTGCCGTGTTGCTTATCTTCGTCATCCCGACCTTCCAGAGCATGTTCGCCTCGGTGAACATGGAACTGCCGTTGCCGACGCGTGTCGTCATCGGCATGTCACAGCTTCTGATCGGATACTGGTGGGCATTCATTGCGGTCACCGGGGCCGGAATCTTCGGGTTCAAGAAGTACAACTCCACGCCCAACGGCCAGAGACACGTCGACGGGGTCATGCTCAAGGCGCCGGTCCTGGGCGACATTCTCCGGAAGTCCGCCGTGTCCCGGTTTACCCGGACGCTCGGCACCCTGATCTCCTCCGGCGTGTCGATTCTCGATGGTCTGGAGATCACGGCAAAGACGGCGGGCAACATGGTCATCCATGATGCGGTCATGGAATCGCGGCAGTCCATCGCCGGCGGTGAAACCATCGCGGCCCCGTTGCAGAAGTCCAAGGTCTTCCCGCCCATGGTCATCTCGATGATCGCGGTCGGCGAACAGACCGGCGGCCTGGACGAGATGCTGACCAAGATCGCCGACTTCTACGACGAGGAAGTGGACGTAGCCGTCTCGTCGCTGCTCTCCCTCATGGAGCCGGTGATGATCGTGGTCCTCGGTGTCATCGTCGGCGGCATGGTGGTGGCGATGTACTTGCCGATCTTCGACATGATGAACGCGGTGCAGTAAGGGCGGACAGCCGGACAGGTGGACGGTAACGCGGGGCGGGTCTTCGGATCCGCCCCGCGGTCTTTCTGGCCGGACATGACCGATTAACGGCTACCAATCGGTTGGTTGATAATCCTTCAGGAACTGTCCCCATACATGCGTGCCCGAGTTGATCCCGGCGATGATCGGATCCACGATCCGGGCGGCGCCGTCCACGATATCCAAGGGCGGATGGAAGCGGTGCTCGGCTACCTTGCGGGCGGCGATGTCGGCCGGGTCTTCGTCGGTGATCCAGCCGGTGTCCACGCTGTTCATGTGGATGCCGTCGCTGTGGTAGTCCGCGGCCGCGGTGCGGGTCATCATGTTGAGCGCGGCCTTGGCCATGTTCGTGTGCGGATGGCGCGTGGTCTTGAAGTTCCGGTAGAACTGGCCTTCGACGGCCGAGACGTTGACGATATGCTTGTCGCGCTCCGGTGTGCGCAGCATCAGCGGCTTGAGCCGCGCGTTCAGTACAAACGGGGCAACGGCGTTCACCAGCTGCACCTCCAGTAGCTCGACCGCCGGCACGTCGGCCAGGAGCATCCGCCACGAGTTCCGCTCCCGGAGGTCCACCTGCTGCTGGTCCTGATCGAGCAGCCCCTCGGGAAAGTGATGCCGCTGGGGCCGGTGCTCCTCAGGCAAGAGCGGCACCTGCGAGAGCTCGGCCGAGTTGGCCAGCCCCGCGATGCTGGGCAGCCGCCGCTCGAACGCGGCCGGGGTGGCGGCCTGCGGTCCGTCGAAATGCAGGTGCGCGCCACGCCACCCCTCATATGTTCCCAACAGCCGGCGGGTGGGCTCCGGCATGGCGTGGAGGGCTGCGGTCTCGCGGACCATCATGTGCTCGTAGAACCCGGGCGGCCGCCGCACGGTCTGGCAGGCATTATTGACGATAAAGTCGAGCCGGTCCCGGGTTGTCAGCAGCTCGCGGCAGAAGGCCTCGACGCTCGGCGTATGGCGCAGGTCGAGGCCGAAGATCTCGAGCCGGTGCCCCCAGTCGGCAAAATCCGGTTCTGCGGCGTAGCGGACCGCGGAATCCCGGGGAAACCGGGTCGTGACGATCAGGTGGGCGCCGGCGCGTAGCAGCTTGATGCCTGCCTGGTAGCCGATTTTGACCCGGCCGCCGGTCAGCAGCGCCACCCGGCCCCGCAGATCGGCCAGCTCGGTCCTCTTGGCAAAGTTGAACGCCGCGCAGGGCGGGCACATCTGGTCGTAGAAGTGATGGATGGTGGTGTATTTCTGCTTGCAGATATAGCAGTGCTGTGGCTCGACCGCTTCCCGGAATTCCGGGTCGTCGACCTCCCGCTGCTCGAATGGGACCGGCGGAAAGACGTTGGGGCTGGTGTATACCGCCTGCCGGCGAAGGGTGCGGATGCCGGTCTGGTTGAGCATCCGGTTCTCCTGCTCGATCTTCTCCGCCTTGCGCCGCCGGACGCTGGCACGCACCAGCTGGCGGCGGGCTGCAGCATCGGGAGCGTAAACGTGGCCTGCCGCCTGGAGCAGGCGTTGCCGGTCGCCGGGATCGATCTGGAGCAGCAGGCCCCGGTCGGAAACGACCGATTCGAGCAGCTCGGTTGCCACCCGGACACGGTCGTGGAAGGTGGCCGCCGGAGGCTGCCCCGGGCGGCTGATGTTGGTCTTGGGCATGGCGCGAAGTTTAACCGGCGGCTGGGCACCCGTCACGCTGCGCCCCGAACCCGGCCGAGCCAGCGGCGATTACTCCCTCGCAATCCTCCGGTATACCGCACGTCTGGCCTTCTAATTGCCCCTCCGCTGGGCGATAGCACCCCCAATTACACCACGCCTCAACTGTTCCGGAGGGCTCCATGGTAGGTAACCGATTGGTACTTCTCACGATGGCCGTTCTGGTCGGCTGCGGCGGTGACCGCGATGGCGGTGCGGCAGGCGACGGCTCGACCCGCGATCTGCAACGTCCGGCAGTCAACGCCGACGCCCGTCTGAACGACGCGCCCCGGGCTACAAGCAGCAAGCCGGCGACCAAGGTTGCGGCCAAGCCCGCAACGCGGATGCTCGCGACGGGCACGGCGATCCCGGCGAAGTTCGACGCCGGCATCAGCTCGCGGACTCACAAGGCCGGCCAGAAGCTCACCGGCACCGTTTCGGCTGACGTGAAGGACAAGAGCGGTCGCGTGGTGATCCCGGCCGGCTCCAAGGTATACGTCACCATCGCCGCCATTCACGAGTCGGAGCGGAAGAGCGACAAGACCGGCAAGCTGGTGCTCACCCCCACCAAGGTCGTGATTGGGGGCCGCAGCTATCCGGTGTCCGGGTCGGCTGCCGCGCTCGATCGGGCCCTCAAGGACCGGAAGACCAACGCAGGCGACATTGCCAAGGTCGGGATGGGCGTAGGTGCAGGCGCCCTCCTGGGCACCGCCGTCAGCGGTGGCAGCACCAAGGGAGCCGTCATCGGTGGTGTGGCTGGCGGTGCAGTAGGCGCCCAGCGCGCGGTCGAGACCCAGGACCGCGACGTGGTGGTGCCGGCCGGCTCACGCCTCAAGGTGACCCTGGCCGCGCCGTTCCGCCGCTCTATCTAAGGAAAGCGTGACCGAGAGAGCCGCCTTGCCCGCCGGTTGCGGGCAGGGCGGTTTCTCTGGCCGCGGCGAGTTTGCTATACTGGGGAATGTCGAGAGCGTTTGTTAACGAGGATGCAGGGGCCGGAGATGCGGGGCCGCGTTTTCCGCTCCCCGACCGGGATGATCCGGGGTTCGATGCCGCGGCGGCACGGGCGCTCCTTCAGGGGGCGCACCTCGGCGATACGGCCAGCGCGGAGTCGGCTACCGGCTATTACTGGGGGGAGCCTCGTCTCCGCCCCCTGGTGGAGCGCATACTCGCCGAGGCGCGCCAGGACGGGAACGAGCGGCTGGAACAGCTGGCTGAGCGGTTCCTTCGGGTGCCGACCAGGAGTCCCCGGCTCTGATTGACAGCGCAGTGGCCGAGCCCTAGATTCTGCGCGGGAAATATTGAGAAATGGATCGCCTCGCGGGACCAGTGAATATCCTCAGGGACCTGGCTCACAGCTCGGTCCCTTTTCGTTGAGGCCCGGCGCGGGGGCAAAGTCCGCGAAACATTCACTGTCGGCAGGTACGGCATCACCGGACTCCGACGACAAACCAATTAGAGGAGTACGGACATGGCACGTACCACCGGAACCGTGAAATGGTTCAACGACGCGAAGGGCTTTGGCTTTATTACCCCGTCCAACGGACAGAAGGACTGCTTCGTTCACCACTCCGCCATCCAGGGCAGCGGCTTCAAGTCGCTGGCTGAAGGCGAAAAGGTGGAATTCGACATCGTGCAGGGTCAGAAGGGCCCGGCGGCGGAGAACGTGACGAAGGTCAAGGACTGACACGAGGCTGGAAGGTAAGAAAGTGGGCCGTCTGGGTAATTCCAGGCGGCCCCTTTGCATTTGTGCCTTCATGCTTTCGTGGTAGCGTTTTCTTCATTGCGCTGCAATCTCGAGTTCCTCCGGTACGGAAACACGTCGACCACCTCTCCTGCCGCCAATTGCCGCTGCACATTCTGCCAGAAGGACGGGTCCAGTAGATCACCGTGCGCCTCGAGAAATGTCTCGCGCAGGCTCCCGGGTGGAACCAGGAAGGCCTTGAACTCCTCGGGAAACACATCACTGTCCCCCACGTGAAACCAGGGCTCGGCCGAGAATTCATCCTCCATGGAGGTGGCTTCGGGAATGCGGCGAAAGCGGCACTCGGACAACAGGCAGAGCTCGTCGTAGTCGTAGCAGATGACCCGGCCATGCCGTGTCACCCCGAAGTTTTTCAGCAGCATGTCGCCGGTGAAGATATCGGCCGCGGCAAGGTCCTTGATGGCATCGCCATAGTCCACCACCGCCTCCCGCGCCGTGGCCTCGTCGGTGTCCTGCAGAAACAGGTTGAGTGGGGTCACCCGCCGTTCGGTGTATAGATGGCGGACGACAACGCGGTTGCCCTCGAGACGGATGGTTGCTCCCGCCACGCGAGTCAGGTACTCCAGCAGGTCATCCGGAAAGCAGCGGCGGGGAAATTCCAGGTGCTCGAATTCCTGGGCATCCGCCAGCCTGCCCACCCGGTCCCGCACGAACACGAACTGGTATTTTCCCATGACGGCACGCCTGGTCGTGTTCTTGGGCGCACCGAAGCTGTCCTTGATGGCCTTGAACACCACATTGAGGGAGGGCAGGGTAAAGACCGCCATCACCATGCCTTCCTCGCCCTCCACAAAGGCGAATTGGGCGTCCGGCTCCTCCAGTTGCCGCATGAGGCTCCGATAGAGCTCGGTCTTTCCGTGCTTGTTGTATCCTATGGAGGTATAGAGCTCGTGTGCCAGCTTGAGCGGCATGATGGTGCCCAAAAAGCTCACCAGCGCTCGCGGCTTGGGAGCGTCCACCCGGAAGTAGGTCCAGCTGAACCCGAAGACGACACTCACCTCGTCCGAGGTCATCAGTACCGCGTCCACTACGATGCCGCGCTCCGCATGCAGCAGCGGCAGCACCAGGGGAATGACCTCGGCGCCGGCCCGAATGCGTCCCACCAGGTAGGCGCCTTTGTTGCGATAGAAAACGGAGCGCAGCATGTCGAGCTGAACCGGGCCCGGTGGGTTGGCTACCTGACGAACCCGGGCGTCGATGAGCTGGGCAACCAGTACGGTGTCCCGGTCCAGCTGGGCATAGGGTACTGACCATGGAATCCCGGCCAGGACATGCCGCACCATCCCCGCATCGACGGCGGGAGCATTGTAGCGGTCGAAAATCGTGGGGTCGTCCCGTGAGGGCAGGGACGGAGAAAGGTGGAGATACTCGATCGCGGGATCGACGCCGACGGTGCTAAACACCCGGCGGGTCACCGAGTTGAAGAAGGTCTCCGCCAGCTCCGCATCCGGGCGGGCCGAGGTCCGGCGGGCGTGGTCCGACTTCATGGCGGCCCAGACCGTCCGCTCCATGACCCCGTCTTCCAGGATGTCGTGGACGTCGGCCACCGCCGCGTCGACATGCGCCTTGTAGAGCGCCAGCCGCTCCGTCGCGTCGGACTGAGCTCCGGACCAGTCACGCTGCTCGAAACGGCTCTGAGCCCGGCTGGTGATCTCCTCGAAGCCGCAGCGGTAGTTTTCGTAGGCCGCATGAATGGCGGACACGGCGGCCGCGACCGCACGAGGGGTTGTATTGCCGTTCATACGTCACCCGATCAGATTGAGCGGCGAAACATCCCTGTCACTGGAAGCCCTAGCAAGAGGCACGCGTCATGTCAGCTACCACGACGGCTCGCAAGACGGCACCGTCCCCCCCGGGCGGCGAGCCAATCACATTGCGCCAGGGGCGGATCGAGGTGCCGTCTACGCCGGTGATCCCCTTCATCGAGGGAGATGGCACCGGTCCCGACATCTGGCGCGCGTCGCAATACGTCTTCGATAACGCGGTCCAGCGCGCTTATGGCGGCCAGCGCCGGATCGCCTGGCTGGAGGTGCTGGCCGGTGAGAAGGCCAAGGAGCGGATGAACAGCTGGCTCCCGGATGAAACCCTCGCCACCATCGATCGCTATCTGGTTGCCATCAAAGGGCCTCTGACGACACCGGTCGGGGGCGGCTTTCGCTCGCTCAATGTCGCGCTGCGCCAGAAGCTCGATCTCTATGCCTGCGTCCGTCCGGTCCGCTACTTCACCGGTGTGCCTTCACCGGTCAAGGCTCCCGAGGCCGTGAACATGGTGATCTTTCGGGAAAACACCGAGGACATCTACGCCGGCATCGAGTACAAGGCCGGCACCGAGGATGCCCGCCGGGTGGTGGATTTTCTTCAGCGGGAGATGGGTGTCCAGACCATCCGCTTTCCGGCCACCAGTGCCATCGGAATCAAGCCGATCTCCGAAGAGGGCTCGAAGCGGCTGATCCGGTCCGCCATCGACTATGCCCTCATGCAGAAGTACGAGAGCGTCACGCTGGTGCACAAGGGCAACATCATGAAGTTCACCGAGGGCGGCTTCCGCGACTGGGGCTATGACGTGGCCCGGGAGGAGTACGGGGCGACCGACCTCGACGGCGGACCCTGGTCCAGGCTGCCGGGCGGCCTGGTGATCAAGGACGTGATCGCCGACGCGTTCCTGCAGCAGATTCTGACGCGGCCCCGGGACTACGGCATCATCGCCACGATGAATCTGAACGGCGACTACATCTCCGACGCGCTAGCGGCTCAGGTCGGCGGCATCGGCATCGCGCCCGGGGCGAACATCAACTATCTCACCGGCCACGCCATCTTCGAGGCAACCCACGGGACCGCTCCCAAGTATGCCGGGCAAGACAAGGTCAACCCGGGATCGGTCATTCTCTCCGGCGAGATGATGTTCCGCTATCTCGGCTGGAATGAGGCCGCGGACCTGATCATCTCCTCGCTGGAGAAAACCATCGCGCAGAAGCGGGTAACCTACGACTTCGAGCGGTTGATGACCGGCGCGACATTGCTGAAGACGAGCGAGTTTGGTAAGGCGATGGTTGAGAGTATGTAGGAATGGCGGAGAGGGCGGAGAGGGCGGAGACGACGGAGGGCGGATTCAACGCGGTCAGCAGGCCCTCCGTCTTCTCCGTCATCTCCGTCCTTTCAACTTCTCAATCTCCCGCCGATCCTTCTTCGTTGGTCTCCCGCGCTCGGGTACGAAGGCGGCATGAAGGCTCTTGAGCTGCAGCGCCAGCGCCTCGCGCGCCACCCGGCTGGCCGGTTTTTCCTCGTAGAGCCGGGCCGCTTCCGGAGCTGGTCCACGCCGGTCTGACAGCCCGCGCACCACGATCTGGTGCTCGTAGGGTCCCAGCCGGATCCGAACTTCGTCGCCCACCTGCAACGGTTTGGCTCGTTTCACCCGGTCACCGTTGACCTGGACCTTGCCGCCTGCGATGGCCTCTGCGGCCAGTGCGCGGGTTTTGTAGAACCGGGCGGCCCAGAGCCACTTGTCCACACGGACCCTGCTGTCATCGGATTCGGTCATCCTGCAAAGCTAGTAAATGCACGGTCCTGCCGCCGCCCTCTTTTGCGAGGCCTGGGGCAGAATCAGAGGCCCCAAAACGGCTCACCGGGGCTCCGCCCCTCCCAGCGCTAAGTCTGCGGCGGCGCGGCATTTGCAAGGCCATCGCCAGATAGTCTCCTCCCATCGATCGGATTATCGTGACGCACCTGGTCCATGTCTGGCTCTGGTTTGCCAGCATCGCTGTCTTTCCCTCGGCGTCCGCCCGGCAGGCCCTCCCCCGGCCCGCCGCAATCGCGGATTCCGGTGAGGTCGCCCATGCCCGGGATTCGGCGCTGGCGCGCGCGGGCGAGGCCATGGAGCGCGGCCGCCCCTGGCAGGCCACCCGGATTCTGTCGCCCTGGCTCGGCGACTCGTCACGCCGGACACCGGCCACCGTGTACCTGGCCGCCCGGGCAGCGAGCGAGTGGAAGGGCTGGAGTGAAGTACTGCAGTTGCTGGCCGGCGAGCTGTGGATCGACAGTCTCTACAGCGGGAGCGCACGGGTGTTGCTCGCCCGAGCCGCTTTGGAGCGGCGCCAGGATTCTCTCGCGTTGGGTCATGCCGCTCGCGCGGTTCAGCGCCACCCATCAGGTGAGCGGCTGCTCCTCCTCGCGACTGCGCTGGATCGCCTCGATGCGCGCGACAGCGCTGCGGTGGTGTACGCCCATGCTGGGGAGAGGCTTCCGGTCTTAGCCGACTGGCTCCTTCTGCGCGCGGCCGCGGTGACCGACGACAGCGTGACGCGCGCTGGACTCTACCAGCGGATGACCAACCCCATCGCCCGGGCCCGGATCCCCTGGGCCGAGGCCAGCGCGCACGAGCGTACCGGCGACCTGCAGGGAGCCGCTCGGCGCTACGCCGCTGCCGGTGATCGTCTGACGAGTCTGCGCCTGCGACTCGCCTCGACCACCGATAGCGCGCCGCGGGCGCTCCTCCGGCGCGACCTTCTAGCCCTTGCGGCCGCCCGTCCGGGCAGCCCGGCGCGGGAGGCCATTGCCATCCTCGACAGCCTCTTTGCCCCGCTCCCTCCGGCTGAGGAGCTGATCGTGGGCCGTGCCGCAGCGGAATCAGGACTCCAGGCCCGCGCGATCAGTGCCTTTGCCCGGGCGCTGGCGGCAGGTCTCGGCTCTAGTGAAGACCGCTTTGCGTACGGGACCGCTCTCACAAGGCTCGGGCGGAACGGCGAGGCCGCCGTGCAGTTCAAGCTGGTTCGGGAGCCGAAATCTCGGGCCGCGCTTGCGGCCTACCAGTCGGCACGCTCGCTGGTGCGCGATGGCCAGCTCGACAAGGGCCGCGCCGCGCTGAAGGATGTCATCCGGAAGTATCCCCGCGACACGGCGGCTGCCGCCTCGGCGTTTTTCCTGCGGGCCGACCTCGCGTCCGATGACCGGGGCGATCTCGAGGCCCGCCGGCTCTATTGGGTCGTGGCCACTCGCTACCCGACCAGTCGCTTCGCTCCCACCTCGCGCTTCCGCGCTGCCATGATCGCTCTCTTGAGCGGGCAACCCAGGCTCGCGGCCCAGGAGTTCGACGCCTTGGCCGAGCGTTACCCTGGCAGTGACGAGGCCACCGGTGCCATCTACTGGGCGGGCAGGAGTTGGGCTGATGCCGGTGACAGCACCACCGCCCGGAGCCGTTGGCAGGCCGTGGCCGGCCGCGATCCTCTCTCCTACTACGCAGCCCTGAGCGCGCGGCGGCTCGGCATCGAGGCGTGGGTGCCTGCAGCGGCAACCGACTCGTTCCCAATCGATCCAGACCTCCACCGCCAGATCTCCAGCGCCGCGCTTCTCGCCCGGCTCGGCCTTGCGGCGGAAGCTCGCTGGGAGCTGGACCGGCTGGCGCGGTCCGCCGACTCGTCGCCCGAACGCCTCCTTGTTGTTGCCAACGCGTTTCGTGGCCAGGGGCTGGCTTCACAGGCCATCCAGCTGGCCCGGCGCGCCCTTGCCCGTGGGGCGGCGGCTGACGCCCGCACCTACCGGCTGATCTATCCCGTGGTTCATGAAGACGCGCTGCTGGCCGAAGCGGTCGAGCACGGCCTCGACGTGAGCCTGATGGCTGCACTGATCCGGCAGGAGTCGAACTTCAACCCGGCCGCGACCTCTCCCGCCGGCGCCCGAGGCCTGGCGCAGGTCATGCCCGAGCTGGGCGAACGCCTGGCTCGCGATCTGGCATATCCGGTCTGGGATCCTGTTCTGATGTACCAGCCCGACGTCAGCATCCAGCTTGGCGCGGTTCACCTGGGAGAGTTGTTCGCCCGCTATGACCATCGAGCCCGGATTCTGGCGGCGTACAACGCGGGCACCTCTCGAGTAGAGCGCTGGTCCAAGCGTATCGGCGTAGAGGATCCCGAGGTGTTCGCCGAGCGCATCTCCTTCGTCGAGACCCGCGACTATGTGCGCATTATCCAGCGCAACGAAGACATCTATCGGTCGCTCTACGGTCCGCAGGTGACTCAGCGGGCCGAGATCGTTCGGCCCGCCTCGGGAGATGCCCCGGCCGTGGACGACATCCCCCAGATGTGAGTCTGGCAGTGGAGGGGTCATCGTCTTAGTTTCAGACGGCCCCTCCTCACTGCCAAGGTTCATTCGGTTGCTCAACGCCGCTCAGCCCCTGGCTCTGCTCGACCGCGTCGGAGAGGGGATCTTCGCCCTCGATTCCGACTGGCGTTTTTCCTATCTCAACCGCCACGCCGAGCGGGTTCTCGCTCGTCTATCCGGCACTCCTTCCGCCCATCTGCTTGGCACCGTTATCTGGGATCGGCCCTCGCTTGCGGACTCCTCGCTGGGCCGTGCGCTGCACCGGGCCCATGCCGAGCAGGTGGCGGTGGTACACGAGGTGCTCGACAGCGGCGACAGGGGATCGATCGAGGTTCGCGCCTACCCCTCCGACGACGGGCTCACCGTCTTGCTCCGCGAGAGCGCGCTTCAGGGTCATACGGCCCAGATTCTCGATGGAATGGGCGAGGCATTCCTGGGCTGCGATCACGAGTGGCACATCACCCACGTCAACGAGCGAGCCGATCGGATTCTCTCTCCGCTCGGCTTCGGCCGTGCCCGACTGCTCGGGTTGAATGTCTGGCGCGCCTTTCCCGCACTGGCCGGCAGCCGGATCCAGGCCGAAGCGTTTCGTGCCCACGCCCAGGGATCTGAGGTCGAGCTGGAGGAGTATCTCCAACCTCTGGATCGGAGCTTCTCCGTCAGGATCGCCCCCACATCGAGCGGGCTGGTCTGCTACGCCCGGGAGCTTGCGGAGAAGCCGCGGGTGGCGGAGTCCGTCCTGCAGGCCAGCGAGGAACGATTCCGGAGTCTGGTGGAATCGATCGACGACGTCGTCTTCCGCCTGGATCGGGAGCAGCGTTGCGTGGATGCCTTCGGCCGCTGGCTGGAGCGAGAGGGTTTCACAGCGGCCAGTCTGATTGGGAAAAGAATCGACGAGATCGTCGGGCCGGAGGCGGCCCCGATTCACGAGGAGGCTAACCGGGCCGCCTTGGCGGGCGGAACCATCACCTATGACTGGATTCTACGTTCACGCCGTGGCGTTCACCACATGCAGACCACGCTTTCTCCCCTCCGCAACTCCAGCGGCGAGGTAACCGGAATCGTCGGAGTGGGTCGGGACGTCACCCTCCGGGTGGAGGCGGGACGGGAGCTGCAGCGCTGGGCCCGGATCTTCGAGCATGCCGGCTGGGGGGTGGCCATCGTCAGCGCCGACGGAGAAACCATTGAGAGTGTGAATCCCGCCTTTGCCCTGATGCATGGCTGGACGGTGGATGAGCTGCGGGGCAAGCCGATGGCCGATCTCTCCGCTCCCGGCCGGGCTGACGAGTTTCTGGAAAAAGACGCGACCCTCGGCGAACCGGGGCATCGGATCTGGGAGACCGAGCGCCTCCGCCGCAACGGCGTGACATTCCCCGCCTTGATCGATGCCACCGCGGTAAAGGATGGCGAGGGAAGGGTGGTGTGCTATGCGGTGAATATCCAGGACCTCACCGAGCGCCGCCGCGCCGAGGAACAGGTTCGTCAGGCTCAGAAGATGGAGGCGGTAGGCCGTCTCGCCGGCGGCGTGGCCCACGACTTCAACAACATGATGATGATCATCATGGGGTTCAGCGACTTCCTCCTGACCACGCTGCAGCCGGACGACCCACGTTGGGCCGACGCCGACGAGATCCGGAAAGCGGCTGACCGCGCGATGCACCTGACCCGCCAGCTGCTCGGATTTGGCCGGCAGCAGCTCGTGGCCCGCCACGCCCTGAGTCTCAATGAGGTGGTGTCCGGCATGGAGCGCATGCTCCGACCCTTGCTGGGCGAAGACATTCGGCTGATCACCCGGCTCTCGGTAGGGCTGGGCGGTGTCGAGGCCGACTATGGGCAGCTGGAGCAGGTGGTGATGAATCTGGCGCTCAACGCCCGTGACGCTATGCGGGGCGGCGGCCGGCTCACGGTCGAGACCCTGGATGTCGATCTGCCGGAGGGCTACGCCTACCGGCACGTGGGGATCGACATTCCGGCCGGACCCTACGTCATGCTCGTGGTGAGCGACACCGGCCACGGCATGTCGCCGGAGGTCAAGGGGCGTCTGTTCGAGCCATTCTTCACCACCAAGCCGACCACCCAGAACACCGGCCTGGGTCTGGCCACGGTATACGGGATCGTGGTTCAAAGCGGGGGCTACATCTGGGTCGACAGCGAGCCGGAGAAGGGAACGGCCTTCAAGATCTGCTTTCCCAGGGTGGAGGTGGAGGACCAGATTACTCCGCCGAGCGTCCGCCTGCCGCCGCCAGCACGCGGCTCGGAGACGATCCTGCTGGTAGAGGACGAGCCGGCGGTGCGCAACGTCGCTATCCGGGTGCTGATGAATCAGGGCTACTTCGTCATCGCCGCCTGCAACGGAGAAGAGGCGTTGGCCCTCGCCGAGAAAGTGGGAGGCGCCATTGACCTCGTTCTGAGCGACGTCGTCATGCCCGACCTGGCTGGTCCGGAGCTCGTGGCGCGGCTGGTCGCGAGATGGCCGGGAATCCGGACCGTCTACATGTCAGGATACGCTGACGGGGACAAGGCTCGGGTCGGAC
Organism: Gemmatimonadales bacterium; assembly: GCA_035557715.1. Taxonomy (GTDB): domain Bacteria; phylum Gemmatimonadota; class Gemmatimonadetes; order Gemmatimonadales; family GWC2-71-9; genus CAVVWJ01. The sequence goes on from DATMDQ010000130.1 coordinate 14,454, forward strand.
TGCAGGATCCGAATACCTCATTTCTCCAGAAGCCATTCTCCGCCGATAGCCTCACGTTCACAGTACGCGAGGTTCTGGATCAAGGCAGCGGCCTGCCACCAGGTCCTCCTTCTGGGCGCGGCTGAGCCGTTTGATTGCACACTCTCGCCTGAGCGCCCCGGATCGATCCTTGGCCGGCTCCCGGTACACCAGGACAAGGGGTAGCCTCGAGCGGGTGTAGGACCCCCCATTGCCTGCGTTGTGCTCCGCCAGCCGGCGTTCAGGTTCCGTGGTGACCCCAGTGTAGAGGCTGCCGTCCCGGCAGCGGGCGAGGTAGACGGTCCAGGTCATGGGGGGGAAGATAGGTAAGGGCACTCCGGATGCGCCCCTACCGTACCTGCGGTCGCCCTCCCTATCTTCGGCTGGCCCTCTTATCAGCTATTGGCTATTGGCTATGGGCTATGGGCTATTCCGCTCGCCGAACAGCCAATAGCCAGCAGCCCACAGCCCACAAACGAGGTACGATGGATTCCAACGCTCCGTCGGGGCGGACTTCAGTTCCGACGGTGCCGGATCGGCGGCGGCCGGGAAAAAACACCCTACCAGACCAGCGAACGCTGCTCACCTGGCTCTTTGTCGGCCGGCTGGTCCTGGCCACGGGCGTCCTGCTCGGCGCCGCACTGGTCTGGACCGAGCGTGCCCAGGAATCGTTCCTCGTCAGTGTGGCGGTGGTGTTTGCCCTGGTGTTCACCGCATACGGGGCCGGTACGGTATTCTTACTGAACCGGAAGCCGGGCAATCCGTTCTTCCTGGTCCAGGCGCTGGTCGACCTGGGGATGGTTACGACCGTCGTTCATTTCGCCGGTCAGCCCCAGTCGGCCTTCCCGGCGCTGTACGTGCTGGTCGTGATTGCATACGCCATGCTGATGCCACCCGCCTGGGTGGCTGCAACGGCGGTACTCGCGTCGCTCCTGTATTTGGGCGACACCATCTGGACCCACGGCGTTACCCTCGATTCAGCGTCCTGGGCGCAGATTGTGGTCTACAACCTGCTTTTTGCGATCGTTGGGGTGCTGGGTCACCGGCTGCGCGAGGCCGGGATGGAGCAGGCCACGCTGGCCACCGAGCTCCAGCGGGTTCGGCTGGAGGCAGACGACATTTTGCGCAACATCCGATCGGGCGTGCTCACGGTCGATGGGGTGGGACGGCTGGCATTCATCAATCCCACGGCGGAGCGTCTCCTCGACCTGGACGGCGAGTCCCTGATCGGTTTCCCGGTGCTCGATCACCTGAAGACCCGGTCGTCCGAGCTGTGGGCAGCGGCGGTGGCCGGGATCCGGAACGGGCGCAAGATCAGCCGCGGAGAGGGAATGGTGGTCCAGGGCGGTGGGCGGATGTTCCCCATCGGGTTGAGCACCACCACCTTCCGCCAGGAAGCGCAGGAGGCGCCATCCGTGACCGCTATCTTCACCGACATCTCCGACCTCAAGGAGGTCCAGGAGCTGCACATGCGGGCGGAGCGCCTGGAGGCGGTGGCGGAGCTGAGTGCCTCGCTGGCCCACGAGATTCGTAATCCGCTCGCCTCGATCCGGAGCTCGGTGGAGCAGTTGGCGCGGTCCAAGCACGCGGACGAGGACGAGCGGTTCCTGGCTGGCCTCATCGTTCGGGAAAGCGACCGGTTGAGCCGGCTGCTGAGCGAGTTCCTCGACTTCGCGCGGGTGCGGGCGACCCAGTTTGCCCCCCTGGATCTTCACAGCGTGATCGTCGCGGTGGTGCGGCTGATCCGTGCCCATCCCGACTGCCGTCCGGACGCAGCCATCACGGTCGAAGGTGGTAACACGGTCCTTGAGGGCGACGAAGACCTGCTTCACCGGGTGATCGCGAACCTGGTCTTGAATGCGGTGCAGGCGGCCCGCGGTCCTATCAAGATCACCGTGTCCGTGGCCGCAGTGCAGGCATCCGATATTCCGCACGGGACCAATCTGGAGCACGCCGTGCGGCTGCAAATCAGAGATAACGGGCCCGGCATCCCGGAAGAGGTTCGGGAGCGGCTGTTTCAACCGTTCGTGTCGGGCCGGTCCGGCGGCAGTGGGCTCGGGCTTGCTATCGTTCAGCGCGCCGTGGAGGCGCACCGGGGGCTGGTACTGGTCGATTCGGGCCCGGGCTCCGGTACCACATTCACTATTTTCTTGCCTGCCAAGATGGTTGCGGAGGACGCTGCATGAGTCAGAAGCCGTCGCTGCTGGTCGTGGACGACGAGTCGGGGATCCTCGACACCCTGCGGATCTTGCTCCGCAATGAGGGGTTCGAGGTCACCACGGCTCAGGGTGGAAAGGCGGGGCTGGAGCAGATCCGCTCGGGGACCCACGACATCATTCTCTCCGACGTGCGCATGCCCCAGGTCTCGGGTCTCGACATCCTCACCGCCGCGCGGGAGCAGGACCCGATGACGCCGGTGATTCTCATGACAGCGCAGGCCTCGCTCCAGAGCGCCATCAGTGCGGTCAACTCCGGTGCGTTCTACTATATCCAGAAGCCATTCTCCAACGACGAGCTGGTCGCCATCCTGCGACGCGCCTGCGAGTACCGGGCGGTCAAGGTCGAGAACACCCAGCTGAAGCAGGAGATCCGCCGACGGGACAAGCCGTCGATCGCGCGGCCCATTGGGAAGTCCAAGCGATTCATGGACGTGCTGAAGCTGGCGGAGCATGTGGCGCCCACCGACTCCACCGTGCTGATCCAGGGGGAGAGCGGCACCGGTAAGGAGGTCATCGCCCGTTACATCCACAATCTGTCCAGCCGGAATGACGGGCCCTTCCTCTCGATCAACTGTGGTGCCCTGCCGGAGAACCTGCTGGAGAGCGAGCTGTTCGGCCACGTGAAGGGGTCTTTTACCGGCGCGGTGCGCGACAAGCAGGGTTTGTTTGCCGCGGCCCGGGGTGGCAGCTTCTTCCTGGACGAAGTGGGTGAAATGCCGGCGTCGCTTCAGGTCAAGCTCCTTCGAGTGCTGCAGGAGCGCGAGGCGATTCCGGTTGGCGCCACCGAAGCGATCCCGGTCGACGTCCGGATCATCGCGGCCACCAATCGGGAGCTGGAGGAGGAGATCCGCCGGGGAAATTTCCGGTCCGACCTCTTCTATCGCCTCAATGTTATCGCCATCAATCTGCCACCCCTCAGAGAGCGGCGGGATGACCTCCTGCTCCTGATCGAGGCGCTGTTACAGAACCTGGCCACCGAGACCGGGACCGAGCCCAAGGCCCTGGCGGCGGAAGCGCTGGATGCGGTGATGGTCTATGAGTGGCCAGGCAACGTGCGCGAGCTCGACAACGCGCTGGAGCACGCCGTGGTGCTGACCCGGGGTAACCTGATCGAGGCGACCCATCTGCCGGAGCGGATCACCAAGCGGAGGAAGGAGCCGCTGGTGGCGGAGCGCTCCTATCTCAATCCCACGCTGGAGGTGATCGAGCGGGCCTACATCATGTGGGTCCTGCAGGCGGAGGGTGGCAACAAGACCCGGGCGGCTGAAGTGCTGGGTATTGACCCGTCGACGCTGTACCGGAAGTTGAGCCGGTACGAGGAGCAGGTCGAAGTGAAGGTCTGAGGGCCATCAGAGAATCCCCCAGTTGCCCAAGTTCTGGCGCCGGACGACCATTCGGTCTGCCTGAAGCACGTTGTCGGTCGCAGAATCCCCCTACCCCAAAGTGCAGTTCCTTCCCCGCTTGACTGCAAGCGGTGGTTAACTCGCTTGGCAGTAGCGGCTTTGAAACCGGAGCCGGGGGCGGCACACGATGTGCCTTACCCAGTGGCAGTCAACCGCGTTTCACAGCACCTGACGTTTCCGACGATCGCGGCACTCAACCGGAGGACGTATGAGCAACCGCAAGGGCTTTACCCTGATCGAGCTTTTGATCGTGGTCGTGATCATCGGCATTCTGGCCGCGATTGCGATTCCGAAGTTCGCCAACACGAAGGAAAAGGCCGTAGTGGCCGGTATGAAGTCCGACCTGCGCAATATGGTCACTGCCCAGGAAGGCTTCTTCTCCGACAACCAGACGTATGCCACCGCGTTCGGCGCAGTCCAGGCCAACGCTCCGGCGAGCCCGGCTTGCGGTGGTACCGTGGCCTTTGGTCCGACCGCTGGTAACGTCCTTGTGCCGTCGGGTGGTTGTACCGCCGCCGGCTGGGCCGCGACCATCACCAACCCGGCCGTGACCAGCGCTTCGAACGACGTCTGCGGTATCTACGTGGGCGATCCTGCGACCTATGCCCCGTTGGCGGGCTTGGCCGTGACTGACACCGAGGGCGCGCCGAAGTGCTACTAAGCGGCCGCTGAGGGTAAGTGCTTCAAAGGATGGGCGGCGGTGTCTTACCGCCGCCCATTCTTCTTACCTCGCACAGGTAACCGGGCTGTTCACTGCGAGGTCCGAGGGACCACGAAAGGGGTTGGTAAAGGACATGTCGCGGCGCAAAGGCTTCACTCTCATCGAGCTGCTGATCGTGGTGGTGATCATCGGCATCCTGGCCGCGATCGCCATTCCCAAGTTCAGCAACACCAAAGGCAAAGCCATCGTCGCCGGCATGAAGTCCGACCTGCGCAACCTGGCCTCGTCACAGGAAGGGTTCTGGGTAGAGAACCGGACCTACTACGGAGGGGCCATTCCCGACCCCGGGTTCACGTTTCGGCCTACC
>DATMDQ010000131.1:0-34847 GCA_035557715.1 Gemmatimonadales bacterium
CACCCCGTCCGTTCGGACGGGGTGAGGGTTTTATCAGGGCGAGCGGGGCTGACGGGGCTCGAACCCGCGACCTCCGCAGTGACAGTGCGGCACTCTAACCAAGCTGAGCTACAGCCCCCTGAACGGAGGGCGGAATATATAGAGGCTATCGGCTATGGGCTATGGGCTATGGGCTGTTCCCTGCCGTTTCAGGAGACCCGGGTCGAGCCAATAGCCAATAGCTCACTTCTTCTTGCAGTACGCCTTCAGCATCGATGCGATTCGCGGCTTGTACTGTTTGATGATGCCGAGATTCTTGTCGACGGCGGCCGGGTTGGCCGAACGTCCGGCATTCAGCGCGGAATCAGCCGTGGCCAGCAGGGCCTGTTCCTGCTTGGCCCCATCGCACGACTTGGTCTTCTCGGTTACCGGGTCGATCTTGGGGATCTGAAACAGCGTAGCCAGACCCAGGAGGTAGTTCGCCGCCGGGTAGACCTTCCCGGTCGGATTCGACGACTGAACCGCCATACGCAGCAGTTCCGCGGCCCCTTCCAAGTCCTGAGGATCTTGCAGCAGAGGCGCGGCAGCGGTGTACAGGAGGGCGGCCGCCTGTTCCTTACGCGGGGCGTCACCATGCTTGATCACGAATTCGAGGAAAGGAACTGCCTCCTTAGACCGCGGCTTGAATCCAGCCGTGTCCCTCGCAACTGGGGCTGCCCTCGTGGTGTCCGGCCGAGCTCCCGCTCCGGCGGCAGCGGCGCTGTCTCTGCTGGATCCAGACGCCGTTGAAGGCTGTTCTGGCGGAAGGAGAAGGGCCTTCGCCGCGCCCAACGCGGCATCAACGCCGCTCTCGGTCGTATCGCTGGCGATGATGCGGTTCGTGACCGAGATGACGCTATCGGTCGGCCCCGCCATCGCGTAGCCGCTATTCAGATAGCTCAAGAGGGTGCGGTTATCCGGATACTTCCTGGACCCCATCTGTGCCCACTTCACCAACCGTGTCGCATCTCCCCCCTCCTTGGCGGCCACCGCAATCTTGGTGAAGAAGAGGGTGTCGGCCTTGGTCGAGTCGGTCGCGTACATGGTCTCGAGCGCATCGACCGCGCACTTGAAGTCGCTGAGGAAGAGGCAGGCGTTGCTCTTGAGGTCGTACAGGTCCGCGTTGTATGGGTCGAGCTTAAGGCCTTCGTCGGCCACCTCGCGCGCAGTCTCGGGGTGCCCGGAGGCCAGGAAGTACTTGAACAGCCTCTCTCGGAGCGCCTGGTTGGTCGGAGCGACACGAAGCATCTGTTTGAAAGCCAACAGGGTGTTGGCCGTATCGTTGGCAGCCTGATAATGCTCGGCCAGCGCGGTCCAGGCCGGGAGGCTCAAGGGATCACCCTTCACCGCCGCCTGAAGGTGTTTCACGGCCTCTGCCGGTTTCTTCTGAGCCTTGGCGATCTGGGCCAGGCAGAAATGTGCCAGTCCATGATTCGGCAGTGTCTTGATTGCCTTGTTCGCGGCGTCCGTGGCCTTGTCCGCCTTGGCGGTCTGTTGGTCTACGCAAGCCTTGGCATCGGGGAGCGACTTGACAGCGGGTCCCAACGCCTGAGCCACCTTCTTGCCGAAATCCTCGAGGCTCTGTCCCTGTGCCTGAGAAAGTGTGACCACGTTGCCGGCATCGTCGTTCACCCCGGTGAGCCGCGCGGTTACCGAGGTGCGGCCTCCCGCACCCTTTGCCAAAGTCCCGCTGACCAGCACCCGGGCCTGAATATTCTTGGCCAGGGTCGTGGCCAGCGGCGGGCTCAGAATAGCGTCCACCGGATATCCGTATTGCTTCAGGGCGTCGTTCATCTGCGCTTGCTCGACGACGTTGAAGTTTCGGCCGGCGATGTCCTTGATCTGCTCTCGGGTGGCACTGCCGATCCTGACCGCTGTCACGGAGTCGGCCGCGGCGAAAGCGAACGGGTTAGCGACCATGAGTCGCGGCGCCGTGTTGGTCGCGGTTTGAGTACGGGAACCGCGGGGTATGCCTTGCGCAGCTACCGGCACAGTGGAAGCCACACCGACGAGCGCGAGAATGGCCAGATGCAACAGATTCATTCCTCAACCTCCAACAGGACGGCCCTCGTGGGGCCAGGAACAGCCCGCGTCAATACGCGGATACACCAATGGGCGAAGAGGGATTCGAACCCCCGACATCCTGCGTGTAAGGCAGGCGCTCTGAACCAGCTGAGCTATTCGCCCGGGAGCGACGCGGGCCTACTTCGTTTTAGCAATAATGCAGGGACTGTGCCGTGATGACCGACACCCTTGCTATGAGGCGATGCCGATCGGGAACAGCACGCAGTAGCCTAAGACCAGAAGTACCGCCGCCGCACTGGGATGCCCCGCCTGCAGAGTCAGATAACCCGCGATCAGAACCAGCACCGCCACCGCGAGGATGATGAGGTTTCGCGGCGCCAGTACAAAATGGCGCTGCGGTGCGGAGGGGCGCGGATTGGACATAGGGGTTGAGGCTACTACGGTTTTTGGGTTCGGTCAAGTTCAGGCGTGTCCGTCGCTTCGGGGGGAACCTCCCATCCCTCGTCGAGGGCGGCCCGACGGGGCAGATCGGCCCTCCGGCGAATCCGCACTAGCGCCCACATCGAAAAGGCCAGAACTCCCCACCCACCGCCGGCCAGGAGCCAGGTCGCGAGGCTGTAGCGCTGGCGGATGGCGCGGCGCCACTGGGTATCAAATTGGGACATAGTGAGGCCAGTCGTGGCCAATACCGCCGCATCGAAGTCCTCGCCCGCCTCCAGCCGCTGGAGAAGCGGCGTCAGGGATCCCGATGGGTTCCTCCGGGCCAGCTCAGTCACGACCGACACGGCCAGCGCGTACGCGGCGTCGGCAGTTGAGGCCGACCCACGCAGTGCACCGTCGAGTCCGCGAAGGTCTGGTACCGCCCCCCGTACTACGGCCAGGTTGAGGTCGAGCACGCCCAGGCGATCCCACTCGCCTGCTGCCCACGAAGCGTAGCCCTCATCGAACCATAGTGGCACCCGGCCCTTAACCGCCTGATGCAGGGCCAGGTGCGCGAGCTCATGCCGGAGAGTTCCGTACAGGTCGTCCCGATCGGCGCGGAGGAGAATCGTCCGAGCGCCCGGTAGCGCTATACCCGCTCCCCATTCAGGGGCCCGTCCGCTGGAGAGAGAGTCGAACTGGCTGCCGTCAGGCACGACGATGAGCTGGAGCGGACCAGGCGTCCGGCGGCCCAGACCAGGCCACTCGGTGGGTCGGCCGGCGCGTCGGGCCAGCTCAATGCCAAGGCTGCGCTGGCCGGGCCAGGTCACCACGGTCACCTGCCCCACACGCACCGCGGTGGGCTCTCCCTGGAGCGCCGCGAGGCCGTTCCCGAGCATCATCGAGAGGAGAAGACCAACCACCAACGAACGGAGTACTGCTAGGCGAGGGGGCTGCGCGGGACCTCACCTCCAGCGGAGGCCACGTCCAACATCTCCTGGCACCGCTTAGCCCATGGGTTGAACTTGTTGGCTTTGTAACCGTCGGTCCAGACACGCACGGCCTCGTCCCGCTCGCCACCGAGCCAGAGAGCCCGACCCAGCTCAAAATAGGCCTCGATCAGGTTTGGCCCCAGCTTGAGTGTCTTCCGCAAAAACGACTGCGCGTCTTCATACATTTCCCGCTCCAGGTACACCAACCCCAGATAATAGTGCGCGTACAAGGTGGCCTTGCGGTCGTTGTCCAGCCTGATGGCCTTCGACAGATGCTCGATCGCCTCACCGAAGATGCCCTTCTTGAGGCAGATGTATCCAACATTGATCCGGGCCAGCGCGTTGGCCGGCTCCTTCATGAGCACCTTGGAGAAGTTCCCCAGAGCTTCGTCGTAGTCCTCATCGAGCATCTGGGCCCAGCCCAGCAGCGATTGGGCCTGCACCGCGCCAGGCGACAGCGACAGAGCCTTGTCGAGGGCCTGGATGGCCCCTGTGTAATCGCCGAGTGAGATCAGGCTCCAGCCCTTCTCTATATAAGTGGAAGCGCCCAGATGGTCCGCATGCACCGCCGGGCGGTCGCCGTTGAACTGGGGCGCCGGGCTGGTCTCGGCCACGCTGCTCGACTGTTTGTACCGCTCCACCAGGCCCCGGATGTCGTCCTTGATCTGGGCGAGGTCGGTGAGGGTCCCATCCACCCGCTTGAACAGAGCGATGATTTCCCGCTTGATGACTTCCCGCTCGCCCGGGGCGCCGGCGGCGTCGACCCGCCCGGAAATCTCCGTGAGCTGGGTCCGAAGCTCAACAAGCCATTGATCGCTCACCTACGCGGCTCCCAGTTTTTCCAACGCCAGCCGCTCGGTAGCGGAAAGCAGCTTGCGCGCGTTGAGGATGATAATGGTGCGACCGGGGCGGGTGATAATGCCGGAGATGTAAGCCGCGGCCAGTCCACTCACCATGGGGCCGGGAGCGGTGATCGTCGTGGTGTCCACCCGCATCACCTCGCGGACCTCGTCCACCAGTACCGCCACCCGCTGGGTCTCGAGCTCCAGCACCATGAGACGGGTCTCCTCGTCGATGGTGGCCTCGAGCTCGAACCGCTTGCGCAGATCGAGCACCGGGACAGCCCCGTCCCCGTACTGCATCACGCCCTCGAGGAACTGGGGAGCCTTGGGCAAGGGTGACGGCTCCGTGTACCGCAGGATGCGCTCGACCTGAAGGATGTCGAAGGCAAACTCCTGCCGGCCCACCCGGAAGGTCACGACCTGGATGTCGTCGTCGGTGTTCATGCCCATGAAGCCTCCATGAAGCGCGAGCTCAGCGCGGTCAGATCCAGGAGGGGAACCAGTCCGTCGGTATGCCGGGCGACACCGATCGCCCAGGGAAACGTGGCGCCGGGAGGAACCGGAAGAGCCGGCTCCCGGACTATCACCTCCGCGTCATCGATCTCCAGGCCGACCCGCCGCCCGTCCACGGTCACCACCACGATCAGGTCGCCAACCGTAGCCGGACACTCGGCGAGGTCCAGCAGGGCACCCAGATGCAGCACCGGGATGAGGCGTCCATGCACCGTGGCGACACCCCGTACGGCCGGCTCACGAGAGGGGACCGGATGCACCGCTCCGATCTGGAGCACGCCGACCACATGGGCCAGCTCGAGGCCGACGCGACGATCCCCGGTGCGTACCAGGAGAAAACCGCCTCCGGCGCGACTCATCTCGGTTTCATCCGGCCCAGCTCATCAGCGACCCGCCCCGCGATATCAGTTACCGGAAGGACGTGGCGGGCACCGCCGGCGTGCAGCGCGGCAGCAGGCATTCCGTATATGGTCGATGTCTCCCGGTTCTGGGCAATGCCGATTCCGCCGGCATCGTGGATCTTGCGCAGCCCCTCAGCGCCATCCCGCCCGATTCCAGTCAGAACGACCCCGATGGCACGGGGGCCGAACTGGTCCGCCACGCTCGCGAAGAGCGGATCCGCGGCGGGACGCACGCCCCAGACGCTGGGCTCCTGGTCCAGGGTGAGCAACAGGCCATTCGGTCCCAGGACTACCCGCATGTGATAATCTCCCGGCGCCACGTAGGCTGTATCGGCGAGCACCGACATCCCGTGCTGGGCCTCGACCACTCTAAACCGGCTTTGGGCCCCGAGGCGATCGGCCAGGCTCCGAGTGAACTTCGGCGGCATGTGCTGCACGATGACCACCGCCGCATCCAGGCCGATCGGCAGCTGAGGCACGATCTCGGCCAGTGCACGCGGGCCACCGGTCGACGCCGCTACCGCGACGCACAGCCGCGCCGCGCCGGTGGCGGTGGACTGTGGTCCCGGTGCCAGCTCCCGCTGGCGGCGTTCCGGTCCCCCAAGTCGCTTGACCTCAGCGGCTCGTGCAGCCCGGAGCACAATCATCAGCCGGTCAGCGAAGCGAGTCGTGGCCTCCGCGCTCCGCGCTTCCTCCTTGGCCACCAGGTCTACCGCACCCAGCTCCAGAGCTCGAATGGCGGCCGCGGCTCCGGGGCCGACATGCGCGCTCACCACCACGATAGCGCGCGGCGATTCGGCCATGATATGGCCGATCGCGCCGAGACCGTCGAGCTCCGGCATCTCGATGTCCATCAGGACCACGTCCGGTGTGTGGGCCCGCACCTTTCGAAGCGCATCCATACCATCTCGAGCCGTGGCCACTACTCGGAACTCGCCCGAAGCGTCGACCACATCGGTGAGGAGGCGGCGGAAGAAGGGGCTGTCGTCTACGACGAGCACGCGGCCCGGCTCAGAGATTCTGGACCCCATGAGCAACCGTGCTGATCTGGACCCGGCCATCGCAGAGGTGAAACCGCACCGTGCGGCCGAAGTCACCTCCCACCGCCTCCCCTACCAGGGGAAGCCGGTGGGTGTTCAGCACCTGTCTCGCGGCGACCAAATTGCGCTCGCCCATCTGGATTGTGCCGGGAGGGGCGAGGGCCGCAAACATGCTGGCTCCGCCAGCCAGGCGAGCGGTGATCCGCTGCGGCTTGGCGCCATCGGCACCCATCAGCTCCAGCAGCCGCGGCACTGCGGTCTGGGGAAACTTGGCCGGATTGCTATCCTTCCGGCTCAACGCCGGCGACGGTAGGAGGATGTGCGCCATGCCGCCGATCCTCGCCTCGGCATCATACAGCAGGATTGCGACGCAGCTGCCCAGCCCCACGGTGATCAGGGTGTCATTGCCCATACCGCAACGCAGGTCGGCCACTCGCACGACTACTTCCCGGCCACTCATGCGGCGAGCCGGTAAACCCGCTCGCGCGGATCCAGGAGGGTAAAGCGCTCGCGAGCGGGACCGAACAGGGTTTCGACTTTTCCCAGCACCAGAATGCCACCGGGCGCGAGCGAGTCGGCAAATGCGGTGAACACCCGTTCCTGGGTGGCCCGTTCGAAGTAGATGACGACGTTGCGACACAGGATGAGCCGGTAATTCCGCCGGGGAGGCGGCTCACTGTTGAGGTCGAGCGCCCGCACGACCACCTGCCGCTTTACCCGGTCGATCACCCGACGCTCATCCCCATCGTCCTCGAAATAGCGTTGGGAGAGGTCGCCCGGCATCTCGGTCAGCGCCTCGGGCCGATAGCACCCGGCCTTGGCCCGCACGAGACACTCCCGGTCGATATCGGTGGCGTCCACCGTGACCCTGCCGAGCCGCTCCGGTCTGCCTTGACCGTCGAAATGATCGGCCATCAGGATGGCCAGGGTATACGGTTCTTCGCCCGAAGAGCAGCCGGCGCTCCAAGCGCTCACTTCCCCGTTGTCGCCCTCACAGACCTCTGCCAGCAGTCCGGCGCGCAGCAGGTTCCAGGTCTCCGCATTTCGGTAAAACCGGGTGACGTTGATGGTGATCGCATCCTTCAGCCGCTCGTACTCGGCCGGGCTGCGATCGAGCAGCGACTGGTAGTCCGAAAAGCTGTGGACGCCGCAGGCGCGCATGCGGACCGCGATGCGCCGGCGAAGGCACTTGTCCTTGTAGGCATCGAGGGTGAGTCCGGCCTCCCGGGAGATCTTCCGGGTCAGCGCGGCGAAGGCGGCGGCATCCGCGGGCGTCATTGCGCGAGGTCCAGCATCTCGAGGTTGGCGCGCGCGAGCTCATGGCCTGGATTGAGCGAGGTGGCCTGGGACCAGCTCTCCCGGGCCCGGGCATGATCCCGCTTCTTGTAGGCGATGTTGCCCAGCTTGAAATACAGATCGTCGCCCAGCTCGGGGTTGAGCTTGGCGGCACGCTCATACGCCTCGGCTGCCTCTTCGTAGCGGCCGTTGCGGTACAGAATGTCGGCCAGGTTCTTGGAGACCTGGGGCAGCGACGGATCTTCAGCCAGGGCCGCACGCAACATTTTCTCGGCTCCCTCGATGTCGCCGCTGAGCTCGAGCAGCACCGCGAGATTGTTCTGCAACACGGCATTGGTGGGAAACGCCGCGACCCCATCTCGAGCGGCCTTCAGGGCACCTTCTCCGTCCTCCAGCCCCGCGCATGCGAGGCTGGATGCCCAATACCAGAGGGCCGGAGCGGGTTTTGCCTTGAGCAGCTCGCGGGTACGTACCAGCCGAGCATTAGCCACGCGGTGGTCGCCCCGCTTCAAGGCCACGATACTCCAGCCCAGGGTGATTCTCGGATCTTCGCGCGCCCGGCCTGCCGCATCGCCGTACGCGGCCTCCGCCTCGTCCAACCGACCCAGCTGCTCCAGCGCAAACCCGAGATTGTGAAGCGCCGCCGGCTTGGGCACGCCGGCCTCGGATGCCTGCCGCAACGCCGTGGCTGCCTCCTCCCATCGAGCCTGACGGATGGCGATCAGGCCGAGGAACAGCGGGGCGATACTGTCGGCGGGACGGAGATCGGTGACCCGCCGGAACTCCCGCAGGGCTTCGTCCAGCATCCCGGCCTTGTAGAAGGCGACCCCCAGGTTCCGGTGTTCCTCCACCCGGCTGTCGTTGGCCTTGGGCGCAGCGGCCGTTGACGTGCCCACCCGGTGGGCAAACCCGGCGGTGATCAGACCGAAGAGCGCTTTCCCGACTTCGAACTCGACCAGACCGGACTGGTCAATGATCTGCTGCACGTCGCGAGTGCCATCGATCAACGGCAACAGACGCTGCTGCTCGGCCGAGAGAGTCGGGGCTGACTGCCCGATGTGGTCCTGGTCAACCGAGAAGATGAGATCAAACGAGGGAACCTTCTTCTCGATCAGGCTCCATTCGTCCACCCGGCGGGCGCCCTCGAGCAACAGTGCCTCGGGACTGATTCGAACGAGGAAGTCCTCGCTCTCGGGACGGAGGCCGGCCTCGAAATTGAAGGTCCCCGAGGTCCAGGTGAAGAGGTAGTAAACCGCCTCCTCGATCTGGATGCGCATGTAGTCTTCCAGCTCGGTCCGGGTCAGCGTCCCCAGCCCGATGAGGATCTCGCCCAGCTTGTGCTCGCGGTCGTCCTCCTGAGCCGCAATGGCCCGCTCGAGCTGCTCCGCCGTGATCCGGCCCTTTCGGATCAGCAGGTCGCCCAGGCGATCCCGGCGGTTGACGATGGTGGCATAGGTGATCTGCCCCTCGTCCAGATAAATGGTCCCGAAGTTGTGCCGGTCGGCCAGGGCAAGGCAGCCCGTGCGTCGGCCGAGGAACAACAGCTGGATCACGTCGGGAAGACTGGCCTCTTTTAGGCTGCCCTTGATGGCCATCAGCGCCACTCCTCGACGATGCGGTCGCCTACATCAGGCCAGTCCCAGACCACTTTCTCCCGGCTTTTGGCCCCACTGGCCGGTGCCACAACGCCGCTCGATCGGGTGGACAGCGGACGGCGGGACGGCTTGGGCGCCGGTGCCTCCAGCACCTCGCGCGCGAGCGCCACTGTTGGTGCGCCGCCACGGGACTCGGCGGCATTGAGCACCCGCTGAAAGAGCCCGTGCACCGAGCGCACCGAATCCGCCGGCCGGGAGGCGAGATAATCCACCAGGTCGGCGTCGGGCCCGCCCACTTTCGCCTGAACCAGCCGCTCGAGCACCTGATGCTTGATTTCCCGATCAGGCGCCGGCAGGTCGACGACCAGGCCACCTTCGAGGCGAGTCCGGAGACGTGCTTCCACTCCGGTCAGCTCGGAGAGCGGCACGGTCGAGGTGAAGATCATCTGGCGACCAGATTCGATCAGGAAATTGAACAGGACGAACAGCTCATCCTGGCTCCGGTCCTTGTTCGCCAGCAGATGCACATCGTCCAGCAAGAAGGCCGCGGCGGTTCGGTATCGCGCGCGCCAGCCTGCAACCGCGTTGCGATCGATGGCATCGATGAGCTCGCTGGTGAGCTCGTGGGCGCTGAGGCAGGCAACCGGGTTCTTCCCCGCGGCCGCGAGAGCGTTGCCCAGTGCGTGGAGCAGGTGGGTCTTGCCCACACCGCTGGCGCCCACGATGACGAGCGGGTTATAGCGAATGGCCGGCTCCGCCACCACCACCCGGGCCGCCTGCAGTGCCATGCGATTGCCGGCGGCTTCCACCAGCTCATCCAGCTTCCAGAGCGGCGAGGGTGACGGCGGCGGGTGGGCGCCCTGGCGGGCACGATTGGTGAGTGCCTCGGCCCCGGCGATGTCGTCCGGGTCCCGAAATGCAGTCGAGCCGGCCAGGTCGGGCGCCAGCTCGGCGGCCTCAGCGTGGAGGGCCCGGAGCCGGGCGACATCTGACTCGAACTTGCGCAGCACTTCTTCCGGGTCGGAGGTCATCTCCTGGTGCAGGAGGGCCTCGATTCGGGTGGTGCTGAATCCCTCGCCTTCCCAGCGCAGGATGGCCGCGGCGACCTTGGTCCGCCAGGAGTCGACCTGCTGCGCCACCGTGGCTGTGATGTCGGAGAGAAAGTCGCCGAACTCGTCTGGCGGCTGCTGATCGGGTGCAGCGGCTTCCAGCGCGTCCGACCCGCCGGCCAATGCCCGCGCCTGCGCGGGCAGCAGGGGGGTGTCGCTCACGGCCTGGAATGCCACCAGCCGGTTGAGCGCACCCAGCAGCTCGCGCACGTTGTCGATCGCGAGCGATGCCACAGCCTCCAGCACGCCGCCGCCGAATGTCGCCCGCCGCTCTTCGGCTTTGCGCCGCAGGATCGCCACCCGCGTCTCATAGTCGGGCGACGCCACATCAATGACGAGCCCCCCGGCGAATCGCCGGATCAGGCGCTCGTCGAGCGCTTCGATTTCGGCCGGCGGCCGGTCGCTGGTGAGCACAATCTGACGGTTGGCCGATTGGAGGGCATCGGTGAGACGCAGGAGCTCCGACTGCATCTCGCGGCGGTGGGTCAGGAACTGCACGTCGTCCACCAGTAGAAGATCGACGTCGATGAACCGTCTGCGGTACGCCTCGCCCTGCCCCGCCGCAATGGCGGCGTGAAACGACTCCACGAATTCGTCCAGGGTGAGATACTCGACCGACAAGGCTGGGTTGATCGCCCGCGCCGCGTGCCCGATGCCCATGAGCAGGTGGGTCTTCCCCAGCCCGGGACGAGCGTAGATGAAGAGCGGGTTATAAACCGTGCCGGGGGATTCGGCCACCGCCTTTGCCGCCGTAAACGCCAGACGGTTCGCCGCCCCGACGACCAGAGTGTCGAACCGGTACAGCGGATTCATGGTGGCGGTCACGCGACCTGACTTCCAGCCGCGAGTTTCTTGAGCACCAGCTCCGATACCCCCTTGAGGGTCTCGAAGACACCGGTCCCGTGCAGTGCGTCGGCCGAAAAGCTCTGGACCGCGCGAAAGTTCAGCGCGTCATCCATCTCGTCCTGGGTCAGAATCAGATCGCGGGGCAGGTCCTGCTTGTTGTACTGGAACACGACCGGCAGCTGCCGGATGTCCACGCCCTGTGCCAGCAGATTGTCCTGCAGGTTCTGCAGGCTCTCGATATTGTCGTCGAACCTGCGAGCCTGGCTGTCGGCTACGAAGACGACCCCGTCGGCGCCCTGAAGCACGAGCTTCCGGGTGGCGTTATAGTAGCTCTGCCCCGGGACGGTGTAGAGCTGGAACTTGGTGCTGAAGCCGGAGATGTTGCCCAGCTCGAGAGGCAGGAAATCGAAGAAGAGCGTGCGGTCGGTCTGGGTCGCGAGCGACACCATACGGCCGCGCCGGGCTTCCGGCACCCGGCCATAGACGTATTGCAGGTTGGTCGTCTTCCCGGACCGACCCGGCCCGTAGTAGACGATCTTGCAGGTGATTTCGCGCGCGGTGAAGTTGACCAGTGACATTCGTTACCGTCCGAATAGCTCTTTGAGGCTGGCATTGAGCTCGTGCTCGAAATTCTCGGCCAGCGGTGCTCGAGCGGGCTGTTCCCGGGGCGCCGCCCCTACCAACTCCTCCACCAGCCGATCGAAGAAGAGCTGCACGAGGCCGATCGATGTTTCGCTCCCGAAGACCACGAGCCCAATCCAGCGGCCGCGCGGAGTTCCGAACGCGGAGAGCATACAGCTCTGCTGACTCCCTCCATGCACCACCGCCCCGAAGCGGGACGCACCCATGATCCGGGCCAGCTCCTCGGTCGAGGCCACAATTGCCGACCCCAGCGCGGCGGCCGTCATCACCTCGAACGAGCGGGAGAATCCATGCTGGGCCACAACCTGGCCCGATGTGGTCATCAGCAGGATCAGCCTCGCCGACGACTCGGTGAGGAACGTCTGCAGGGGCGCTTCAACCCAGGGCTCGAGCGCACGCATCAGGCGAGGCGACCGACCGCGTCGAGCATCTCGACCCGGGCGAGCCCCAGATTCGCGTCCGCGCCGGCCAACGCCACCAGCACGAGATCATTCCGGCCCGGGGCGGCGAGCACCGATCCGGTATGGCCACGCAGGTGTACGAAGGTCGGAATTCGCATTCCCGCCCCCGCAGTGGCGCGCACCAGCCGTTGAATCAGGCTGGCCGCCAGCGCGGCGATGGCGCGGCCGTCGATGCCGTCCATCAGCCGTTCCGCCACTACCAGCCCGTCGGTGGCCGAGATCAGCAACGAGCCGCGGACTCCCGGCACTCGGGTCACCCGCTCCAGCACCGCATTGGTCGGGCTCATTCCTGCACTCCCAGCCAGGCGCGCGCGTCGCGGGCGGCTCGCTCGGCGATCAAACCCAGCCGAGCCATGGGAAGCGAGGGATCCCGCACCGTCAACAGCAACGTCTGCGGTGTAGGAGGCACCAGAAACAGGTTACCCTCGGGCGATTCCACCGCGATGGCCACCCACGCGCCGAGCCCAAGCAGCTTCGCGGTGCGGGAGGCCTCCTTGGACACACCGGCCAACTCGGCGGCGACACGATCACCCACATCCTCGTTGGCCGGGCTGAGCAGACTGCCACTCAGCCGGAGACCGTTGCCATCGACCAGCATCACCCCCTGATCGCCGTTCTCCGGGGCGGAGAATATTGGCGCCGCGGCATCGCCATCCCCTCCCGGTCCAGCCGCCACCGGGGCAGGTGCGATGGTGTCGGTTGCGGGCTCCGGCTCTTTGGACGGTATGGCCCGGGAGGCAGCCCGCACGCGAGCGAGGGCCTGCGCGATCGATTCGTCGGCCGGATCGATATCGGCAGCCCGCTGCAGATGCTCGAGGGCCGCTTCGATATTGCCGGCTCGGAAGTAGAGGAATCCGATGCCTTTCAATGCGCCGCTTCGCATCGGGTCGAATCGCAGGGCGTCCGCCCAGGCGTCGAATGCGCCGGCGAGGTCACCCTGGTCACCGAGAATCCGGCCCAGGAGATCGTGAGCATCCGCCAGACCCGGATACCGGCTTAGCCCGCCGCGGGCGACCTTATAGGCTGCCTCGAGCTGGCCCCGGCGCCGCAATGCTTCGCCCAGCTCCAGGAAGGCAAGACTGGACGGCTCATCGGCCAGCCGCGCGGTCAACGCTCGGATGTCATCAGTCACGGTAACTCTCCAGCTCTTCAGCCAATGTCTCCGCCGCCTGCCTCAGCCGGTCCACCGCCGGCCTGAGCGCTTCTTCAGCGGAGGTGTGGGTGCCCAGGCGACCCCAGGCTTTCCAGGTTTCCGCGGCACCGCGGAAGCGGCCGAGCGCCGCTTGACACACGCCGAACAGACGACGCGCTTCCGGCATGAGCGGGTCGGACCGCAATATCTCTTGCAGGGTCACGGCGGCCTTCTCGTATTCCCCCTGCGTCAGTGCCTGCCGGACGGGCCCGAGGTTGATCGGTGAAGCCCCGTTGTTCTTGCCCGATGTGCCGCCACTGTCGAGCACGATCACGCCGGCCGAGCTCAGCGTGTACACCGTCCGGGCAACATCAAACTCCGATCGTCCCAGTGCGGCGGCGAGTGCATGCAGGTCCTGCTCTCCGTCCACGGCGGCGAGAACCTCCCACTCCAGCGGTGTCAGGTCGAGCCGATCCCCCACGGCGGCGTCGGCCGGCGGCAGCCGCGGGACCACTCGCAGATGCGGCACCTTGTCCTCGATCCGGGACCACTCGTCGCTGCGCCGGGCCGCCTCCATGAGGAGGCCTTCGGTCGGAATCCGGACGGGGGCTTCGACTACTCCCTCACAGGGCGCTCCGTCTTCGAAGCGGAAGTAGCCCTCGGACCAACCCAGCAGTTCGAAGATGGCCTCCTCGATCTGCGCCTTGAGCTGCCGATCGAGCTCACGGCGCGCGATGGCGCCGCTCGCCACGAGAATGTCGCCCAGGCGGCGGGAGTCGCCCGAGTGCTGCAGCGCCAGGGCGCGGCCGAGCTGATCCGCCGAGATCTTGCCCTGCCGTACCAGCCTGGCGCCGATCGGCTGCGGATCGCGGCCGAGCGTTGCCGCCACGACCCCACCCCGCTCAAACGAGACCGTCCCCGCCGTCTGGCGTAGCTCGGACGTGACCCGCAGTACTCCGCTCTTCCGGCCGAGATCCAGCAGCTGGAAGACGTCCTGGATGTGGAATTCCTTGAGGGGGCCTTCGAGTGCCACGGCTCACCCCGCCGCGGCGAAGATGTGTTGCAGGTCGCGCGCGGAACGAGCCCGGCTCCTGGCCTCGGTAGCAAACGGACCGTCGGGGTCGAGCTGGATGACCCGCTCCCACGCCTGTACTGCGTCGTCGAAGCGCCGTTGCCGCGCGAAGCAGGTGCCTTGATTGTAGAGGGCGGCGGCGTGTTCCTGATCGAAGCGCAGCACCCGAGTGAAGGCCTCGAAGGCCTGGTCCGTGCGTCCGTCCTCCAGAAGGGCCCGCCCCAGTGCGGTGAGGGCCTCCAGCTCGTACGGATCCGTCTCCAGTAGTCCCACCAGCACCGGAATGGCCGCGCGCGGGGACTCGGTGCGGCGGATCAGATCGGCCAGGGCAAGCGCCGCGGTTCCGAATGTCGGCAACAGGTCGAGGGCTCGCTCGTAGGCGGCTCGCGCCGCCGCCCAGTTGCGGCGCTCCTCTTCCAGCGCGCCCAGCTCGCACCATACGCGGACCAGCGAAGGGTCGAGCTCGAGTGCGGTGTTGAAGGCCGCCAGTGCAGCGGCACGGTCCCCCAGACGGACGGAAACCTGGGCCTGTAGATGGAACAGCTCGGGCTGGCCCGGAGCGAGCGACTGGGCTTCCCGAATCGAGTCGAGCGCAGCGATGGCATCGCCCATGGCAAGCCGGACCCGTGCCCGGGCGGCCAGGACGTCCAGATCTCCGCGCACCCTCGAGGCAAGGTCGTCGGCCAGCGGACCCGCGTCCTTAGCCCAGCCAAGAGACAGGAGCGCGCGAATCTCGCCCAGAGTGGCGTCGCGATCGCTGGGAACCAGGGCTCGTGCTTCCCGGTAGCGCTCCAGCGCCTCCCCATAGAAACCGCGCTTGGCGAAGATGTCACCCTGGAGCACCGCCGTGGCAGATCTAGGCGCATTACGCCCCACGGCACGGTTCAGCTCAGCGGCCGCCTGGTCCAACAGGCCTCTGGCGATCAGGTCACGTACGCTTGCCAGCGAGTCATCGGCCGGCTCGACTGGTGCGGCCGCCTGGGAGGGCGCGAGCTCGTCGAAGAGCCGGTCGAGTGCGGGCGGGTCGAAGCTGAACTCCCCGGCAAGCTCTTCGCCGCTTACGTCGGCCACCAGCTCGGGCGCGATCGCGATGGTCGGGTCTTCGTACTGCAGATCTATGGTCAGGGAGAACTTCTGCGGCACATACAACGGCTCCAGCTCCAGCGCGCGGCGGGTCTCCCGCAGGGCGCCGTCGAAGTCACCCAGCTGGCTCAGGACGAAGCTCAGGTTGTAGTGCGCCGCAGCGAAATCCTCGTCGGCATCAACGGCGCGGCCGAATGCATTCCGGGCGTCTTCGAAGCGCTTGAGCTCCACCAGCACCAGCCCGATTCCATTCCAGCCGATGGAGCTCGAGGGCTGCTCGGTGAGAGCGCGCTGATATTCGTCCAGCGCTGCCTTGTTCTGCCGCCGCTGGAACAGGAGCAGCGCCAGATTCAGCCGCGCGGCAAAGAGCGGCCGCGACCCGCCCAGCGCCTGGCGGAAGGCTGCCACGGCGCCATCAGGCGACGCCTCGCTGGCGCGGATCACGCCAACGTTGTTCCACGCGAGCTGGTAGGCGGAATCGGCTCCCACGGCTTTCTCGTAGGAGGCGAGCGCTTCGGCCCGCTTGCCGGCTTGGTGCAGACACACGCCGCGCTCATTCCACATCTTAGGAGAGTCGGGGAACTCCTTCACCAGTGCGTCGTAGAGCGCCAGCGCCGCGGTGAGATCCCGGCGGAGCAGGTGCACCTCGGCCATGGCCTGCAGGTTGAGCCGGCGATCCTCTCCGGCATCGAGACCCGCCTTGTACTCCCGCAGGGCATCGTCGTGATACCCCTTCTGCCGCAGTGCCACTCCGAGGTTGTAGTGGGCCAGAGGCGCACCGGCCACGGGCTGGGGGCCGGCGCGGCCGCTGGGCACGGGCCCAGCTCGCTCCGCGCTGAGTGCCGGCGTCCCGTTCTGCCCTGCTGCCACGCTGGCACGCTTCCCGGCGGCCCCGCCTTCAATCGCGAGGTTGGCCTGGGCCCGGGCCAGCATCGGGTTCAGCGCCACCGCGCGCTTCGTCGCCGCGCGCGCCGCTTCATGCTGGCCCAGATCGCCATACACGAAGGCGAGCAGATAGTGGGCCTCGGCGTAGTCGGGGTTCTGCGCAATGGCATCCTTCAACGACGCCAGTGCCGGCTCGCTGAGGCCGCGGTTGTAGAGCACCTCGCCGTGATGGAATCGAGCGGCAGCATTCGACGGGTCCTCGGCGCAGGCCCGAGCCAGCCACTCACTGGCCGCGTCGAGCCGTCCCCGCGCCTTGTCGGCCAGGCCCAGCTGAATCAGGGCGGGAACGTCTTTCGGGTGGTGGGCCAGGAGGGCTTCGAACTCGACAATCGCCTCGTCGTGGCGGCCCACGGTTGCGTAGGCACGGCCCAGCTCCCAGCGGGCGGCGCGATCCCTGGGCCGGCTTTGGGCAGCCTCGCTCAGCTCCGCGATCCGGCGATCATAGTGGCCGCTGTCGCGGTAGGCGATCTCCAGGTTCGTCTGGGCGACCTGCATCTTCGAGTCGAGCTCCAGCGCGCGAGCGAACTCGACGATGGCCTCCTCCACCAACCCTTTTTGGTAGTAGAGGACACCGAGGTTGTTATGCGCCCCAGCGTCGGATGGGTCGATCCGACGGGCAAAGGAGCGGAGCACCGTGAGATCGCGCTCCGAGAGCGCCGGGGCCGGCATCGATCAGGGCAGTCGGATGGCGTCGAAAATGGACCGCAGGGACGCTATGTCGGGCAGCAACAGGAAGTGTCCTCCCAGCGGTTGGGTGGCGCCCTCGAGCCGAAACGAGGTCTCCACGCAGAAGGCGTATTCGCGGTCATGACCGAAGTTCAGGTGGGTGCTGGTCAGCACGGCTCCGCTCAGGTCGATGACCAGGCTGGGGACCGAAGGCACCAGCATCATCCCCATGAAGTCGCTGAGCGCGTTGAGGTACGCGCTGGCCAGAATGTTCCCGGCTTCCTTCAGGGCGGATTGTTCCATCTCGAGGAATTCCTGGGTGGTGCCCAGCTCGCGGCGCAACAGGAAGTCGCACAGCGTGCGCGCTGACTGCTGCGGAAACAGCAGCAGCGCCCGCCCGGTGAGGTCGCCCATCATGTGCATCAGAATGGCGGCGATGACCTCGTCCGGTGTCCCGAACGTGTCGCAGGCCTCTTCCACCGGACGTATGTTGACCCGAGGCACGGTGATCATGATCCTGCGATTGGTCATCTGGGACAGCGCCGTCGCCGCGTGCCCGGCGCCGATATTGGCGACCTCGCGCATGGCGTCGAGCTGGGACTCCTTCAGGTCACGCACGTCTTCCATGCCATCCTCCTACAGGAGCGCCGCTGCGTCCAGAATGAGAGCCGGTTTGCCGTCGGCGAGAATCGTCGCCCCGCCAACGAAGGGCGGCATGCCTCTGGGGGCATCGAAAGGCTCAACCACGATATCCTGCTGGCCGAGGAGCGCATCGACCACCAGGGCGGTACGCCGTTCACCGACTTCCAGGATCACGGTCGGCTGCCGGGCCGGCTGTCCCCGGGATGGCGCGGACACCAGATCCCGCAGGTGGACTGTAGGAATGACCTGATCCCGCACCACCAGGGCCTCACGATCCCGTACTGACGTGACCGCCCGCCGATCGAACTCCACCGTCTCGGCCACGTAGGCCAGAGGCACGGCGTAACGTTCGCCACCCGCTTCAGCCAGCAGAGCGCGGACGATGGCGAGGGTCAGCGGCACCCGGATGAGGAAGGTGCTGCCCCGGCCCAGCTCGCTGCGGACCTCGAGCGTTCCACCGAGCGCCCGCACCCGGGTCATGGCCACGTCTACCCCTACCCCGCGGCCTGACACTCCGCTCACTGCGGTTGCGGTGCTGAACCCCGGTCGAGCGAGCACCCGGACCAGAAGATCGTCGGTCAGGGTGTCGACATCGGCAGTCGCAAGGCCTTCGCGGCGCGCCTTCTCGAGGATCCGCTGCCGGTCGATGCCCCGCCCGTCGTCCGCCACCCTGAGCGCTACCGTGTTCCGCTCGCGCGTAGCCGACAGCAGGATACGGCCTTCGGCCGGCTTGCCCGCCTGGGTGCGCTGTTCCGGCGGCTCGATACCGTGGTCAGCGGCATTCCGGATGAGATGCAGCAGCGGCTCGCCAATCTCGTCGAGAATGGATCGATCCAGCTCGATCTCCTCGCCTTCCGTGTCGAAGCGAATCTTTTTCCCCAGGTCGCGGGACAAGTCACGCGCCAACCTCGGAAACCGATCGAACACCTCACCCACCGGCGTCATCCGCGCGGCGAGCACCTCGGTCTGCATGGCAGAGACCAGCCGTGCGATTCGCTCGCTGAGCTCAACCAGGGTGGGGTCGGCAGCCTCGGTGGACAGCACCGTGAGCCGGTTCTTGGCGACGACCAGCTCTCCAACATGCTTCATCAACGCGTCAAGCCGGTGGAGGTCCACCCGGATCTGCCGGCTCCCGCCGGCGGCATCGGCCTCGGCGAGAGTCTCCTCGACTCTGACCGCCTCCACCTCACCCACCGTGCCGAGCGCGGCGGCGATCTCCGCGTCGGGCAGCTTGGTCTGAAGCCGGAAAAAAAAGCGTCCGTCGAACTCGTCCCGCTCCAGCTGCGCCACTGCGGGCCGCAGGCCGCTCACGGCCCCGAGTCCCTCGGCGCGCTGAAGCACCAGCGCCGCCCGGGCCCCCCGCATCAGGGCGCCCGGCCGGATCGTCACCTGCACGGGCCGGGAGCGGGGAGCGTCAGAGGCGCGCCGAGCCGGTGGGCTCGTAACACCCGAGGGCACCGATGGGGCGGCCGGCTCGTGCGGGCCGACCCTGGCTCCCGCCGAATCCAGCTCCCCGATCAGGCCCGCGTCCGCCTCAGCCTCAGACCCCGCCGCGACCCCCTCGACCGCTCCACCGAGCGCGTCCACCGCGCGGAAGAGGAGCTGAAACACGGCGGGTGTGGCGGCTACCCGTTCGTGCCGTAACGCATCGAGCAGGTTCTCCGCGGAGTGCGCGAGCTGCGCCACGGCTGCGTAGCCCATCGTGGCGGCCATGCCCTTGATCGTGTGGATGGCGCGAAAGAGACGGTCCACCGGCTCGACCGAAGCCGGGGCACGCTCCCATTCAAGCAGCGACCCATTGCAGGCATTGAGGTGCTCGCGGCTCTCGGCGAGAAAGAGGGCTGCATATTTCGACAGATCCATGAATCAAGCCAGGACGCGCTGGACCGCCTCGAGTACGCGGGATGGCTGAAACGGCTTGACCACGAAGTCCTTGGCTCCGGCCTGGATCGCTTCGACCACCAGGGCCTGCTGTCCCATCGCGCTGCACATCAGGATCTTGGCATCGGGATGGTCCTTGCAGATCTCGCGGACGGCTTCGATGCCGCCCATGTCCGGCATGACGATGTCCATGGTGACGAGGTCGGGTTTCAGCATGCGGTACTTCTCGACCGCCTGGAGCCCGGACTCGGCCTCACCTACGACCTCGAAGCCAGCCTGGCTCAGGATGTCACTGATCATCGTTCGCATGAAGATGGCGTCGTCGCAGACGAGCACGGTTTGATTCACGGACTTCCCTCCCTGCATGTTAGCGGGCGGCGATCATCAGCCTCCGATGATCGGAGCAAACAAGGCGTCCACGTCGAGCAGGATGAAGTGCTGGTCGGCTCTGAGGCCCACCGCCTTCACCAGTCGGGGGTCGACCCCGGGCAGGTCCCGGCGTTCGACGACCGAGGCGGCGGGGACCTCCAGGAAGTCGAGAACCTGCCCGACTCCCAACCCGTAGCCGCGACCCTTCACTTCGAGGACTACGATCGCGCCCTCGTCGGTCGGGCGTCGCTGCTGATCCAGCAGCAAGTGACCGTCAAGCACGGTGAGCAAGCTTCCGCGGACGTTCACCAGCCCCTCGACCGCATCCGGGACACCCGGGATTCGGGTAGCCGGGAGGCGCGGGAGGATCTCACGCACGATCCCTGCCGGGGCCGCGCAGACAATCTCACCGATTCGAAAGACGACGGCGTGAAGCGCGGGAGAGTTAGCCATCTCTATTAAAGAAACGAAGATAGCTCAGAGGCTCGGACTGGGCAACCAGTTCCTCGCCACCCGCGACGATGAGTGCATCTCTCAAATCAGTGGGCCATTCGGACCGAAATTCGAGCGGAGCCCCGCTCACGGGATGGCGGAATGCCAGAGCCGCCGCATGAAGTGCCTGGCGGGGCGTCGCCCGCTCCAGGAGCTCGGCGACCCGGCGGGCAGCCCCGGAGATCCTGCGACTGCCTCCGCCGGCGTAGACTGGATCACCCACGATCGGGTGCCCCTGATGCTCAAGGTGCACCCGGATCTGATGGGTCCGGCCGGTGTGCAGCTCCAGCCGGAGCAGGTCTACCACACCAAACCGCGCGACTACCGAGGCGTCCGTCCGGGCCTGGCGGCCCTGCGGGGAAATACTCATTCGCTTGCGGTCGCGCTGGCTTCGTGCAATTGGCGCGTCGATCCGGACCGAATCGGCGTCGAGATGACCCCAGACCAGGGCGGCGTAGCTCCGCTGCACCCGGCGGGCAGCGATGGCGGCGCCGAGCCGGCGGTGAGCCAGGTCGGTCTTGGCGATGATCATGAGACCGGACGTATCGCGGTCGAGACGATGGACGATTCCCGGCCGCCCCTCCGCGCCTCCGGCCAGGGTGGTGCCGCGGGCAACCAGCGCGTTGACCAGGGTGTCGTCCCAATGGCCCGGCGCCGGGTGGACCACCAGGCCGGCGGGCTTGTCGATGATGGCGAGGTGCTCGTCTTCGAAGACGAGCGTGAGTGGGATGGCAGCGGGTTGGAGCGTTCGAGGCGGTTCGTGGTCCGGAATCCGGACGATGACGACCTCACCGCGGGCAAGGAGGCGGGAAGCGCGAGCGACTTTTCCGTCGACCGTCACCCGCTTGTCGGCCACTAGCCGTGCGGCCTGGGTGCGGGAGATTGCCATCTGATCGGCGAGAAAGCGGTCGAGGCGCTCGGTTTCGAGGCCAAGGACGGTGAATTGGACAGGCGCGCTACTCAAATCCG
The DNA here is from genome assembly GCA_035557715.1 of Gemmatimonadales bacterium. Classification (GTDB taxonomy): domain Bacteria; phylum Gemmatimonadota; class Gemmatimonadetes; order Gemmatimonadales; family GWC2-71-9; genus CAVVWJ01. The sequence goes on from DATMDQ010000131.1 coordinate 21,452, forward strand.
ACGTGGTGTCTGGGGGTTCCGGCGTCCCCACCTCCCACCCGCCCGGAGGGCGCCCGCCCCGCTTCCCCGCCTTCACCTCAGGCAGCCGGAATCGACTCCGCCTCCGATCGGCGGGCGTCCTCCCGCCACAACGAGATGGCGAGTGCGATGGCGCCGCAGCTGACGGCGATGTCCGCCACATTGAACGTCGGCCAGCGGTACGCTCCGATGCCGACATCGAGGAAGTCCACCACGCCCCGGCTGCTGCGGATCCGGTCGATCAGGTTTCCCGCAGCGCCACCGGCCACCAACCCCAGTGCCAGCTGGCGGAACCGGTCGGCAATGGGCGTGCTGCGTGACATCCGGGCGAGGACAAAGACGGCCACCAGGGCCACGGTGAAGAAGATCCAGCGGGAATAGGGACCCACGTGAAGGCCGAAGGCCGCGCCCTGGTTGTAGACCAGACGTAGCTGGAACCAGTCGCCCACCACCGAGATACCCGGCGTGCGGAGCAGCGTGGCCTCGGCTATCAGCTTGGTGACCAGGTCGAGCGCCACCGTCGCCAGCGCCGCCAACACGAACAGCCGCCGGGGCGAGCCCCCCGTCAGCATCTGTTCCGGGCCCGGCGAATGGTCAGCGTCGTTTGCCATCTTCTTCCTTCTCCTTGCACGTGATGCAGAGTCGCGCGTGGGGCAACGCGTCGAGCCGCTCAAAGTTGATCTCCTGGCCGCACTGATGGCAGTGGCCGAACTTGTCCGGCGTGCCGTAGAGTCGGCGCAGCGCCTCATTCACATGCCAGAGGTAGCGTCCTTCCTGCGAGGCGAAGAGGAATTGCTTCTCCCGCTCCATGGCGTCGGTGCCCTGGTCCGCCATGTGGAAGGAATAGGAGGAGAGATCGCCGTCGGACGATTGGAGCGTGGCGTTGAAGGATTCGTCGTAGTAGCCGAGCTCCTTCATGACGCGGGCCCGCTCTTCCATCAGGCGCTTTTCCAGGTGCGAAAGCTGTTTCTTATTCATTACTCGTCCATGGGTTGAGGGCCGGCCCCGTCCCGGCCGTCCTGATGTCGTTGCACTCCCACCATCACTCCGTGCCCATCGATGTCCACTTGCTGTTCCAGATCGGGTGTCGGCGCGCGGGCCGGCAGCTCCAGCCCTCGCGCCAGAGTCTCACCCTGGATGAAGGCGGCATGGGCCCGAACGGCGTCGAGCACCAACGCGTCGCCGTCGATCCAGAGCCCGATTCGATCGGTATACAGATACCCCGCATCTCTGCGGATCCGTTGCACCCGGTTCACGACCTCGCGGGCCAGACCTTCGCGCTTGAGCCCCTCATCGAGGTGGGGATCCAGTGCCGCCACAAACGAGCCGCTACTCTGCACCAGCCAGTCGCTGGCCACCTCGCGCTCGACAGCGACATCCTCGGGCAGGTAGGTGACCGTCTCTCCCTCCAGCTCGAGCGTCGCCGAGGTTCCACCCTCCAGACTCCGGAGCTGGCCCGGTGTCAGCGTTGCGGTGGCGGCGGCCACTGCCGGGGTGCGCTTGCCGTAGCGCTTGCCCAGAGTCCGAAAGTTCGGCTTGGGGCGGAGCCGAACCAGGTCGGTGTCGGAAGCGACGACCTCGATCTCTTTGACGTTCACTTCGACCCTGAGCAACTCCAACAGCTGGTTCAGCGCCGGACCCCGTACCGCAGCGGGCACCGCCACCTGCATCCGCCCGAGCGGTTGCCGGACCCGCAAGTTGCGCTCTTCGCGCGCCGATCGGGCCAGCGAGGCCAGACGGCGAACCGCGTCCATGGCCGCTTCGAGCTCGGGCATCCGGGTCTGGCGCGGTTCAGGGAACGTGGACAGGTGCACGGATGTTCCCGCCAGTGCCCGATGGAGCCAATCGCTGACGAACGGGCCGGCCGGCGCGAGCAGCCGGCTCACTGTCGTCAGGGTCTCGTATAGGGTAGCGAGCGCCGCCGGATCGGCCACCGAGTCCGGCGCCCAGAACCGAGCCCGGTTCACCCGGACGTACCACTGTGAGACGTCGTCTACCACGAAGTCCAGAATGGTACGCACCCCTGCCGTGACGTCGTACCGCCCCCACGCCTCCGTAATCGTTTCCACCGTCGCGTCCAGCCGGCTCAACAGCCACCGATCCACCAGCGGGCGCTGATCCACGGCAGGCGAATCTAGTGGAGTCCAGTCTCCAGCGTAGCCCGCGAAGAAGGTGTAGCTGTTCTTGAGGGCATTGAAAAACTTCCCCGCCACCTCGGGAATGGTGCGGGCATCGAATCGCTTGGGCAGCCACACCTGGCTCGAGGCCAGCAGGTAGAGCCGGATGGTGTCCGCCCCGTACTGCTCGATCATGGACCAGGGATCGACCACGTTCCCCTTGCTCTTCGACATCTTCTGGCCCTGAACATCCTGGATCAGATCGTTCACGATGACGTGACGGTATGCCAGGCTCTCGAAAGCCGTGGTGGCAATGGCCAGAAGGGAATAGAACCACCCTCGCGTCTGGTCGAGCCCCTCGCAGATGAAGTCCGCAGGAAAGTGCCGGGCGAACTCCTCCTTGTGCTCGAAAGGGTAGTGCCACTGGGCATAGGGCATCGATCCGGAGTCAAACCAGGTGTCGATCACCTCCGGGGCACGCCGCATCAGGCCGCCGCAGTGACAGGCCCAGGTGTACTGGTCGATGAACGGTTTGTGAGGGTCGAACCCATCGGGCAGCTCGCGTCCCCAGCGCTTGCTCAGCTCGGCGTAACTCCCGATCACTTCAACGTGAGCTGGGTCGTCATCACAGACCCACACGGGAAGCGGTGTACCCCAGTACCGGTCTCGCGAAAGCGCCCAATCGACGTTGTTCTCTAGCCACTCGCCGAACCGTCCGGCCCCAACCTCGGGCGGATGCCAGTCCACCTGGCGGTTGAGCTCCAGCATCCGCTCCTTCACGGATGAGGTGCGGACGAACCAGGAGTCGCGTGCGTAGTAGATCAGCGGGCTGGAGCAGCGCCAGCAGTGGGGATAGCTGTGCTCGTAGGGCACCGTCAGGTGCCAGCGACCATCTCGCTTGAGCCGCTGGACGATGAGGTCGTTGGTCTCCCGAGCGGTAACGAGGCGGCCCTCGATCTCCGGCCAGTTGGTGCCGGTCAAGGTACCGTCTGTGGCCACCGGGCGTACCAAAGCAAGGCCGTGCTCCACACCGGCCTGGTAGTCATCGGCACCGAAGGCCGGAGCCAGGTGTACCAGGCCCGATCCATCACCTGCCGTCACGAAATCCGCGGCCACCACCAGGCGCGATGCCCGGTCTTCCGGCAGTGGAACCACCTCCAGGGGACGCCGGTAGCGCAGCCCGATCAGTTCCCGTCCCTTGAAGGTCCGCGCGGGGCCCAGCTCGCTGAAGCTGGGAGCGTTCGCCTGGCTGCTGCTGGGAAGCGACGCACGCTCGGTGGCCAGGATGATTCGCCGCTCTCCCACGACGTACTCGCCGTATTCCAGGTCCGGGTTCACCGCCACAGCCACGTTCGAGAGAAGTGTCCACGGCGTGGTGGTCCACACCAGCAGGTGCCGCTTGGGATCGTCCTGTAGCGGGAACGTCACGTAGATCGAGTTGGTGGTGACGTTCTCGTAGCCCTGCGCGAGCTCGTGGCTCGAGAGGACCGTGCCGCAGCGGGGACAGTACGGCAACACCCGGTGGCCACGGTACAGCAGCTCCCGCTGGTGCAACCGCTGGAGCAGCCACCAGACGCTCTCGATGTAGTCGTTGCTGAGGGTGACGTACGGATGCTCGTAGTCCAGCCAGTAGCCGATCCGATCGGAAAGGCTCTCCCACTCAGCCTGGTACCTGAAGACACTCTTGCGGGCGCGGGCGTTGAACTCTTCCACACCGAACCGCTCGATGTCTTTCTTGCCGGTGAGCTTGAGCTCCTTCTCCACCTCGATCTCGACCGGTAACCCGTGCGTATCCCAGCCGGCGATACGAGTGACCGACTCCCCCTGCATCGAGTGGAACCGGCACACCAGATCCTTGATCGTGCGAGAGAAGACGTGGTGGATGCCGGGTCGGCCGTTCGCGGTGGGAGGACCCTCATAGAAGACGAACGGACGGCCGTTGCTCCGGGCCTCCATCGTCTGCCGGAAGAGACCTTCGGACTTCCATTGCTCCAGCTGTCGTTGCTCGAGCTCGTTGGGAGTCAGGTCGGGCCAGGTGGAGAACGCCATCAGGGAAGGCGTTCCACCAGCGCGCCGATCAGCCGGGTGAGTGAGGGCTCGGCCCGGCCGGCGGTTGCGATGATACGACTGATGTCAGCGGGCTCGAGCGCGTCCGGGAGACACTGATCGGTGATGATCGAGATGCCCAGAGCTCTCATCCCGGCGTGGTTGGCCACAATCACCTCGGGGACGGTCGACATCCCGACCACGTCGGCACCCATCGCCCGCAGCATCCGGTACTCCGCGCGAGTCTCCAGACTGGGGCCGGGCACAGCTACGTACACGCCTTCACGCAGCACGATGCCAAGCTCGAGGGCGGCCGCTCTGGTCAACGCCCGGAGCTCGGGGTCGTACGGGGCAGACATATCCGGGAATCTCGGCCCCAGCCGCTCGTCGTTAGCTCCCACCAGGGGATTGTCGCCCAGCAGATTGATGTGATCACTGAGGAGGACCAGGTCGCCAGGACCCCAGAGCGGGTTCATCCCGCCACAAGCGTTCGATACCACCAACGTCCTGGCTCCCAACGCGTGGAGCACGCGCACGGGAAAAGTGACCTCGGCCAGCCCGTAACCCTCGTACCGATGGAAGCGGCCCTGCATGGCCACCACGGGCCGCTTATTCAGCCGGCCAAGCAGGAGCCGCCCGGCATGAGTCTCGACGGTTGACAGAGGAAATCCCGGGATCTCCTCGTAGGGAATCGAGGCATCCACGTCGATCTCATCGGCGAGCCCGCCCAGGCCGGTGCCCAGAATGATGGCGACCTCGGGACTGAGGGAGCTCCGCTTCCGGATGACTCGACCGGCAACCTCGATGCGGTCGAATAGAGGCGGCGCAGTTGTCACTGCTGGTCTCCGGCGATGGCCTGGCCTCGAGGCTCCGTCACTTCGGGCCCGGTGCGGCGCTGCAAGCCATCCACTTCACCCAGATGCCTCTCGAGCAATGCCCGGAAGCTCGAGACATACGCGGTAAATTGACGAGCGGCCCCATCGGTGCGCTCGCGTACCACGGCCTCCTCCTGGCGAGCTCGCTCGAGAATGCGTTCCGCCTCCATCTTGGCCTCGCGCACCACCAGTTCGGCTTCGCGTGCGGCCTGTTCCCTGCTGTCCACCCTGAGCTGCTGCGCGGCCACGAGAGCTTCATTCATCGCACGCTCCCGGTCGCGGAACGAACGCAGCTGCTCCTGCACGCTCCGGAGCCGCTCCTCGTGCTGGGCACGGTCCCGGATCAGGCGCTCCAGCTCCTCGGAGATGGCGAGCTTGAACTCGTTCACCTGGTTCCGGTCGTACCCGCGCAACGCGCGAGTGAACTCCTGCGAGCGCACGTCGAGCGGTGTCAGATGGAAAGAGTGATCGTCGCTCATGTCTCCCGCTCTCCAAAGAGGACCGTGCCCAGCCTGATCATTGTGGCGCCCTCCTCGACAGCAATGGCATAGTCCCCGGACATCCCCATCGACAGGTCAGGAAGCCGGTGCCCCGAGCGCTCGGCCGCCTCGCGTAGCTCCCTGAGGAGGCGGAAGGAGCGCCGCTGCTCCGCCGGATCGTCGGTCAGGGCACTCATCGTCATCAGGCCCTGGACCTCGAGCCGGTTCAGCGTCTGCAACTGGTCCAGCAGCCCGGGGAGCGACTCGGGCGAGACGCCTCCCTTCTGCGCCTCGGCCGAACAATTCACCTGCACCAACACCCGCTGCCTGGTCCCTTCGACCGACCGTCGGTCGAGCTCGGCCGCAAGATCCAACCGGTCGACAGAATGGATGAGGGCGAAGCGCCCGACAGCATTCCGCGCCTTGTTGCGCTGCAGCGTGCCGATGAGGTGCCAGTCGACGGATAGCGCCGCCAGGGACTGCTGCTTCTGGAGTGCCTCTTGCACCCGGTTCTCGCCGACGTCCTGAAGCCCGGCCGACACGGCAGCCTGGACGGCTTCCGGGCCATGGGTTTTGGTGACCCCCACGATGCGCACCGTATGCCGCCATCCGCGGGCAGCCTGACTTCTGGCCACCGTCTCGCGCACAAGGGCCAACCGAGCCGGAAGGCCTGGGAAGTCCATAACCCTCTAATTTACCGTGGGATGCTTGGTTATTGAAGGACGGGAAGGACGGGAAAGACGGGGGGGCCGGGAGGGACCGGCTCAAGTTTTTCGGGTCTGCTCCTTCCCGCTACCGCCCGCTATCGACCCCTCGAATCCTGAGTTCGGTCAGGGCCGCCCGCAGGGCGGGATTGGGAGACAGCCTGAGCGCGTAGTCCAGGGCCCGCTGCATCTTCTCCAGCTCTCCCCGGTCGCTGAATGCATAGGCGAGCTGGACGAAGGGAAAAGACAGGGTGGCCGCAATGCCGGCGCTGGTGCTCTCCAGCCGGATGGCCTCGCCCTCCAGCAACCCAGCGTGGCGATAGGTGTCCCACACCAGACGTTCCGTCAGCGGAAGGTTGAGGGGGGCGCCGGCCAGCCGTCGGAGGTCGAGCCACGGGGCGGTAGTGTCCGGCTTGGCGGCTTGCAGCGAGAAGCCCAGCGCCTGTTGAATCACGTAGGCGCTGAGACCGGCATACTCGCGCCCGGCAGTGATGGCCCACACGATGGGCCGCCGCCCCACGTTCTGCTGCACCACGCTGAGAGTCAGTATCTCGTTGGGCATGAGATACGCCCCCTTCTCCAGCGTCCGGGTGAGCGGCCCCAGCTTGATCTCCTGAGTCTCCGGCGCCCCGTAGCCCATCATCGCGGTGGCTATGGCTTCGTCTGACATGGTATGCAGCGGCCAGGTGGGCGGCGATTTAACCGAGTCACGCCAAACCGGGGGAAGCGCAGGCAAGTCGACCGGGCGCACCGGCGCGTCCCGCAGCTGGCGCATGTACCAATCGGTGTTGGCCAGCGCCAGACAGACCACTGTCACATCCTGCCGGATAGCCGCCACTTCCTGAGCCCACCAGAGCGGGAAGGTGTCGTTATCGCCATAGGTGAAGAGGACTCCATATGGTGGCACGGTGTTCAAGAGATCGTAGGCAAAGTCAGCAGCCAGGGTGGCATCGGGACCATGGCGTCGGGAGGCGGCCGACCAGTTCAGCGCCAACGGAACCGCGGCAAGCATGAACGCAGCCGGGGCCAGGCTGCGCAGCGTGCCCGCGCGCTCGATCAGCCCGCGCGCCAGCACAACCATCCCCATCCCGGCCCAGAGCCCCCACACGATGAAGCTGACGACGAAGAAGTAGTCGCGCTCCCGGACCTCGTGGTTGCTTCCGGCCGGGTACAGGTCGAACCAGCGGCCGAAGCCAGGCCTGAAGTTCATGTAGATCACGAGGCCGATGCCGGTGACCATGAATAGGGCAAAGAGCAGCCACCAGGCAGAACGGTCGGCGCGGCGCTGGGCAAACGAGCCACGAAGGCCGAGGCCGAGGAAGATCAGGGCGATGGGGACCTGAAGCCATCTAACAACAGACTTGGCCCACTGCCAGGTGAAATACTCGATGTAGTCGCCGAACTGAATCGCCAGCAGGCCAATGGTTCGGCCCGGGTTGTCGGGTCCGTGCGGAACCGTCGGATCGTCGAGCGGAGTGCGGGGCGGATACTGGGCGCGGCGAAGTATGTCGAGCAGCGCATCCAGGCGGCGAGCAAAGGTGTCGACGGCAGCAGCGGCCTCGTTAATTGGTGGATTCTGGGCCGACCGGATGAAGATGTAGAGATAGGGCGTTACGGCGATGCAGGCGATGAACAGGCTGAGCGCCGCAAAGCCGCCGGCCCGGGCCGTGACGGCGTAGGTTGCCGCTGCCACGAAACAGAGGCCGCCGATGACGATCAGGCCGGTGCTGCCGAGCCCGGTGCCGATGAGCAAGGCCCAGACTCCTGCGACGACCGCGAGCTGGGCCCACTCCGCCCGTGCCTGAACCGGATTCCGTGCCGGCGCACTCCGCAGGGTTGTCGCCACAAACATTACGACCGCCGGACCCGCCAGGAGTGCCAACAGGTGATTTCCGATGGAGATGCCAGCCAGGTACACGATCAGCAGGAGGATCCGCGGCGCACGAGTGGTCCCCCGCTCCCGCCGCCAGATGTGCAGCAGCCAGCTGATGGCGGCGATAGTGAACGTGGCGACTGTGTAGACCTCGGTCTCGTTCGAATTCTGCCAATTGGTAAACGTGAAGGCACCCAGCATGGCCGCCGCCGCGGCACCTCCCAGGGACAAGAGCCGGGCGGTACGGGCCTCGAGACCGTCGGCAAAGAGCCGGATCGACTCGTGGGTCACCAGGAAGAAGAAACCGGCGGCCGCGGCACTCAGCACCGCGCTGAGAAGATTGGTTCGGACCGCGTACTCACCGATGGGGATGAGCATCGCCCAGACATGGGCGATCATGACGAAGAGCGGCGTGCCCGGCGGGTGGGGGATTCCGAGGGTCTTGGCGGCCGCTATGAACTCTCCGGCATCCCAGAACGTGACGGTCGGAGCGAGGGTGAGGACGAAGACCGCGAGCACCAGCGCCGCGACACCCAGGGCAAAGCGGTAGGGCGGATGGGCTGGCTCAGAGCGCAGCGGGTTGTTCGGAGCGATCGTTGCCACTAGCCGGCTCCCAGGGCATATGCCAGGGAGAGCGCTTCCCTCGCTCCCGCAACGTCGTGCACCCGGAAGAGCCGGGCTCCGCGCTCATAGGCCAGAGCGCACATGGTAGCGGTGGCACGGTCGCGCTCCTCCGCCGGCACACCGGTGATTGCGCCGATAAAGCGCTTGCGTGACGGGCCGACCAGGATCGGCCTCCCGAGCGCCTGAAGGGCAGAAAGCTGATCGAACAGGAGCAGATTCTGCTCGCCCGTCTTGGAGAAGCCGAACCCTGGATCAACCACGGTGAAGTCGGGGCCAATGCCGGCTCCCGCCGCCAGCTCGAGCGCCGTTCGTAGCTCCGCCAGCACGCCACCAACCACGTCTCCACCATAATCGGTGTGGCGGGTGGAGGAGACCTCGAGAATGGGGCCCCTCGAGTGCATCAGAATGACGCCCGCCTTCGCCGCCGCAACGGTGGCAGCCATTTCGGGATCGAGGCGGAAGGCGGAGACATCGTTCACCACCGCGGCCCCTGCGTCCAGGGCTGCCCGTGCCACACTGGCCTTCACCGTGTCAATGGAAACGACCAGGTCCGGATGTCTCCGGGTGAGCTCCTTCATCACCGGCACGACTCGCCGGAGCTCCTCCTCGGCCGGCACCGCCTCGGTGCGGCCCGGGCGGGTGGACTCACCGCCCACATCGAGGATAGTTGCCCCCGCTTCGAGCAGTGTCTCTGCCTGCGCCAGCGCCGCGTCGACTCCGAGGAAGCGGCCCCCGTCGCTGAAGCTATCGGGCGTGACGTTGAGGATCCCAGCCAGAACCGGGCGATCGAGAAATACGGACCCTCGAGCGGTCTGCCATGACTCAGGCAGGGCTGGCGGCAAAACTATCCCGATTCCTACCGCGATCTGGGCCAGCGGCCCGGGAACCGTCCATGGACGGGCCAGCGCACTGAGCCGGGACCTGCTGCCTGCCAGGATCGCCCAATTCTCCCCGGTAAGCACTTCGAGCCCGAGCCCACCTGCGAACGGGACCAGGGCCTCGAGTGCGCCCTGGTCCAGCCCGGTCAGATGAAATGCTGAGGTGTGGATTCCTTCGGCGGCGGTATCCGCTAGCGATTCCTCCCAGCCGTGGGAGCGGAGCGCTTCCCGCACCGCCCGAGGTGAGTGAAGCGCCAGCGGCCTGACATTCACGCGCCGGCTGGTTCGGCCGGAGGCGCTCCTAGGATCGGGGCGCGGGCCGGGGCCGCGCCCGGCTTGGCCGCCTGTCCGGTTGGCGCGGAGCTGGGCTCCACCGGCGGCAGGGTCCGGGGTGGAAGCGGCTGGTTCTTCGCCAGCCGGTCCAGGTCCTCGCGGTCAATGGTCTCGCGATCGAGCAGCGCCTGGGCGATCCGATCGAGCAGATCACGGTTGGCGCCCAGAATACTGCTGGCGCGGGCGTAGGCCTCGTCGACCAGACGCTTGACCTCGCCATCCACCATCTGGGCGGTGCGCTCCGAGATTTCCCGCCGCTGAGCAAATTCACGGCCGAGGAAGATTTCCTGCTCTTTATCGCCCACAGCGAGCGGACCAATGAGCTCGCTCATGCCGAACTGGGTGACCATCCTCCGGGCCAGGCCGGTCGCACGCTCGATGTCGTTGCCCGCCCCGGTGGTGATCTTATCAGGGCCGAAGACCAGCTCCTCCGCCACCCGGCCGCCGAAGAACATCGCCAGGCTACCGATGAGCCAATCCTTGCTGTAATTGTGCCGGTCCACTTCCGGTAGCGAGGCGGTCAGGCCCAGGGCCCGTCCCCGCGGCACGATGGTGACCTTATGGATGGGATCGCTCCCCGGGATCTTGATGGCCACGATGGCGTGACCCGCCTCGTGATACGCCGTCAAGGTGCGCTCCTCTTCGGTGAGCACCAGGCTGCGACGCTCGACGCCGAGCATGACCTTGTCCTTGGCATCCTCGAAGTCCGACATCTCCACCAGGGTCTTGTTGCGCCGAGCGGCGAGCACGGCCGCCTCGTTGACCAGGTTGGCCAGATCGGCCCCGGCCATCCCCGGCGTCCCCTTGGCGATGACGTCGAGCCGAACGTCCGCGGCGAGAGGAATCTTCCGGGTATGAACCCGAAGGATGCCTTCCCGGCCGCGGACGTCCGGGGCATCGACCACAATGGTGCGGTCGAACCGGCCCGGCCGAAGCAAGGCCGGATCGAGGACGTCGGGGCGGTTGGTGGCCGCCACCAGGATGACGCCGTCGTTGGACTCGAAGCCGTCCATCTCGACCAGAAGCTGGTTCAGGGTCTGCTCCCGCTCATCATGTCCGCCGCCGAGCCCGGCGCCCCGGTGTCGTCCCACGGCATCGATCTCGTCGATGAAGATGATGCAGGGCGCGTGTGACTTGCCCTGCTCGAACAGATCGCGCACCCGGCTGGCTCCCACGCCGACGAACATTTCCACGAAGTCGGATCCCGACATCGAGAAGAAGGGCCGGCCCGCCTCGCCAGCGACGGCCTTGGCCAGGAGCGTCTTCCCGGTTCCCGGCGGGCCCACCAGCAATGCCCCTTTCGGGAGCCGGCCGCCGAGGCGGGTGAATTTCTGCGGGTCCTTCAGGAACTCGATGATCTCCTGGAGCTCCACCTTGGCTTCGTCGGCTCCGGCCACGTCGGCGAAGGTCACCTTGGGGGTGTCGCCGGCCAAAAGTTTGGCCTTCGACTTCCCGAAGGCAAAAGCACGGCTGCCGCCGGCCTGGAGTTGGCGCAGCAGGAAGAACCAGAGTCCCAGTATCACGATCCAGGGAAGCGCGGCAATGATGATGGCGGTGATGCCCCCCTTCGGCTCCTTGGCCAGGATGGGCACGTTGGCATCTTCCAGCCGCTTGAGGAACACCTCGCTGTTGGCCACCGGCAGCAGCACCTGGAAGCTCTTGGCGCTACGGTTTTCCTGAGTCACCGGGTTGCGGAAGTCTCCTTCCAGCCGCTTGCCGTCAAACACCTCGACCCGGGCCACATTGCCCTGGTCCAGCTGTTTGCTGAACTCGGTATAGGAGAACTCCTGGGTCGGGCTCCGCTGGCGGCTCATCATCTGGAACAGGGCGAGCGCCAGGAGCCCCACCACGAGCCAGAGAGCCAGGTTCTTGCTGAAGTTTCCCCAGTTGGTGCGAGGGGATCGAGTTGGATTTCGGTCTGCCATTATTCCAGGTCCGCAATGAACGGGAGGTGCCGAAAGTTCTCGGCGTGGTCGAGTCCGTAGCCGACCAGAAAGGCCGGTGGCGCCCGAAACCCCACGAAACGGGGCTCGGGACGCGGCTCCGACGCCAGTTGCTTGTCCAGGAGCGCGCAGATCGCGAGGCTCCGCGGCTGCCGTGCGGCCAGCAGCGCCATCAGGCGCTGCAGCGTCTTACCAGTATCAATAATATCCTCAACCACCAGGATATGTTTGCCTTCGAGCCGGGTTTCGGGGTCGTAGAGCAGGCGAACGGTGCCGCTCGACACCTTGCCGTCGCCATACGAGCTGGCCACAAGAAAATCGACCTGGATCGGTCGCTGGATCTTGCGGACCAGGTCGCTGAGAAAGATGAAGCTGCCCTTGAGCAGCCCGAGGACCAGCAGCTCACCGTCCGGATAGGCCCGGGTGATCTCGTCGGCCAGCGTCTGGACCTTCGCAGCGATGGTCTGCTCATCGAAGACGATCGACTTGACTGGCCGACCTCCAGTCCGGCGCAGGACGTCAGGGGTGCTCAGCATCGACGCGCAGCGCCTCCGTTCCATGGGCCGGCACAAGGGCATCCGAACGGCAGACACCCGGAATCCAGATGATCTCCTGAGCTTGGGCCAGCACCGGCCAGGACACTCGCCGGCTGCGCGGCACCCGCACCTCCTGAAAACAGCGTACCACCAGTCGCCGTCCGGTGCCCCCCAGGGGCCTGAGCTTCTCACCCGGAGACCAGCCCCGAACCGTCAGCGGATTCAGGGTGAACCAGGCACTCATCCCGGTCCGCTCCTGGCGATCGGGGACGGTTGCCACCGTCCAGCTGAGGCTCCAGCCTCCCCAACTCCCCCGCCCGCTCTGTCCTTCCAGGGCCCAGGGCGACCGCTTCGAGGGCTGAACATTGCGTCCGATACGCAAGCGGCCGAAGGCCAGCTCCGCGATCCAGCCCCCGCCCAGCGGCACTCTCGATCCGCTCTCGCCGCTTTTCACCAGGGCGAGCACCCGGCCCACGCGCGAGGGGCCCAGCTGGCAACCCGCCCGCCTGGCAGCCGCTAGAATGACCGCCTGCGCCAAGGCTGAATCATAGCCGCCGAGGGATGTGGCAGCAACGGAAATCGCTTCGCTTTCCGCAGCGAAATCGAGGTCCGGCAGGGCATCCAGAACCGAGTCCCAGGCGGCGCGGTCGCGCCCGGCCTGCGTGGAAATTCTCTGGAGCTTCGAATCCACGTCGGGCAGCCGGTGGCGGAGCATCGGGAGCACCTGGTGACGAAGCCACGAGCGGAAATGGCGCGGGTCCGCGTTCGCCGGATCCTGCCAGGACTCCAGGGCGCGTTGATCCAGATACCGCAGCATGTCGGCCCGGCTGAACGAAAGGAGTGGTCGAACCACCTCCCCCCGGACAGACGCCATCCCGGCCAGACCGGCCGGGCCGGAGCCACCCAGCACTCTCATGAGCACGGTTTCGACTTGATCGTCGGCGTGATGAGCCGTGAAGATCACGCTTGC
>DATMDQ010000132.1:0-2958 GCA_035557715.1 Gemmatimonadales bacterium
GGACCAGACCAACCCGCTGGCCGAGCTGACCAACAAGCGGCGGCTGTCGGCCCTGGGCCCGGGCGGCCTCACCCGCGAGCGCGCGGGCTTCGAGGTCCGCGACGTGCACTACTCGCAGTACGGCCGGATGTGCCCGATCGAGACCCCGGAAGGTCCGAACATCGGTCTGATCACCAGCCTGTCCACCTACGCCCGGATCAACGACCTCGGGTTCATTGAGACGCCGTACCGGACGGTCAAGAACGGCAAGGTCACCGATGATATCCGCTGGCTGTCGGCCAGCGACGAAGAGGACTACGCGGTGGCGCAGGCCAACGCGCCGTTGAACCCGGACGGCACCTTCGCGGAGCAGCTGGTGCTGAGCCGCAAGGGAGACGACTACCCGTTGCTTCCGCCCGACCGGATCGAGTTCATGGACGTGGCCCCGGAGCAACTGGTCTCCATCGCCGCGGCGCTGATCCCGTTCCTGGAGCACGACGACGCCAATCGCGCGCTCATGGGCTCCAACATGCAGCGGCAGAGCGTGCCGCTCCTCTTCCCCCAGGCCCCGCTGGTGGGTACCGGGCTGGAGGAGAAGGTAGCCCGCGACTCGGGGGCGGTGATCGTCGCCCGCCGGGCCGGTACCGTCACCCGGGTTACCGCGGATGAGATCATCGTAGATGCGGGTAGCAACGGCGGGACGGTGGGTGAGACCCCGCTGGCCCGGCTGCATCAGCACGACCGCTATCGGGTGAAGAAGTTCTGGCGCACCAACCAGGATACCGCCATCAACCAGCGGCCCCTGGTTCAGCTCGGACAGCAGGTCGGCGCCGGCGAGATCATCGCCGACGGCGCGGCCACGGAAGGCGGCGAGCTGGCGCTGGGCAGCAACGTGCTGGTGGCGTTTATGCCCTGGTACGGCCACAACTTCGAGGACGCCATCGTCCTGAGTGAGCGGCTGGTCAAGGACGACGTTTACTCGTCGATCCACATCCAGGAGCTCGAGCTCCATGTGCGCGACACCAAGCGGGGCCAGGAGGAGATCACCCGGGAAATCCCGAACGTCTCCGACGAGAGCGTGGTCGACCTGGACGAGCGTGGCATCGTGCGTATCGGCGCCCACGTCAAGCCGGGCGACATCCTGGTCGGCAAGATCACGCCGAAGGGTGAGACCGAGCTGTCGCCCGAAGAGAAGCTGCTGACCGCCATCTTCGGCGAGAAGGCCAAGGACGTGAAGGACAGCTCGCTCAAGGTGCCGCCCGGCATGGCCGGCGTGGTCATCGACGTGAAGATCTTCAGCCGGATCGAGGATCAGGTCGTCGAGAAGGACCGGGGCGAGCGGATCGGCGAGGTGCGCCGGATCGAGAACGACGAGAAGGCCCGCATCAGCACGGTGATGCTCGACGAGCTCACCCATCTGCTGACCGGGCAGGAAGTGGCGCTGATGCTGAAGGCGGGCACGGTGGAGGAGTACCTCCCTGCCGGGACCAAGCTCAGCCCCGCCATCCTGGCCGATGCGGACCTCGGCGAGGTGGACCTGAAGACGCTCCGCGTGGCCAACAAGGCGGCCAACGAGCGGATCCGGGCGGCCATCGATATGGCCGCGCGGGAGCGGGCCAAGGTGGAGGAGAAGGCCGAGGACCAGATCGACAAGATTCTCCAGCCGGACGAGCTGCCTCCTGGCGTCATCCAGCTGGTGAAGGTCTATATCGCGGAGAAGCGGAAGATCTCCGTGGGTGACAAGATGGCCGGCCGCCACGGCAACAAGGGCATCGTTGCCCGGATCGTGCCTGAGGAGGATATGCCGTTCCTTCCCGACGGCAGTCCGGTGGACATCGTGCTCAATCCGCTCGGCGTGCCGAGCCGGATGAACGTGGGTCAGATCCTGGAGACCCACCTGGGCTGGGCAGCCCGGATTCTTGGCTTCGAGGCCAAGACCCCCGTGTTCCGGGGCGCCGATGAAGGCGAGATCGGGACCCTGCTGCGTCTGGCCGGCTTCCGCCGCGCAGCCGAGGGCCTCCGGCTTCGCACCATGCCGCCGGAGATGACCCCCCATGCGATTACCCGCATGGTGCACGATCTCAAGAAGGTGGCCCCGAAGGGCGATCGCACTACGCTGAGCGAGTCGGGAATCGGGGTGCTCGGTGCCCGGGCCGCGTCCGCGGAAACGCGCGAGCTGTTTCAGTCGGTCCGCGTATTCATGGTCGAGGCCGCCAAGGAGCTGGCTGAGCGAGAGATCGCCCAGAAGCGGCAGGAAGTGGAGTTCCATAAGGCTCAGGCGGAGCGGGACGATCTCGGCCGCGACGAGAAGGCTTTTGCCAAGGCGCTGAAGGAGGTGGAGAAGGCCGCTTCGGCGTCGCCGGTGGAGGTGCTGGAGGCGTCGGGAAGGCCGGCTCTTGCCGGACTCCTCGGCACCAGCAAGAGCGACGTGGATATCGATGCCGCCGCCGACGAGCTGCTTCGGGCAGCGGGCCTCACCCCGGGCGGGAAAGCGCGCCTGCGGGATGGGCGCACCGGTCAGCCCTTCGAGGGCGACGTCACGGTTGGCTCGATCTACATGCTGAAGCTGAGCCATCTGGTGGACGACAAGATCCACGCCCGCTCGATCGGCCCGTATTCGCTGGTGACGCAGCAGCCGCTCGCCGGCAAAGCGCAGTTCGGCGGCCAGCGGTTTGGAGAGATGGAGGTCTGGGCGCTCGAGGCGTATGGCGCGGCCCACGTCCTCCAGGAAATGCTCACGGTTAAATCGGATGACGTGAACGGCCGCAGCAAGGTGTACGAGGCCATCGTGAAGGGGCAGAACCTGCCGGAACCCGGCATCCCCGAGTCGTTCAACGTCCTTGTGAAGGAACTGCAGGCTCTCGGCCTCAAGGTTACCCTGGGGACCACCGAAGCCAGCGACGAATAGAGGCTCTCAATGATTGATTTTCGCAGCGGTCGTGAGCCCAAGAGCTCGAGTTTCGACTACATCAGCATCCG
>DATMDQ010000133.1:0-30390 GCA_035557715.1 Gemmatimonadales bacterium
CCGAAAACTGTGCTGGTTGCATTTCATGCGCACCGGGCTCGACGTCACCTTTACCTTATCGGAAAGCGAGGAGATCCGTCTTTCTAAGGGTTCCAAGCTGGCCGGCGCGCTGGCGCGCGCGATCCTGGAGGGTCAGCGGACTGGCCCGGTGAAGTGGTGCTGGCTGGAGCTGGACGACCGCCGCACGGTAGACGCGTTCCTCACCCTGGTTCGACGCAAGGCCGAGTGGATTGCGGAACGGCCGACGCTGCGGCGTGCTCCGCGGGCCCAGGCACCGGGACCGGACGAAGTCGAAACCGACTGATTTAGTCGGAATACAGATGCAATCGGGTTGTGTAATAGAATGCGCGGACTATACTTCGCGCGCGTTACCAACGATGGGGACGTCGCTTTTTTTCGCGGCTAGTGAATCGTTTCACGAACAGGGCTCTTCCTCAGCGGTGAGATGATGAATGCGTAAGCTGGCATACGTCGTCGGTGGTGTTGCGGCCGGAGGCGTTGCCGCTCTCCTTACGCTCGGCGGTCATCCCCCTTACGCACAACAGGCCAACACGGTGGCCGACTCCATAGTCGCCCCGGTTCTCTCCGCGTCCGATACCGGCTCCCTCAAGGGACCGCGCCAGCCGATCTTTTTCCGCCACGATATCCACGCCGGCCAGTACAAGATCCAGTGCCAGTACTGCCATTACTCGGTCGCGGTGTCGTCCGAGCCTGGCATCCCGTCGGTACAGACCTGCATGGGCTGCCACCTCGTCATCGGCGGCAGCGACAGCTCGCATCAGACGGAGATCAAGAAGCTCCGCCAGGCGTGGAACGAGAAGAAGCCCGTCGAATGGGTCCGGGTTCACTATCTCGCCCGGCACGCGCACTTCCCCCATCAGCGGCACATCAAGGCGCTGGGCCCCACCGCGTGCGCCACCTGCCACGGCGACGTGCAGCGGATGCCCCAGGTCTTCAAGGTGAACAAAGTGGACAACATGGGATTCTGCATCACGTGTCACATCGAGCGGAAAGTGTCGCGGGATTGTTCGGTATGTCATTACTGAGTCGGGAGTCGGGAGCTAGGAGTCGGGAAATGCAGGAAGTTCCAGGTCTCCTGACTCCTGACTCCCGACTCCCGTCTGGCCAAGCGGAGCTTGCATGACCGAGGAATCCAAGCCCACCATCGACCGCCGCCGCTTTCTGACGGTGCTCGGCGCCTCGAGCGGCGGGGCCATCGCCCTGTCCGGCTGCTCGACCGGCCAAGTCGAGAAGCTGATCCCCTACCTGGTGCAGTCGGAGGATCAGGTGCCGGGAGTGGCTACCTGGTATTCCAGCACCTGCACCGAGTGCTCAACCGGCTGCGGCTTGCATGTGCGCACTCGCGAAGGCCGCGCGGTCAAGCTCGAGGGCAACCCGGAGCACCCGGTCAATCAGGGGAAGCTGTGCTCCCGGGGCCAGGCCGGACTGCAGGGGCTCTACAATCCCGGGCGTCTCAAGGGCCCGATGGCGCGGGCTGCGAACGGGCAGTTTCAGGAGATCACCTGGGACGACGCGATCGCCCGGCTCGCGGGCAAGCTCGGACCGGCCGGCAACAAGGTGGCGGTCATATCGGGAGCGGGGCGGGGCACCTTCTCCGACCTGCTGAGCGATTGGGTCCGCGCATTGGGTGGCCGACTGGCTCGATATGAGGCCTTCGCCTCCGAACCGCTCCGGGCGGCCAACCGCCAGGTCTTCGGTCTCGACCAGATCGCAGCGCACGACTTTGGCCGGGCAAAATACATCGTGTCGTTCGGCACGGACTTCCTGGATACCGGCCTGGCCTCGATCGAGCACGCGCGCGGTTTCGCTCGATCCCACGGGTTTTCAGAACGCGATGTGGCCAAGATGGTCTACCTGGCGCCGCGGATGGATCTCACCGGTCTCAACGCCGACCAGTGGCATCCGATCAAGCCGGGGTCCGAGGCCGCGCTGGCCCTCGCGATGGCGAACCTGCTGCTGACCGAGCGCGGCGCCCGCGGCGAAGGGGCGGCCCTTCGTGGTGCGCTCTCGGCCTTCACGCCGGAGGCGGCGGCGCAGGAGACCGGACTTCCGGTGGCGACGATCCAGCAGCTCGCGCGGGAGTTCGGGGCCGCTCGGCCCAGCCTGGCGGTGGCCGGTGGGGCCGGGAGCCAGCACGCCGGGGCAACCGAGGTCTGTGCCGCGGTGAACATCCTCAACTACGTGGCCGGGAACATCGGCGAGACCGTCCGGTTTGGCGCGGACCTGGACACCAGCGATGGGTACGGTGCGCTTCAGCCTCTTCTGGCCGCGCTCGATGCCGGCCAGGTGGACGTCGCCCTCGTGCACGAGGCAAATCCCGCTTACACCTTGCCCCGGACCAGCGGCTTCGCCGCCAAGTTCCAGAAGGCCGGGTTCAAGGTGTCGACCTCGATGTACCTGGACGAAACCTCGGCTCTCTGTGATCTCTTGTTGCCCCAGCATCACGCGCTGGAGCGCTGGGACGATCTGCGGCCCCGGGCGGGTGTGCACAGCCTGATGCAGCCGGTGATGGAGCCGGTGTTCAACACCATGGCCACCGGCGACCTCCTGCTCCGGACGGCCAAGGCGATGGGCGGGACCCTCGCCGGGTTCAATGCCTCCTCCTACAAGGATCATCTCCAGGCGCGGTGGCAGGGCCTGGCAGCCACGCGGAAAGAGACAGACTTCGCGGCGTTCTGGCACGGGGCGCTGCAGCGGGGTGGGGTGTTCACGGATCCGCCTGCAGCACCGCGGGTATCGCTTGCTCCTCGCGGTGGCCAGGTGAGGTACACCAAGCCGGTCTTCGAGGGAGACGGCCCGTTCGTCTTCGCGACGTACGCTCACAGCCTGCTCCACGACGGACGTGGCGCCAACAAGCCCTGGCTGCTGGAAAACGCCGACCCGGTCACCAAGATCACCTGGCACTCCTGGGTCGAGGTCCATCCTGACACCGCCCGCAAGCTCGACGTGCGCGACGGCGAGATCCTTCGGCTCACCTCACCCCACGGCTCCATTGAAGCGCCGGTGTTCGTCTATCAGGGCATTCACCCCGATGTGGTGGCGGTGCCCCTCGGTCTCGGACACACCGAGTATGGATCGTACGCGCGTGGCCGCGGTGTCAACGCACTCGACCTGCTTGGCGCACCGGCGGGAGACTTCCTCCCCTACATCTCTACCCGGGTTTCGGTGGAGAAGACCGGCGACTACAAATCGCTCGCCTCGATCGCGGGCAATTCGCGCCAGCTGGGGCGGGGCATCGCCGAGGCGATGTCGCTGGATGCCGCCAAGAAGGGGCTGACCGTCGAGCAGGCTTATCTCGCCGAGGGGCACGGCAAGCACGAGATCAACACCGAGCTGGAGCTCGAGGCGATCAAGGGCTGGAGTGAGAGACAAATCCAGGATACGAAGGACGGCAACTACACGGGCGACCATCCCCGCTGGGGCATGGCGATCGACCTGGCGAAGTGCACCGGGTGTCAGGCGTGCGTCACTGCCTGCTATGCCGAGAACAACATCCCCACCGTGGGCGAGACCGAGATCGGCAAGGGCCGGGAGATGACCTGGATCCGGATCGAGCGCTACTGGGAGGGCGGCGAGGAGCCGGGCCAGCCGGTCACCGCCCACTTTGTCCCCATGCTCTGCCAGCACTGCTCCAACGCGCCCTGCGAGCCGGTCTGCCCGGTGTATGCGGCCTATCACACGCCGGACGGCCTCAATGGCCAGGTGTACAACCGCTGCGTCGGGACCCGCTATTGCGCCAACAACTGTCCCTACAAAGTGCGCTACTTCAACTGGTACAAGTACAACCAGGTGGCGTGGCCCGAGCCGCTCCATCTCCAGCTCAACCCGGACGTCACGGTGCGGGCGCGCGGAGTGATGGAGAAGTGCACCTTCTGCATCCAGCGGATCCGGGGTGCGCAAAACGATGCCCGGCTGGAGAACCGCGTCATGCGAGATGGTGACGTGGTGACCGCTTGCGCCCAGGCCTGCCCCTCGGATGCCATCGTGTTCGGTGACGTTAACGACCCTGCCAGCCGGGTAGCGCGCCTCCATCAGGACCACCGGGGCTATCGAGTGCTCGAGGACCTCAACACCCGCTCGGCGATCACGTACCTGGCCAAGGTACTGCTTCCGGCGGAGGCCTAACCGATGGCTGTCGTCGCTCAACCGCACGACGCCCCCGAAGGGCACGTGATCAACCAGACCCACGCCGAGGTCACCCGCGACGTCGTCGCGACGCTGGGGCCACCGACCCGGGGCTACGTCCTGCTGCTGTTGGGAGCGGTGTCGCTCTTCCTAATCGGGATCGCCACCTTCCTTGTTCTTATCAAGGACGGGCTGGGGCACGCGGGATACAATCCGCCGGTCTTCTGGAGCGTCTACATCACCACCTTCGTCTTCTGGGTGGGTATCGGCCACGCCGGCACGCTGATTTCAGCGATCCTGTTTCTCTTTCGCTCACCCTGGCGCACGGCCGTCTACCGCTCCACCGAGGCGATGACCGTCTTTGCCGTCATGACCGCCGGCCTCTTCCCCATCATCCATATCGGCCGGCAGTGGATCTTCTACTGGCTGCTGCCGTATCCCAACGAGCGCTACCTCTGGCCCAACTTCAAGTCGCCGCTCATCTGGGACGTGTTCGCCATCTCCACTTACCTCACAGTCTCCACCACGTTTCTGGTCTTCGGCCTTATCCCGGACGTGGCGGCGGTGCGAGACAAGGTCTCGGGTTGGCGGAAAAGCATCTATTCCTGGAGCTCGGTCGGCTGGAAGGGGACGGACAATCAGTGGCGGCACTACTCCCGGGCGTATCTCTACCTCGCTGCCCTGGCGACGCCCCTGGTGCTGTCGGTCCACTCGGTGGTGTCCTGGGACTTCGCGGTCGGCATCGTCCCTGGCTGGCACGGGACGATCTTTGCGCCCTATTTCGTGGCCGGCGCCATCTATTCCGGCATCGGCATGGTGCTGACCCTGATCATTCCGCTTCGCCGGGCGCTCAAGATCGAGCACATGATCCACTCGTACCACTTCGACAACCTCGCCAAGCTGACCCTGCTCACCGGCTCGATTCTGCTGTACGCCTACGCCATGGAGTACTTCGTCGCCTGGTACAGCGGCAACACCTTCGAGCAGACCACGTTCTACCGGCGGGCGTTCGGCCCCATGTGGTGGGCCGGCTGGTCCATGATCATCTGTAACGCCTTCGTCTCCCAGCTGCTCTGGTTCCGGAAGATCCGCACCAACCTCACGTCGCTGTTCGTGATCTCGATCTTCATCAACATCGGGATGTGGTTCGAGCGCTACGTGATCATCGTCTCATCGCTCAGCAATGATTACATCCCCTGGGCCTGGGACCAGATGAACCCTACCTGGGCCGACTGGGGCATCCTGCTGGGCTCGTTCGGCTGGTTCGGGATGTGGTTCCTCCTGTTCGCCAAGACCTTCCCCATCGTCGCGATCCAGGAAATCAAGGAGATGATCCCGATGCCGCGGAGACGCGGAGGTCACGGGTGATGGCCTTCCTGAAGCGGAGCAGCAAGGCGACTGCCACGCGAGCAGCCGGCGTGGTGGCGTCGTTCCTCCACGTCGATGCCGCCGTGGACGCGATCCGCGCCCTCCGTGCCAAGGGGTATCGCAACCTGGTGGTGTACACCCCGTCTCCCAATCACGAGATCGAGGAGGCGCTGGAGCACAAGGTGAGCCCGGTCCGGCTCCTGACGCTCATCGGCGGCCTGACCGGCTGTACCGCGGGGTTCGCCATGACCATATGGATGTCGTACGACTGGCCTCTGGTCGTGGGTGGAAAGGCGATCGCCTCGTTACCGCCCTATGTGGTCATCGGATTCGAGCTGACCATCCTGATGGGAGCTCTCAGCACCGTGGCGGCCGTGGCGCTCTTCTCGCTGCTGATGGGACAACGGGGGACGCCGTTCGATCCGCGCTTCAGCGATGACACGATCGGCATCTTCGTGCCGACCACCCCCGATCAGCTGGGTCCCATTGAGCAGCTGCTGCGCTCGGCCGGTGCCGTGGAGGTTCGCCATGAGGCGGCCTAAGGGGTGGCTCACTGCCGGCCTTGCCGCGCTCACGCTCTCTACCGGCGCCTGCGACTTCTACTATCATCGGCTTCCGTCACCGGATGACTTGTGGCACATCATCCCCTGGTTCGATCACATGGTCCACGCCCGGTACATTCGCCCATATGAGACCCAGCTGGTTCCCCGCTATTCGCCGGAGGGGTCGGTTCCGGTCAGCGGTGGAGAGCCCGACTGGTCGGCCGAATGGCTGTCGGGCAAGACCACAACCGTCAATGCGCTCAAGAATCCTTTGACAGCGCCCGCGCATCGGCCTGGGCCGTCCCTGCCGCTGATCCCCCGGGAATTCGAGGCCGCGGGTGACACCCTCTACCAGACCTTCTGCAGCGTGTGCCACGGCCCCGCCGGGAACGCCGATGGAACGGTGTCACGCCAGATGGGTGCGCCCTCGCTCCTGACACCCCGGGCACGAAAATATGCCGACGGGTACATCTATGGCATCATCCGGTACGGCCGCGGCGTGATGCCTCGCTATGGCGACAAGGTGGTGGTGCCGTCGGACCGGTGGGCCATCGTGAGCCACGTACGAAAGCTCCAGGCCGCGTCGCCGGTCATGCCGGGTGATGCCGCTCCGATTCCTCCGGGGCCCAGCGCCACCGGTTCCACCGCGGCGGTGCCCCGATGAGCCCCTCCTTGCATGAAAGGCTGGTGCAGAGGGCTGTAAGTGGCCGCTACGACCTGTTTCTCGGCATCGGTTTAGGTCTCACGGTCCTCGGCCTGATCCTCTTCATTCGGTCGCTGATGGCGGGAGAGGTCCTGGCCCTTCGGGCCTGGCAGCTGTTCCACGTCAATTGGATCTACTTCACCGGGCTGGCTGGTGGCAGCGTGGCCTTTGCGGCGGTGCAGAAGGTCACCAACGCCAAGTGGTCCGGCCTGATGATTCGGTTCGCCGAGGCGGCGGTCGCGTTCCTTCCGATCTCGCTGATCGGTCTCGTCCTGATTTTCACGGCCGGCTACGAATCGGTGTACGGGCCGATGCAGGCGGCCCTGCACGACCTGCCGCACTCGAAGGCAATGTGGCTTTCCCACGGGTTCATGTTCGGCCGGCTGGCGATCGGACTCCTGGCCCTGACCATCGTCGGCTGGAAACTGGTACGGGCCGATGTAACCCCGGACATCCACGCCGTGCGCGGCATGGTGGCTGGTGGTCGCCGCCAACTCTACGAGCGCTGGGCGGGCGAATACAACCGGATGCCGGCCCCCGAGCACGAGGCCAGAATCCGCCGTCTGGCGCCGCTGTACGTGGTGATTTACGCCTACGTCTTTACCCTGGTGGCGTTCGACGGCATCATGGCGCTCCAGCCGCACTGGTTCTCCAACCTGCTGGGCGGCTTCTTCTTCATGGGGTCGTTCCTCGGCGCGCATATGCTGTTGGCCCTGCTGATGCTCTATGGAGCCCGGCACCTCGGTGTGTCGGATCTGGTGTCTCCCAAGCAGCGTCACGACCTGGGTAAGCTGTGCTTCGGGTTCACCGTGTTCTGGACTTACCTCATGTGGGCCCAGTTCCTCGTCATCTGGTACGGGAACCTGACGGAGGAGACCGGGTTCGTCTTTGCCCGGCTGTGGGGACACTGGCTGCCGATCGGAACGGCAGTGGGCCTGGGAATGTTCGTCATCCCCTTCTTCGGTCTCCTGGGTGTGGCCCCGAAGAAGACCAGGGTGACGCTGGGCTTCTTCGCCACCGTCAGCCTGGTATCACTCTGGCTGGAGCGCTATCTCCTGGTCATGCCCTCGATCACTCCGCTGCCCGGTCCGGTATTCGGCCTGGACGCCGAGCTGGGACCGACGCTCCTTTTTGCCGGCCTGTTTCTGCTGTCATATGCTCTCTTCGCCCGCACGTTCCCGATGCTCTCACCCCGCCTGGCCGAGATCACGTTGAACAAGGAGCGGGGACACGCCATCACTTCGATGGAGTTCGATCACGAGGAGGGGGCCCGGGATTACGTGTCGCCCGAGCTGCTGGAGCGGAGGAGCAAGCCTCGCTAGTCGGGAGTCAGGAGTCTGGACATGCGAAAGCCAACGACCCTCCGATGACTTGATCGAAGGGTCGTTTCGCTTTTCCCGACTCCTGACTCCCGACTCCCGACTACTTGCTCCGCATCTCCGCATTCAACCTTCGAATCATCGCCAGGAGGCTGTCGGGAGGGAGCGCCCCGGTGATCGCGATCATCCGGTCGCCTCGCTGCATGGCCATGCTGCCGTCGACGCGCTCCGGGCTCGCCCGGCTCGCCCGGCTGGAGTCGACCGACGACACCGTAGGAACCGGATCGCTCATGGTCCGCCGAGCTAGCAGGTGGGAGACATCCTGCGCCGGGCCTTCGATGGTGCGAATCACCTCACCGGACGAGAGCTGTTGGGCCACCACCATGAGCGGCTGTCTGCCCTGCTCGCCGGCCTGAACCTGCACCTGAACCACGGGCAAGCCGTCAATATGCGGCAGCTTGTCGCCTGCCTCCGCCTGGGCCCCCGCCCAGGACATCGTGCGCCACATGCCATCCAGCTCGAACTCGTGCGCGCTGGCCGGGATGTCGATCGACGTAAGCTCCAACTCCGGTGCGGCAGAGACGGTCGGGACCAGGCTGGCAGGCGCTTCTGCCACGGAGGCCGAACGTACGGTCGCCTGGACCGGGCGCCTGGGTGCCCGCGCCCGGGTGGAGTCGGGAGCCATGGGACGAAGGATCGCAGGCGTCGTGGTAGGCGTACGGGAGTCCTTCGTCACTGCCTGCCGCGCAACCGCGGCCGGCGTGCCAGCTGGTACGCCGGAGGCCATGCGAGTCGGACCCTGGCTGGTGAGGTAACTGGCGGTCCAACCGAAGGCCACCGCGGCCACGATGCTGGCCGCCCACGCCAGCAGGTGAACGCGCCGCCGCCGGGCTGAGACCTGCAGGTCGGCGCGGCGGCGGAGGGTCTCGAACTGGGTAGGGAAGGAGCGGGGCGGCGCGAGCCGGGCCAGCAGTGCGGTGGTGCGGTCACGCAGCGCGGCGATGCCATCCCGGGCCGCCTGGCATGACGCACAGGCGGCAAGATGGCTCTCGATTTCCACGCATTGGGAACGGCTGAGCCCTTGATCGAGATAGGCGTGCAACTCGTCCTCAGGAATGTGCCGCATGGGTCCCTTTGCTGGGGTTCTGCCGGTCGTGCGCTTCCACTAGACGGCGCCTCGCACGTGCCAGTGTCGTGCCAACCGCTCCGACCGCGAGGCCCGTCTGAGCCGCGATTTCTGGATAGCTGAGACCGGCATCCCAGAGGAGCAGGATCTCGCGGTCTCGCGGGGTCAACGTGCTGAGTGCCTCCTGCACCGAGGCGACCCGCTCATCGTGCTCCACGAGGGTATCGGCTGCTGGGGCCATCGTCGGCTGCGCCACCGGATCGGCTTTGAGCAGGGTAAGGTGCCGTTTCCGGCGTACCGCCGCCCGGGCTTCGTCCCGTGCCAGATTGGCAGCAACCGCGAAGACCCAAGCCCGAGGTTTCTCGGGTTTGTGGGCCAGCGCCCGGACGAAGACCTCCTGGGCCAGGTCTTCCGCGCGCTCCGCGTCCCAAACCTTGCGGTACAGGAAGCGCACCACGGCTGTATAGGTGGTCTGGTACAGCTGCTCGAGGTCGTCCGTCACTCGTGCTCCTTAGAAGCCGGCGGCCTGCCATGAGTGCCCGGCTCGATCGTCCAAGAGGACGGCCCACTCTCGGGAACTTGCACAAGAGGTCCGCCTACGCGCCACGCCGAGCCTTTGGGGCGAAAACGCAGCCCGGGTGCAGGCCCTTGTTCTTCGGTGGCCACTCGCTGCAAAGATCTGGCTTGGCCGGCCGGCCGTCGGCCCTGTTCCGTCCGTGGAGGGAGCACCCGATCCCGTCGTCGTCCAGGAATCCACAGGCGGAAATGACCTCGGCCTCGATGGAGAAATCGCCCGCCCGTTCCACCTTGCAGAGATACGGCGAGCGGCGGGAGCGCACCAGTGCCTCCAGCCTCTGTTGCCGCTTGGTGCACATGATCTCGATCTGGAGGTCCCGGCAGCAAGCAGCGCCCCGGGTGTTGTCCGCGGTCCGGCACGGTGCCAGGGCGCACGGGTTGGCCCCCTCCAGCACCGGGAGGGTGCGCCGGGGAGGAGCCAGGGTTCGCGTCGCCATTCGACGGTTATCCACGATGAGGAAGCGATCCCGGCCCAGGCGGCGGGGCTGCTCCGGCTGGTATGCGCCCCGCGGTGTGGGTCCCCGGAACCCGTGGGCGGTGCACTGCGCGGTCGGGCCGTCGCGCCGGAGGTACCTGCAAGGGACGTGGAGCATCGCCTCCACGTAGAGCTCACCTTGATCCTCCCAGACCTCCGAAAAGGTGATGTGCTGGGTATGACCCAGAAGCCAGGTGGCCTCGTGGTCGAGCGAGGTGGTGCCGTCCTCGAGAGGGCCGATTCGAAGGGTCACTGGCAGGCTTCTGCACTGGGCGCCCAACGCGCGACAAGGGGGTACTGTCAGGCTGGCTGTGGTGGCGGATTGAACGGCGAGTGCCATGCTCTTCCAGGGCGAGAGAAAGCCGACGACTCCCCTAAATTAACGGCCTCGCCCCGGAGGGGCACCGGTCGCGCATCCCCACTTCCTTTTGCCACCTTGGTGCTTATACTCGTGAAAGGGTTCACAAGGTCGGTAACCTTACGTTCGGAGGCGGAGCAGTGAAAATGCGGATGACTTCCTTGGTGGCAGGGCTCGCCATGGTCTTGGCAGCATGTGGCGGGGAAAAGAAGAGCTCGGATCAGCCGGCAGCGGCCCCGGATCAGGCGGGCGCCCCAGCGGCAACACCCACCCCCGCGCAGGGGGCGACTCACGACGTCAACATGGTGCTCGAAGGCAGCGCCTATAAGTACGTTCCCAGCGAGCTGACCGTTGGGCCCAACGACGTAATCAAATACCACAACAAGAGTGGTGGCCCGCGCAACGTCGCGTTCTGGGCCGACAGCATCCCCTCGGGCGCCGCCTCCCACATCGTGCTGCCCGATCCAATGGCGCCGCTTTCCAGCAAGCTCGTGGTCGCCCCGGATGAGGTGATTGAGGTCAAGCTCAACGGGGCTCCCACCGGCGAATACAAAATCTACTGTACTCCGCATCTCGCGCTGGGCATGAAGGGCAAGATCACGGTGAAGTAGGTGAGAAGTGAGCGGTGAGAAGTAAGAGGGGTGCTCCGTTAGATTGACGGGCACCCCTTCCTGTTTGTCACTTCTCACTTCTCACCTCTCAACTCTCACCTCTTACCTCTCACTTCTTACTCTCCCTACCAGCCACGTCACCAGTAGTCCCACCGCCAGCCCACCCAGCGCGTCCACCCCATAGTGCATCTGGCAGTAGACTACGCCGATCGTCAGCAGCAGCGTTGGGATCGACAGCAATAGCCCCAGTCGGCGTGAGCTGCGTGCGGCGGCAAGCGTCGCCGCCAATGCCGCGGCCACATGCGATGAGGGGAATGCCGCGCCGTAGGAGCTGCCGCCGGCCAGCGCCTCGTAGGTGAGCCGGGCTGGCAGATTGTCGGTAAACCAAGGGGCAGGGCGGGGAAATTCGTAATACGGGCCCGCTACTGGGAAGAAGGTGAAGATCAGATAGCAGATGACGAAGGTCGCGATGACAACCAGAACGAACCGGCGGACCGCCTGGAGGTCTCCTCTCCAGGCAAAGTAGAGCGCGGGGGCCGAGATGATGAGATAGTAGGAGAGATAGGCGGCGTGGAAGACAATAGACCAGAACCGACTCGGGGCCGCTTGCCACCACTCCCGGCTTATCTGCCCGCCGAAGAGGAGCATCTCCCAGTGCTGTACCAGCGGGTCGTGAACGCTAACCGGGACCGAATTGAGAATGTCCAGCTCGCTGTACAGCGCGGGCAAGAGGAGCAGAGGATAGATCTCCCGGATGGTCTTCCCCACCGGCCCGAGCCCTGGCCGCGTGACCAGATACACCAGGACGACAACGAGCGCGTGCGCCAGGAGAAGCCACCAGCACTGGGGCGTCCTGGGCAAGCGGATAACCGCGACCAGCGAGACGACACCGAGGTAGGCCAGCAGTAAAAGGTCGACGGCCCGGAGCGGGTCGGGCTGCGCCGGGTCCGGAGTGGCAGAAGGGAGGGTCAACCTCAGAGCCATCCGGCCTGCCGGTACCACTGGTAGGTACTGGCCAGTCCTTTCCGGAGGTCGTAGGCAGCTTGCCATCCGGTGTCACGGGTCAGTGGTCCTGGATCACCGGTCCAGGCCGGCTGGAAGAACTCGTTTGCCTTGTCCGTGGTGAGAATGGTGACTTGCCGGGTGATTCGCGCTCCCGTCTCAGTGAGCGAGAGAAGCGCCCGGCCAACTGCGGTCGGAATCCTGATGGTGGTGACCGATCCACCCATGGCCCGAGCCACGGCATGGCCGAGCTCGGCGCTGGTAAACACCTCGGGGTGACATGCCGAGTAGATGCCGCCCACCGTGACGGGGTTCTCTCCAGCGGATACCAACGCCTCGGCCAGGTCGGTTGCGTATACCGCGGACAGCTCCTGCGAGCCATCGCCAAAAACCGGGGCCAGGTGGAGTCGGGCCAGCCGAAATATCTTGAGGACCTCGCGGTCCCGTGGACCATAGACGATCGGCGGCCGGATGATCGACCAGCCGAGCCCACTGGCTCTCACTACATCCTCGGCAGCCAGTTTGCTGCGGCCGTAGGCCGTGACCGGATGGGGAGTCTCGCGGCCGGTGAGTGGGGCTCCGGGAGATGCAGGTCCAGCGGCGGCGAGCGATGACACAAGTATGAAGCGAGGGTTGCCGCTGCGCTCCGCGGCATTGAGGATATTTCGCGTTCCATCGCGATTGGCTCGCAGAAACTCGGCCTCATCCCGCGCCGCGACGACTCCGGCGACATGGTAGATGATGTCCTGGCCTGCCGTGGCCCGGCCTAGAGCAGCCGCGTCGTGCAGATCCCCGGCCACCACCCGAGCCCCCTGCGCGTTCAGCGCCTCTGCCTTCCGCGACGATCGGGCCAGCGCCGTCACCTGGTGCCCGCGGCGTTTGAGGGCCTCGGCCAGGTGACTTCCGACGAAGCCGGTGGCACCGGTCACCAGCGCCTTCATATGCCGCGGTCGTACAGCCGGTAGGTCTTGTAAACCCGGAAGGTCATTTTCTCGAGGCCCGCATTCATCGCCGGGTTGTCCTCCAGGATCCATCCCGCCTCGCCCCAGTAGATCCGACGCTCTCCGGATCTGGTCCAGATCCAGTGGTAGAGCATCGCATCGATCCCTTTGCCACGGTACTCAGGGTGGACCCCGAGCAGGAGAATGCGGGCGCGCCGGATCCGCTTCATCTTGAGCGACCAGAGCAGGTCGAGGATCATGGGAAAGAGACGCCCCGAGCGATGCCGACGGAACACCACATTCAGATCGGGCAAGGCAATGCCGAACCCGATCAGCTTCCCGTCCTTCTCTGCCATGGGCACCATAGCAGGAATGACCACCGGCTTGAACTGCTCCGCCAGATGGTCGATCTCGCGCTCGGTCATGGGAACGAAGCCCCAATTCTTCTCCCATGCCTCGTTGTACAACTCCTTGATTCGCTCCACTTCACCCTGAAAGTCTTTCATGTTCAGCGG
The DNA here is from genome assembly GCA_035557715.1 of Gemmatimonadales bacterium. GTDB lineage: Bacteria > Gemmatimonadota > Gemmatimonadetes > Gemmatimonadales > GWC2-71-9 > CAVVWJ01. Next base: position 13,683 of record DATMDQ010000133.1, read on the forward strand.
GCGAAGCGTGATTCCCTGGCGCTGGCGGATGAGCTCCGTGGCCCGGGCCAACCGCTCCGGCACCGGGACGTAGTGTTCCTCGGCGCCGCCCTGGTAGACCCAGAGGTCCTTGGCCTTGGCAAAGCCGGCTCGCTCCAGGAGAGCGATGTAGTAACGAGGGTTGTGCGGCATCATCAGCGCTGGTGGGGAATCGAAGCCGTCAACCAGCAGGCCGCATTCGTCGTTCACTGAGAACGAGGCGGGTCCCCGAAGAACGTCGTGGCCGTGTTGCCGGCACCAGTCCGCTGCCGCGGCCAGCAGCGCGTCGGCCACCGCCTGGTCGTCGATGCTCTCGAAGAAGCCGAAGAACCCCACGCGGTCGGCGTGCGTCTCGTTGTGGAGCCGGTTGCTGATTGCCGCGATACGGCCGACGACCTCGCCATCCAGCTCCGCGAGAAAGTATTCGGCCTCGGCATGCTCGAAGAAAGGATTTCTGGTGCGGGAGAGGAGCAACTCGACGTCCCGACGCAACGGCGGGACCCAGACAGGGTCCCGCGCGTGTAATCGGTAGGGCAGGTCGATGAAGCGTTTGAGGTCCCGCCGGTCACGCGCCGCTCGGACGCGCAGGCGTTCGGTCAAATGACCCCCAGTTCCCTGCCGATCGTCCCGAACTGCTCCAGAGCGAAGTCGATCTGGTCGAAGGTGTGCGTGGCCATGAGGCTGGTCCGGAGCCGGCACTGCGACGGCGGCACGGCCGGCGGCGCGACCGGATTGGTAAACACGCCCGCATCGAAGAGGCGGCGCCACATCAGGAATGTCTTCTCCAGCGGACCGATGAGCACCGGCACAATCGGAGTGTCAGTGGGTCCGATGTCGAAGCCCAGGCTCCGGAATCCGTCCTGAAGGCGGCGCGTGTTGGCCCAAAGGCGGTCACGACGGTCGGGCTCCTGCTGCAGGACCTGCAGCGCGGCCAGGACGCCGGCGGTGTTGGCGGGCGGTAGGGAGGCCGTAAAGATGAGCGGCCGGCTGTGGTGCCGGAGATAGTGGATGACGCTGTCGGATGCCGCCACGAACCCGCCGATAGAGGCCAGGGACTTGGAAAACGTCCCGGCGATGATATCCACGTCTTCGATCATGCCGAAGTGGGCTGCGGTCCCATCGCCGTTGGGGCCCAACACGCCAATGGCGTGGGCATCGTCGAGTGCCAGGGCCGCTCCGTGCTTCCGCGCGATCCGGGAGAGCCCAGGGACATCGGCGATGTTGCCCTCCATGGAATACACCCCGTCAACCACGATCATGGCGCCTCGGCTCGGGCCGTTCCGTTCCAGCCGGCGTTCGAGGTTGGCCAGGTCGCCATGATTGAACCTCTCAGTCTCCCCGTAAGAGAGCTTGGCGCCATCCACGATGGAGGCATGGTCCAGCTTGTCCAGGTACACGACGTCTCCCCGTCCTACCAGCCCGGCGATGAGCCCCAGGTTGGCGGAGTAACCGGTGGAGAAGACGAGGCAGGCTTCCTTACCCAGGAACTCGGCCAGGGCGGACTCCAGCTGCTCATGCAAGTCCAGCGTGCCATTCAAGAATCTGCTGCCGGTGCACCCCGAGCCGTAACGGGTCAGCGCCCGCGTGGCCGCCTCGAGGACCTTGGGATGATGGGTCAGCCCGAGGTAGTTATTCGAGCCGAGCATGATCCTCTTCTGACCGTCAATGACGACGACAGTGTCCTCCGATTCGGAAATCGGCTTGAAGTAGGGATACAGGCCCATCCCCTGCAGTTCGTGTGCTTTGGTGAACTGCCGGCACTTATCGAAGAGGGCGACCTGTTGTAACTCTTGTGTATCCACGATGCCTCGGCACGGAGAGTAGGTCAGAAAATCCCCACATCGCTATGTCACGGAACGGTTTAAAGTAGTGATGCGGGTGGGGCGGCACAAGCCGGACAAGGCCGGAGCAGACCCCCCAGATTCTGCCCGAATCGGAGCAAGGGTCGCGCCGTGCCGGCCCCCGGCGAACCCCATCCTTGCCGGGGTTGATCCCCTCCCTCATGCGGAGTGCAGAGTATTGCTCACACCGTCTCGGGACTGACGCCGCCGGTCGGCAACCGCCTACCGTCGCAGGACTTAGAAAACAGCATCGCGGCCCCCATCTCGGCTTGACTTGAAGGGTGGAACACCTGAGCTTAACTCCGGGTCGTTGGCCCCATGGAAGGGTTATGTCACACTCCGAGGAATCACCCCGTCGAGTTTTTCTCCGCTCCTGCGCCGCCGCGGCGGCGGGGCTGATTGCGTGTGGCACTCTGTCGAAGGCCGAGCTGCTTCTCGCGGCCACGGGGCCGGAGGACCCCGAGGTCCCCAACGAGGAGGTCGCCCGAATCCTGGAGAAGATCTCGGATGGCCACCCCATCCGTCGAGGTCATGTGAGTCTCGACATGCCGCTCGTCGCGGAGGACGGTCGGGTGGTGCCGGTGATCATCGAGACCGATCTGCCGATGAGGGCGGATGAGTACGTCAAGGCTGTTCACCTGATCGTAGATCACAATCCTGACCCGCATCTGGCCGCCTTCCATCTCACTGCCGCCCTGGGCCGGGTATCGATCTCGACCCGGATCAAGATGAAGCGTACCACGTGGGTGCGCGCCATCCTGCAGACCAGCAGCGGCGACATGTGGGCCGGTTATGCCCGGGTGCTGGTCACCCTCAACGGGTGCGGATGATGACCTCTAATATCGGTGAAGCTCGGATCCGGGTTCCCGACCGCATTCGGCGCGGCGACCTGATCACGGTGCATTCCATCATCTCTCATCCGATGGACACGGGATTCTTTCGAGATGCCGAGGGCGATCCCATTCCCGCCCATTTCATCAAGCTGGTAGTCGTCACATACGGCGGCAGCGAGGTAGCTCGATTCGACTGGACCTCGGGAATCAGCCGTGACCCGGTCGTGAGCTTCACCCTGAGAGCGGACAAGGAAGCGCCCCTGACCATGGTATGGACCGACAACCAGGGCGCCACGTTCAAGCAGTCGGTCAATATCGGTTTCGCCTCGGTCTGAGCCGGCCGCTCGACGGGCTGGTACGTCCGCTCCGGTCTGATCCCATGCTCTACCCCTTCATCTTCTCCTGGACCTCCCTGCTCATCGGTCCACTCCCTGCGACCGGTCCTGGGGTCGCCATTCCGTCGCCCACGCTCCGGCGACTCGCGCCCGGGGTGTATGCCGCCGTGGGGGACACCGGTCGGGGGTCAGAGGGCCGACCCAACGCAGGATTCATCGTGACCGATTCGGGTGTGGTGGTGATCGACGCCATGGCCAGCCCCCGCCAGGGCGAGGGACTGGTTCAGGCGATTCGATCGGTGACGTCTCAGCCGATCAAATGGCTGATCCTCACCCACCACCATCCCGACCATCACTTCGGAGCGATCGTCTTCCGTCGCCTCGGTGCCAAGGTCATTGCGCACCCGGATCGCAGAGTCCTTGCATCCGAGGGGGGCGAGGACGCGCTGATGGCCAACTGGGTGCGCGTCGTCGGCCTCGACGCCATGCGAGGCTTCGAGTTCGCGGATGTCCCCGATCGTCCAGTTACCGGCACTGACACCCTGCAGCTCGGAGGCCGGTCGCTGATCATCACTCACCCCGGCGCGGCTCACTCGGCCGGGGATTTGATCGTCTGGTTGCCGCGGGAACGAATCCTGTTTGCTGGAGACGTACTGGTCGAGGACGGGGTGACGATGGTGGTGGATGGCAGCTCCGGACTCCTGCTGCGGGCGCTGAAGACCATCGACAGTCTGAAGCCCCGGCGCTTGGTGCCGGGACACGGTGCCATCCCGGTGCGGCCCACGGCGCTGGTCGCCCGCACGCGGGAGTACATCACCGGTCTTCGCACTGCCATGCGATCAGCCCTCGAGCAAGGCACGCCGATGGGTCGCGCCATGGCGAGCTTGCCACCCGCCGATGAGACCCGCCCCGTGTCTCTCAACTCCAGGCGTCGTCGGAACGCGGTTCGCGTCTATCTGGAGGAGGAACGGGCTTATATGGGATTGGACTCGGCCCCGTGAGAAGCGCGCTCGCACTGGTGGGTCTGTGTCTTCTGGGTTGCGCGTCACGCCACTCTCAGAGGGCAGGGGGCGCCTCGACCGGACCATCGGTCAGCAGCCTGCCGGGTTTGGCATCTACCAATCAGCTGGCGGAGTGGCAGCGCGGGGGTGGGGTGACCCTCATCGACGTGCGGGGCGACGTCTTCACCTACTTGCGGGGACACTTGCCCGGGGCGGCGTACCTGCATACCGAGACGCTGCGGGCTACCGAAGGGGGGACGCCGGCGCAGCTGCTGCCGGCACGGGCCTACAGCGACCTCTTCTCACGGTTGGGCGTGAGCTTCGATCGACCGATCGTCATCTATAGCGCGGGAGAGACCGGGAACATCGACGCAACGTTTCTTGCCTGGCTTCTGGCCGGGTTCGGCCATCCCAGGATCTACGTGCTCAATGGGGGCTACTTCAAGTGGGAGCTCGAGCACCGGCCAGTCGTGCAGCGCTATCCCCGGATCTCCCCGGTCGCCTTCCCGTCCGATCGTTTTATCCCGGAGCGCGCCAGCCTGGAAGACGTCCGCCGTGCCGTCGCCAGCGGCGATGCAGTCCTGGTGGATGCCCGTCCCCCTGCTCAGTACGTGGGGGAGGCTGGAGCCCAGATGCGCCGCGGCCACATCCCTGGAGCGATCAACCACTACTGGCAGGACGATCTGACCCAAGTGGGCTTTGGCCACGTCTGGAAAGACACGACCGAGCTCCGGGCCAGCTACGTGAATCAAGGGATCACGCCGGACAAGAACATCATCGCCTACTGCAACAGCACCACCGAAGCCAGTCACGTGCACTTCACCCTGCGATACCTGCTGGGCTATCCCCGGGTGCGGATCTATGTGGGATCGTGGACGGAGTGGGCGGAACGACTCGACCTACCGGTCGAGGCAGGGAAGCGGGGTAGCGGGGAAGCAGAGAAATAGGTTGCAAGATTGATGTGGTATTCCGGGCCGTACGAAGGGGCCGAAGCCTGGTTTCTGCTTCAGCCCCTCCACTTATCCTGTTGGCCTCCCCGCCTCCCCGCCTCCCCGCCTGGCCGCCTACTTCATCGCAATCCCGCTCCGCAGCTGCCCCGGTCTCCAGATCCGGCCGCCCTTCATGACCCATTCGATCGAGTCCAGGTTTTCGATGTCCTCGAGTGGATTCTTGTTGAGCAGCACCAGGTCGGCGTAATGGCCCGCCACGATGGTGCCGAGCCGTCGGCCGGGCTCCCCGCCGATCGCGCGGGCAGCATCCCGGGTAGCGGCCAGGAGGGCCGCGCGGGGAGTGAGTGCCACGGAGTCGACCAGCAGTCGCAGCTCTCCGAGGAGCGTGGCCCGCTCGATGGCGGGTCCATACGCCACGTGGTCGCTGCCCGCGCTGATCCGCACGCCCCGCCGCACAGCCTCGCGAGTCACCTCCATGCCGAAGCCCGAGGCGGCGCGCACATACTCCTCCTGGTCCGAGGGAATGTGCCGCCGCTTCGCGTTGAAGTACGCCACGCTGTGGTAGGTGGCGTCCAGCGTCGGCTCGAAGATGGTTCCGCGTCGGGCCAGTGAATCGAGGGCCTCGAGGATGCGAGGGTCATGGGCCGAGCCAACGGTAGCCACGTCTGCGGTAGCCACCTGCAGGTTGCCGTCGTCGACCAGCGTGTCGCGCTCCTCGGTAGTAAAGAGCTCTCCCGCCAGCCCGGCGGCGTGCACCACCCCGTCCTGACCTGCCATGGCCTGCTCGAGTGCGCTGGCCGGCTGCACCCAGGCGTGACCCCAAACCGGCATGCCCACACGGTGGGCGGCTTCGGTCAGCTTCCGCACCGACTCCAGATCCAGCTGCGCGTAGAGCTTGAGACCCATTGCCCCGGCGTCCCGCGCTGCTTGTACGATCGAATCCGGATCGGTGTCAGCGGTATACAGCATTGGCGTCCAGCCCAGCGACTGCATGGTCATCGCGGGCGGCTGGCGGTAGACGGTTCCGCGTGAGGTCCTGACGCCTTTGAATCCGTTAAAGAAGAACCGGCGGCCGGCCACCAGCTGCATTGCGTACACCCGCGGCGTCATGGTCAGCGCATTGGCCCGGCTCAGCAGTTCGGCGGGATTAGTCCCCATGTCGCGCACGGTGGTGATGCCCTGGGCCAGCAGATTCCGGAGATCCAGCGACAAATCCTCGCCGGCGCTTCCGTGCGTCAGGAAGAGCAGGTGGACATGGCTGTCTATCAGCCCAGGAATGAGCCACTGGCCATGTGCATCAATCATCCGGGCTCCACGCGGGATGGGACACTCGCCTGCCGCGCCGGCGCAGACGATTCTGCCGGCCCGGATCAGGGTTACGGCGTTCGGCACCACTGGGCGGCCGGTACCGTCCCACAGGTTGGCTCTGACTATGGCAAGCGTAGGATTGGGAGCTGGGACTACTTTGGGCTGGGGCGGGCGTCCGCCGCAGGCGTTCAGAGTCAACGTCCCAAGAAGAAAGGCGAATGGGAGAAGCGCGAAGGACCGTTTCATTTGTGTCCTGCTTCTGCTTTGGCCGGCGACGCGGCACTTTGGCCGGGGGGCGCCACCTGCCTGGACCTACGTCAAGATGCGGGGAAGAGATGCATTCGGCCGTGATGCTCAGGCGTCCACGACTGGTGACAAGGAACACTACGCCTGTGCGGGCTAACCATCCTCCAAACGAGGACTTGCGTCCCTTGGAGTGGTGAGTGGACCGATCCCTTCCGGATAGTAAACCCCTCCCAACCGTAAATGTGAAAAGGTGATACAAGGACCTACCCCTACAGAAAGGGCAAAGCGTGTGCCAGTTGGCCATGCAAGTCCTGACCGTGGTTGCGGGCCAGCCGACCGCTCTCTAGTCTTCCCTTGGTGACCCTTCCTCCTACCAATAGACCAAGGCGCCGCCGGCGAACCGGCGCCATGCGCCAGCTCGTGCGTGAGCACCATCTGTCGCCGGCCGATCTCATTCAGCCGCTGTTCGTGGTGCACGGGGCCCGGGTCGAGCGTGAGATCGGCTCGATGCCCGGCGTCTTTCAGCTCTCGGTGGACCAGTCCCTGGATCAGGAGGTGGACCGGATCCGGTCCCTGGGCATTCCGGCGGTGTTGCTCTTCGGCATTCCGGCGAGCAAGGACGAGGTAGGATCAGAAAACTTTGCGGAGAACGGAATCGTCCAGCAGGCGCTGCGCAGGATACGTCAGCGCCATCCCGACCTACTGCTGATCTCGGATCTTTGTTGCTGTGAGTACACCAGCCATGGTCACTGCGGCGTCATCAGGGAAGGCCTGGTAGACAACGACGCGACCCTGGAGATTCTGGCGAGGGCGGCGGTCAGCCATGCCGCCGCGGGCGCCGATATCATCGCTCCCAGCGGCATGATGGACGGCATGGTGGCCTCTATTCGAGCTGCCCTGGATGCCGCGGGGCACATCGATCAGGCGATTCTGAGCTACGCCGTCAAGTACGCCAGCGCCTTCTACGGGCCGTTCCGCGAGGCAGCCGAAAGCGCCCCGGCGTTCGGAGACCGGCGGCAGTATCAGATGGACCCGGCCAATGTGCGTGAGGCGATCCTGGAAGCCGCTCTGGACGAGGCCGAGGGAGCGGACCTGCTGATGGTGAAGCCGGCCCTGGCCTATCTCGACGTCGTGCAGGCGGTTCGGGAGCGGACCCAACTGCCACTGTTGGCGTACAACGTCAGCGGCGAATACGCGATGGTGAAAGCCGCCGCGCAGCGGGGTTGGATTGACGAAGAAAAGGTCGTGCTCGAGGCGCTGACTGGAATGCGTCGGGCGGGGGCGGATGCCATCATCACTTACCACGCAAAGGCAGCGGCAGGCTGGCTGATCCAGGAGAGGGGGTCATGACTGAGGTGCGCGCGACGACCCGGCCGACCACTGCGTCGGAGCGGCTGTTCACCGCCGCGCAGCGGGTGCTTCCGGGGGGAGTCAATAGCCCGGTCCGTGCCTTCAAGGGGGTCGGCGGGACGCCACGATTCATGGTTCGCGGCGAAGGCCCTTATTTGATCGACGCAGATCGGAACCGCTACCTCGACCTGGTGCTCTCCTGGGGCCCGCTGATTCACGGCCACGCGCATCCCGAGGTGATCGCCGCCGTGGTCGAGGCAGCCGGACGCGGCACCACCTTCGGCGCCCCAACCGAGCTGGAGGTACGTCTCGCCGAGCGCGTGGTGGCCACTTTCCCGTCACTGGAGATGGTGCGCTTCGTGAGCTCAGGCACGGAAGCCCTGATGAGCGCGGTGCGTCTGACGCGGGCCGCTACCAGGCGGCGCCTGATCGTCAAGTTCGACGGGTGCTACCATGGCCATTCGGACGCCCTGCTGGCCGCCGCCGGCTCCGGCGTGGCCACGCTCGGACTTCCCGACTCTCCCGGAGTCACCCCCGCCACCGTGGCGGACACGGTGGTAGTCCCATACAACGATCTGCCCGCCGTCGAAAACCTGTTCGTTAATCGTGGGAGCGATATCGCCGCAATCCTCGTGGAGCCTGTAGCCGGCAACATGGGAGTGGTGCCGCCGGTGTCCGGGTTCCTCGAGGGTCTGCGCGCGCTCACCCGGCGACATGGCGCCCTGCTGGTCTTCGACGAGGTGATGACCGGGTGGCGGGTGCATCCGCAGGGGGCGCAGGTGCTGTACGGGATCGAGCCGGACCTCACCTGTCTGGGCAAGGTCATCGGCGGGGGACTTCCGGCCGCGGCCTTCGGCGGCTCGCGCGAGCTGATGGAATACATCGCGCCCGCGGGCCCGGTCTATCAGGCCGGCACCCTCTCCGGCAATCCGCTTGCGATGGCCGCGGGCCTGGCGACGCTGGAGGTGCTGTCCCGCCCCGGGGTATGGCAGCGAGCCGAGGAGTGGGCGGATCGAGCCGCTTCCGCCCTGAGCCGGGCCGCGGCAGCCGCCGGCGTGTCGCTCACGGTTCAGCGCGTCGGCACGATGTTCACTCCGTTCTTCACCGCCGACCCGGTGCGCGACTTTGCCGCCGCAAAGCAAACCGATCGGGAGGCATACAAGCGCTTCTTCCACGCCCTGCTCGAAGCCGGTGTATACCTGCCCCCGTCCCCGTTCGAGGCCTCCTTCGCCTCGTCGGTCCACGGCGAAGCGGAGCTCGAGCTCTTGGAGAGCGGGGTCGGAGCCGCATGGCCGCAATAGCCATCGTCGGCGCCGGCCTCACCGGCCTGACCGCTGCGTACCGGCTCAAGCAGCGGGGAGCCAGGGTCGTGGTATACGAAGCCAGCGACAGAATTGGTGGCTCGATCAAGTCGGAGCGGCGGGACGGCTATCTCGCGGAGCTGGGCCCGACCTCGATGGCGGCACCCTCGGGATCGGCCCCAGCTCTGCTTTCCGATCTGGGGCTCGAGGCCTCGCAAGTGAACGCGTCGCCAGCTGCCCGCCATCGCTATATCGTCCGGCGGGGACGCCTGGCCCGCCTGCCGATGTCGCCGGCGGAGCTTCTTACCACTCGCCTCCTGTCCAATGTCGCCAAGCTGGCCATCTTTGGAGAGCCGCTGGTCGAGGCGGGCGACTCCCCGCTGGAGGAAAGCGTGGCAGCGTTCGTCCGGCGTCGCTTCAACCAGGAAGTTCTGGACTACATCGTCAATCCCTTCATCGCAGGAATCTTCGCCGGAGATCCCGAGCAGCTTTCGGTGCGGCATGCCGTACCCAAGCTTCACGCCCTGGAGCGCAGCCACGGCTCGGTCATGAAAGCGTTGGTCCAAATGATGAAGGCCCGGCGGGCGGCGCCGGGACAGGGCGCGGTAATCTCGTTTCGTGGTGGACTTCAGGAAATTCCGGACGCGCTGGGGCGAGAGCTGCACAGTGAAGTGCGGCTCCGCTCGCCGGTCACCCAGCTGCGTTCCGGACCCAGGGGCTGGACGGTGGGAGCTGCCTTTCAGACGCCGGAGCTGTTCGACGCGGTGGTCTACGCCGCTCCGGCATACAGTCTGGATGAGATAGACCTCGATCTGGCGGCCGCCGAGCGACTGTCCACGCTATCGAGCATCCTGCATCCGCCCGTCGCGGTTCTTGCGCTGGGCTTCCGGCGGGATCAGGTAACTCATCCGCTCGATGGGTTCGGCTTCCTGACTCCCGAAGTCGAGCGCAGGCGAGTCCTCGGCGTGATCTTCTCCTCCTCGCTCTTCCCCGACCGAGCCCCGGCGGGGCACGTGATGCTGACCGCGTTCGTGGGTGGTACTCGCGATCCCGACTTCGTTCAGGCCGACCCGCATACACTCACCGCCCGGGTGCTGGACGACTTGCGGCCACTGCTCGGCACCCGCGCGGAGCCGACCTTTCGCGCCGTTCAGATCTGGCCCAAGGCCATCCCCCAGTATGTGCTGGGGTATGGCAGGTTCAAGGAAATCGCGGACGATGTGGAACGGCGGAACTCTGGCCTGGTGTTGGCGGGAACCTACCGGGATGGGGTGTCGCTCGGAGACGCGATCGGGTCGGGCGAACAGGCCGCTGCCCGGATCGGCGAGTTACTCGGCCTCGATGGTCTCACCGCCACGGGCCAGTCCACTTCTCGTAGTGCCTCCGCCGTGGGGCCGGATTGAGGCCGGCGGGTGCGCGCCTCAAGATCGGTACTCGCGGCAGCGCGCTGGCACTCTGGCAGACCGAGCGGATTCGCTTCCTTCTTCGGGCCGCAGGCTTCGAGACCGAGCGGGTCGAGATCAAGACCACCGGCGACCTGACGCCCGACATTCCGCTTGCCCAGATCGGCAGCCGGTCTCTATTCACCAGGCAGATTGACGACGCCCTCCTTGACAACCGGATCGATCTCGCGGTTCACTCCCTCAAGGACCTGCCGACCGAGCTTCCGGTGGGAATCGTCATCGCGGCCGTGAGCGTGCGGGAAGATCCCCGCGATGCGCTCGTTGGCAGGAACCCGGTGCGCTGGAGCGATCTTCCGAGGGGGGGATTGATCGCAACCAGCAGCCTTCGGCGCCGGGCCCAACTACTTCACTCCCGTCCTGATCTTCGGATCGTAGACATTCGCGGCAACGTCGACACCAGGCTTGCCAAGCTCGATGTACGTCCGGAATGGAGCGGAACCGTGCTCGCAACAGCGGGTCTCGTGCGACTCGGCCTGGCCCACAGGATCGGTGAGCGGCTTCCGCCCGAGATCATGCTGCCCGCGCCGGGCCAGGGCGCTCTCGCGGTGACCGTGCGGGCGGACGATGCGGACGTGCACCGCGCCGTTCGTAAGGCAGTACACGATGACCTTACCTCGGTCGAGGTTGCGGCGGAGCGGGCCTTCCTACGGAGGCTGGAAGGAGGCTGTCAGGTTCCAGTCGCCGCCTTGGCCAGGCTCGAAGGCGCTTCTTCCCATCCGGTCCTGGTGCTTCAAGGCCGAGTAATTTCGCTCGGCGGGGAGCGGCTGGTGGAAGGGGTTGAAGCCCGCGCGGCGAGGAATGAAGCGGCGGCAGCGGCGCTCGGGACTGCCTTGGCCGAGCGGCTATTGGGAGAAGGCGCCGCGACGATTCTAGCCGAAGTGCGGGAGGCAGCGGCTCCGACCGTCACCGAGCCCTGATGGTTGAAACCGTCGTGGTGACGGCCTCAACCGGGGCCTTCCCCGGTTTGAAGGAGGCACTGCAGGCAATCCCCGTCCTCGTCGAGGAGCATCCCCTGATGACTTTCGCCCCGCCGGCAGATTGGACTCTGCTGGACTCGGCACTGGACCGTTGGGACTCCTACACAGCCGTCGCCTTCACGTCGCCGCGGGCGGCGACGGCGGTACTGGAGCGGCTGGCCGGCCGGCGCGCACGGGACCAGAATGTTCCGACGGTGTGGGCCGGAGGCGCAGCAACCAAAGACGCGCTCGGTGAGGCGATGCCACATGTTCTCGCACCCAATGAGGCTGAAGCCGAAAGGCTGGGAGTGGCGGAAGCGCTCGCGCTGGCCATGCTCGACGCCGGGGTCGGCGGCCCGGTGCTTTTTCCCTGTGGCGACAGCCGACGGGATGAGTTGCCGGAGCGGCTTCGGAGCCAGGGGATCGAGGTGGAGGAGGTCGTGTGCTACCGCTCCGTGCTTGCCAGCGAATCGGTGGCTCACGCGGCGGCGGCCCGTGGCACCATGCTCGTGGTAGCCAGCCCCACCGTGGCGAACCTGCTGGTGCGCGCCTGCCCCCCGGATGCCAGGCCCGATCTGCTGGCTGTCGGCCCGACCACTGCCGCATCCGCGCGGGCGGCCGGTTGGTTGCCTGCGGCCGTGGCCTCGAGCCCGACCGCCGGGGCGCTTGCGGCGGCAGTGAAAGACGTGCTCGCCCGCCGAGCAATTCATGAATGACCTTTTGTTGCGGGCGTGCCGCCGGGAGGTGGTGGAGCGGCCTCCCGTCTGGATGATGCGACAAGCTGGCCGCTACCTGCCGCAATACCGAGCGGTGCGGGAGCGGGCCGATTTCCTCACCATGGTAGGCACGCCGGAGTTGGCGGTGGAGGTGACGCTTCAGCCGGTGGACCTGATCGGAGTAGACGCGGCGATCATTTTCAGCGACATCCTGGTGGTGCCCCAGGCGATGGGACTGACGCTGACGGTAGATGACGGGGTTGGACCGCGCTTTCATGACCCGGTGCGGTCCTCCGCCGATTTCGACCGACTGCGCGACGTCGATCCCGAAGAGGGTCTGCATCATGTGCTCGACGCCGTGCGCCTCGCGCGGCGGGCGCTGGCCGGTCGGGTCCCTCTCATCGGGTTCGCCGGGGCCCCCTGGACTCTCATGAGCTACATGGTCGAGGGTGGCGGCTCCAAGTCGTTCAGCCTCGCGAAACGTCTGTTGGTGGAGGACCCTGCTCGCGCACACCGACTGCTGGGCCGGCTGGGGGACATCGTGGGAAGGTTTCTGGTGGCTCAGGTGAAGGCCGGCGCCCAGGTGGTGCAGCTGTTCGATTCGTGGTCGGGAGCGCTCGGACCCAGTGACTTCCGCGAGTTCGCGCTTCCCTATCTGGCGCGAGCGGCCCGTCTCGCCGGCACCGCCGGAGCACCGGTTATCGTATTCGCCCCCGGCTCCGGGTGGGCACTTGAGGAGATAGCAAGGGAGACGGGAGCGAGCGTGGTGGGCGTTGACTGGCAGACCGATGCGGACAGCGCCCGGCGCCGGCTGCCCGCTTCCCAGGTCACCCTCCAGGGTAACCTGGACCCCTGCTGGTTGTACGCGGCGCCGCCACTAATTCGGGAGCGAACCCACCGCATGCTCGACCAGTTTGGCGGCCGGGCGCACATCGCCAACCTGGGACATGGTATCCTGCCGGACGTACCGGTGTCGCACGCCCGCGCCTTCGTCGAGGCGGTCCAGGAGTGGCGGCCAAGGTGACCGAAGACGCTGGACTTCGCGGGGAGGTGGCTCGCTGGATCGAACGGCTTCACGACCAGACGACCGAATATTTCACGCGACTGGATCGGGGCGGATCGTTTCGGGAGGACCGCTGGGACCGTCCCGGCGGGGGTGGCGGCGTCAGCCGGGTCCTGAGCGACGGCGTCACCTTTGAGAAGGCCGGAGTGAACCGCTCGACGGTCGAGGGCACATTGGATCCGCAGCTTGCCCAGCGGATCGGCGCCCGCACATCGGGCCTGGAGCCGCTGAGCTTTTCGGTCTCCGGGCTCAGCCTGGTGATCCATCCCCGGAGCCCGCTGGTTCCTACGGTTCACCTTAACGTCCGCTACTTCGAGGTCGCCCGCTCCACCGGAGAGCCGGTCGATGCCTGGTTCGGCGGCGGCACGGACCTGACGCCGACGTATCCCTTTCCCGAGGATGCGAGCCACTTTCATCGTACCCTCAAGTCGGCCTGCGACCGGCACCATCCAACCTTCTACCCCAGGTTCAAGACCTGGTGCGACCACTACTTCGTGAATACCCACCGGGGCGACGAGCGGCGGGGCATCGGCGGTATCTTCTTCGACAACCTGCGTGCCGGCGAGAGCGGCCTGAGTCTGCCGCGATTGTTCGACTTCCTCACCGGTATCGGGGAGGTTCTACCCGAAGCGTATGGGCCACTGGTCGAGCGCCGGCGCAGCCTTTCGTTCGGCGAGCGGGAGCGCCACTTCCAGCTGGTCCGGCGGGGCCGCTACGCCGAGTTCAATCTGGTGCACGACCGGGGGACGCTCTTCGGTTTGCAGACCGGCGCCAGAATCGAGAGTGTGCTGATGAGCCTGCCGCCGGAGGCCGCGTGGGACTACTCGCCGGTGTACCAACCGGGCTCCTTCGAGGCCGATCTGCTCGCCATGCTCGAGCCCCGGGACTGGACCGTCTAAGGCAGGCTCGGCCCAGTCCTGGGCGACCTGCGGGCGCGAATCCGGGTAGCCTCTGGCGGCCAGCGCGGCTACCCTCCTAGGCAGGTACGTAGTTCCGCCCTCGTCGTCACCGCTCGACCTCCCTGGAGAGGCACCATGTGGACTGACCGTGCAGCGCTCATCTCGATTTTTCTTCTCTCCTCGACCGGCTTCGCCTGTGGCCAGCGGGCCGGAGGCCAGTCCGGGGACCAGGCTGAATCGCAGGCTTCCGCGGGCACCCCTGCCGCTTCGGCGACCTGCCCGGCTCTAGAGACCCGCCAGCCCAACGCGCCGGATCAGCGCCCGGCGTTTGCGGGGCAGACCCGTACCTGCGGCGTGAAGTCGAACGTCGCCTTCGATGTTGCCGTGGTGGCGAAGGGTCTGGAGAACCCGTGGGCCGTGGAGCCGCTCCCAGGCGGCGACTTGCTGGTCACCGAAAAGCCGGGTCGCATACGCATCGTGACTGCCGCCGGCAACGTAGGCCAGCCGATTTCCGGTGTCCCACCGGTCGCGTCTTCGGGTCAGGGTGGTCTGCTCGACGTCGCGCTCAGCCCCACCTTCGAATCCGACCGGACCATCTTCTGGAGCTACAGCGAGCCCCGGAAGGGCGGGAATGCCACCAGCGTCGCACGCGGGGTGCTGGCGCCGGACCGGCGGAGCCTGGGGCAGGTGAAGGTGATCTTCCAGGCAAAGCCGACCTACGATGGTGACAAGCACTTCGGCTCCCGGCTTGCGTTCGGCCCGGACGGCATGCTGTACGTCACCCTGGGCGAGCGGTCGGACAAACCGATGCGGCCACAGGCGCAGCGGCTCGACAGTCACATGGGCAAGATCATTCGCATCAGTCCCGACGGTGCGGTTCCGAAGGACAATCCCTTTGTTGGCCAGTCCGGTGCATTGCCCGAGATCTGGTCCTTGGGACACAGGAATATCCAGGCGGCGGCGTTCGACACTGAGGGACAGCTGTGGGAGATCGAGCATGGCACCAACGGTGGGGACGAGCTGAATCGCATCGAGAAGGGAAAGAACTATGGCTGGCCGGTGCAGGCGTACGGTGAGGAGTACTCCGGGTCACCCATCGCGGGTGCAGTGACCGCGCGTGAAGGTATGGAGCAGCCGGTTTATTACTGGGATCCGGTCATCGCCCCGTCGGGGGCGCAGTTCTACAGTGGTGACGCGTTTCCCGGCTGGAAGGGTAATCTCTTCGTCGGCGGGATGAAGGATCACAAGCTGGTGCGGCTGACGCTGGACAACAACCGGGTGACGGGCGAGGAACAGCTGCTCGAGGACCGGGGTCAGCGGGTGCGGGACGTGCGACAGGGTCCGGATGGCGCATTGTACATCGTTACCGACGAGCGGAACGGCGAGCTCTGGAAGATTTCGCCGCGCCGCTGAAGGCGCGTTCGTCCTAGGCCCTCCCCGGGTCAGCCGAACGTGAAGGCAAACACCTCCACGCCGGGATCGAGAAACTCGATCTCGAACTGTCGATCGGGAATTGGCCTCAGCTGTCGAATCAGCTGATACAGCCGCTGCTCGGTAACGGTGCCCATGCCCTGCTCGTCCACGTCAATGCCGTGCGCAGCGCCGGGCGGCTGCCCATCTATAAGCACGCGGAAGCGGACGGAAGCGCCTGCGGCCGGCGGTCCCATCACGAGATGCAGGTCCCGGGCATGAAAGCGGTACACCAGTCGTCCGTTGGCCTGATGCAGCGCCGTGGCCTGCTTTCCGATGGTCCAGCTCCCGTCTAGCGCCCAATGATTCAGCCCCAATCGGGCGGGCACGGTGTAGGCGTGGCGCTGGTCGGCGATGCCGCCGGGAGAAGCAAAGTTCTCCGTGCGCTCAAAGCCGAGGTAGTTTTCCGGAGACTGCAGGCTGGCCCAATCAGCGGCCGCCTCGATGCCCTGGCCCTCGACTGAAACGTTCTCCTTCCCGCGGCTTTTCGTTCCCGCCTCGGCCAGCAGCTCTCGAATCACCCGCTCCGATTCCGCGTATTCACCCTCGCCGAACTGCCGGTGGCGAATGTGTCCCTTGCCGTCCAGGAAGTAGAGGGCCGGCCAGTACTGGTTGCCGAACGCCCGCCAGATCGTGTGCTCGTTGTCGACCGCGATCGGAAGGTCGACCCCCAGCAGTTTCAGGTTCGCCCGCACGTTGTCGAGGTCTTTCTCGAACTCATACTCCGGCGCATGCACCTGGATCACCACCAACCCGTCATCCTTGTATTTCTCGGCCCAGGCACGGACGTAGGGAAGGGTGCGGAGCCAGTTGATGCAGGTATAAGTCCCGAACTCGACCAGGACGACCTTTCCCCGGAGACCGGACGCCGTCAGGCGCTCGGAGTTGAGCCAGAGCGTCGCGCGGCTCAGAGACGACAGCTCACCTTCGATGGGCAAGCGGGCCGTGACGGGCGTGC
>DATMDQ010000134.1:0-9312 GCA_035557715.1 Gemmatimonadales bacterium
GGGTAGATATTGTTGTCGATGCCGTTCAGCGATGACGTGATCGAAGTGTTGACCGGCGTGATGTTGCCGCTCGGATCGACGCCACTGTAACCGGTGATGGTGAACACGTTCTGGACCGTTCCAAAGACCCGGGCCTGCTGGCCGCCCAAGTTGAAGGTATAGCCCAGGGTCACGTTGTCCAACCGCAGGAAGGACGCGTCCTCCACGTAGAAATCGGATTGCAGCTGCTGGGTGGCAAACTGGGTCTCCAGCACGGAGTTGTGGAGGTTGTAGGGTGAGCCCTGGGTCAGCTCGCGGAAGTTGCCGTTGGCGGAGGCGACGTTGTTATACATGTAGTTACCCAGATACGCGCGGAGGGTGAGGCCGAGATCGAAGTCGCCCAGCGCCAGGTAGGACGAATGGCCCAGAATCCAGCTCGGCGCCGGGTCGTGGAACGGCCGGAGGTCACCCTGGTTGATGACGCCGTCCCCATTCTGATCCACGTACAGGTCCTGGTCGTTGATGGTGCCGTTGGGGAGTCCGTCGACCCGGTCTCCATTCACGTCCCGATAAATCGGCTGCCCGCCGTCGCGGATGTGCTCGTACACGTAGAACGAGTTTATCGGCTCCCCCGGTGCAAAGACCGAGATCCGCGTCCCCACGCCGCCGGAGACTTCGCCGGTCAGGATCTTGAGCGACGACCCGCCGAACGGGGTGATGGAGAGCAACTCGTTGGTGTTGTGGGCCGCCGTGAAGTCGGCCTGCCAGGTGAGGCCTCGCTCCCCACCCTGCAGCACCCGGGCACCGAGACTGAACTCGATCCCCTTATTCTGCATGCTGCCGATGTTGGTAGTGACGAAGTTCGACAGGTTGCTGAACGCCGCAACGGGCACGTTGAAGAGCAGGTCGTCGGTCTGCTTGTCGTACCAGTCGATGGCCCCGGTGATCCGCTGATTGGCGAACCCGAAATCCAGGCCGACGTTATAGGCGCTGGTCTCCTCCCACTTGATGTTGGGGTCCACCGCGCTGGGCCGGCTGGTGGTGAAGATGGTATCGCCGAACGCGTACTGGGTCTGCGCATCGCCCAGCTGATAGGAGGAGTAGGCCAGGTAGTTCCCGAAGGACTGGTTGCCGGTCTTGGCCCATGAGCCGCGGAGCTTCAGGTCGGAGAGCGCCTTGACCCCCCGGAGGAACGGCTCCTGCGACAGCCGCCACGCCACGGACACGGAGGGGAAGGTGCCCCAACTGTTGTCCTCGCCGAACCGAGACGAGCCGTCCCGCCGCACGCTGGCAGCAAGGATGTACTTGTCGTTGATGTTGTAGTTGGCCCGGCCGTAGAAGGAGATCAGCTTGCTCCGGGACTCGAATATGATGTTCTTGGTGGTCGCCGCCGGGACCAGGCTGTCGTTCCCGAAGTCGTCGGTGCTCAGCGTGTTGCCCTCGTAGTACAGCGAGTCGAAGTGGGTCTTGCTATAGGAATACCCACCGATCAGGTCGAGGACGCCCGGACCCACCGGCTTCGGCGTGGTGTAGTTGAGGTAGGTCTCCAGCACCGAGCTTACCTGCTTCGGGTCGTAGCGGGTCTGCTGGCCGCCTCGGCCGGCGACTATCTCCCGATGCAGGGTGCTGGGCGTGAAGTTCGTACGATACCCGTTGGTCACATCGAAGCCGAAGGTGGCGTTGGCCCGGAGCCCGTTGACCCAGGGCAGACTGTACTCCGCCTGGAAATTGCCGATGCCGCGCCCGGTCGTGGCCTTCTCCTCTGCCAGATTGAGGATGGCGACCGGATTATCCGCCGAGGTCAGATTCGAATCCGGCCAATCGTAGTAACCGGTCTCGGTGGTGGGGTCGAGGATCGGTTGGGTAGGCCCGTATTGGGCGGCCTGGGAGAGCACCCCGAGGGGAGTGAACTCGTCCTTCGTCAGTGTGCCCCTCAGATTGAGCCGGAGATTGAGGCGATCGTTGGCGAGCCGCTGGTTGAAATTCATGCCCGCGCCGAATCGCATGGCGCTGTTACGGTCGATGATGCCGTTCTGGTCGAGAAAGTTGAGCGACAGGCGGTAGTCGTTGGAGGCGCCCCCGCCCGACACGGCGACGTTATGCTCCTGGCCGATCCCGGTCCGGTCGACCGCACCGAACCAGTCGGTGTTCTCGTTCTGCAGCTGGACGACGCTGCCCGGCGCGTGCTGCTGCACCGCGGTGCGAAACTGCTCCGCATTGAGCATCGAGGGCAGCCGGGTGACAGTCGAGGCAGATACCGAGCCGGTGTACTCCCACTGTGTTTTCTGGCCTTGCTTCCCCCGCTTGGTGGTGATGAGTACGACGCCGTTGGCCGCGTTGGTGCCGTAGATGGCGGCGGAGGCCGCGTCGCGCAGCACGGTCATGCTCTCGATATCGTCGGGGTTCAGGAAGTTGAGCGGGTCGCGACCGGTGCTGACACCGCCGGCGTCCCCACCGAGGGGCTGCCCGTCCACGACGTAGAGCGGCTCGTTGCTGGCAGTGGTCGATGTGGATCCGCGAATCCGGATCGAGGTCTTCCCCCCCGGCTCGTTGTTCTCCACGACCTGGACGCCGGCAACCTTGTTCTGGATCAGTTCGGTGGGGCTGATCACGCGGCCGGTGTTGAACTCATTCGAGGTCACCTGGCTCACGGCACCGGTGATGTTGCCCTGACGCTGCTCCCCATAGCCGACCACCACCAGCTCCGCCAGCTGGGCCGCCTGAGCCGCCAGACCCACATTCACGTCGAGTGTCTCGCCCTCCGCCACCGTGACGGCGCGGGCGTCCGGCGCGTAGCCGATCATCGTCACCCTGAGGGTGTCTGTTCCAGCCGGAATCCCCGCGAGGAGGTAGCCGCCGTCCGCCCGGGTCTCGGTAGTCCGGCTGCCCACTCTGATCACTGCCCCCTGGAGCGGCTGCTTCGACGTCAAGTCGGTAACGTGTCCCCGGATCGAGCCGCCCGGTTCCTGGGCGCGAAGCGGCGCAATCCAGACCGTCGCGAGAAGCAGGCCGATGCTGTAGCGTAGCCCTCTCATGTTGCGTGCGTCCTTTCAGATGTGCGCAAAACAGTATTGCAGCTACTCGGTGGCTGGCCTTCGTTACAAAAAGAAAGGCTCCGGCCGGGAGGGCTGGAGCCATCAAGGACCCCGAGGCAGCGGCGCGCGACCAGCCCGATTAGGGCAGGGCCTGTGCGCTGCAAAGCCAGACCGGAGGGATGCCTCCGGGGGCCCACAATACATTGTCTCACGGAATTCTCAGAGGAAAAGCAGGTACCAGACGTCAGCGGGATCAGTATCCGCGTCGCAACCAGCACTGGCAACGAATATTCCGGTCGGAACCCGGGTAGTCAAGGGGCGGACGGGCGGGCGGTAGATGAAGCGGCGGTAGATCCTGCGGCGGTAGGTTCTGCGGCGGTAAAGACTTCGGCGGTAGATACTGTGGCGGTAGATACGGCAGTGGAGACTACCTATCGTCCGCCTTACCGCCTTACCGCCCTCTTCCACAACAGGTACACCGGCACTCCGAGCAGGGTGAATCCGATGCCCGCGAGCGTGGTCAGCGGGCGGGCCACGAGTGCGCTCCCGACGACCCACACGGTGGCGGCGACGAAGACGAGCGGAACGACGGGATACCCTGGCGTCAGGTACGGCCGGGCGAGTCCCGGCTGAGTTCGGCGGAGCACGATCACGCCGGCGACGGCGAGTGCCAGGAAGGGCCAGACGCCGAGGATGAATGCCTCGGTGAGCTGCTCGAAGGTGTGCGACCAGACAAACGCCAGCGCGAGGGCGGTGTGGCCCACTACCGCCACGTGCGGGGTCCGGAAGCGCGGGTGCACCCGGGCCAGCGGCGCGAAGAGCAGACCCGCGCCGGCCATCGCGTAGAAAACCCGAGGGTTGGCGAGTCCCAGGGCGGCGACGGCGCCGAAGGTCGAGACCATGACCATCACTGCCACCAGGCCGGCGCCACCGTTGCCCACCACCCGTACCATGGTATCCGATGCCACCAGCGGCGATCGCTGGAGCGCATCGAACGGCATGACGTACAGGTAGGCCGCATTCGCGGCCAGGTACACGGCGATCACGGCGAGGGTGCCTGAGAGGAGCGCCCGAGGGAGCAAACGCCCTGGCTCCCGGACTTCGCCGGCGACGCAGACCATGTCGTGGAAGCCGTTGTATGCCCAGAGCGCCGCGACCAGCCCGAGACCTACACCGCCCCAGCGCGCCTCGCCCACGGGAGCCTGAGGGCCCAGCGCACCGGCCTCACCGTTGCCCAGGAGGAATGCGACGATGACCAGTATTACAATCGCGGCAATCTTCGCGCCCGAGGCGACGGTCACGACGCTCCCGAGGCCCCGGACCGAGCGGTATCCGGCAACCCCCACGAGCGCGAGCACGGTGGCGGCCACCAGGCGGACGCCCAGCGGGGAGAGCGGGATGAGAGTCCCCAGATACTCCGCGAACACCAGCGCGATCGCCCCGACGGAGGCGGGGGCCAGCACCAGGTAGGTCCAGCCGAAGAGGAATGCGACGAGCGGGCCGTACGCCGCGCGCAGGTAGACGAACACGCCCCCCGACGCGGGATACGCCGCCGCCAGCTCCGCCAGCGCCAGTGCGCCGCAGAGCGAGATCACGCCGCCCAGGACCCACACGATCGCAATCGCGGTGGGGGATCCCACTTCGGATGCGACGGTGGCCGGAACCCGGAAGATCCCGCTGCCGATGATCGTCCCGACCACGATCGCGGTCGTGGCCCAGAAGCCGAGCCGGCGCGGCAGGCCTTCGCTCGGCGCCTCGTCCAGCGAGACCGGGGCTTTCAGCGGAGGCATGGTGGTCATGAAGGGAATGTAAGCTACGGCGTCACCTCGATGTCCCGCTCGAGCACAAACCGGTGGTCCCCTGGCTGTGCCAGCCCCAGAATCCGCACCTTCGCTCGTCCGGGCTGTGCAAACCGGAGCTCCACCACGTTGTTGTCCAGGCGCAGATCAGCCGGGCACACGATGTTCCGCCTGACGCGAGTGGGATCGCGCTGGAAGGGGCGTACCTCGGCGCTGAGGCCGGTGACCTTGGCCTCGGTCGAATCCTGGGAGACACACCCGCCGGAGAAGCTGGTGAACCGCACCGTGGTCGGTTGGCCCACGCGAGTGGCCGCGGGTACGTCGACGGCGCTGGTATCGCCGTAGTAGGCCAGCACTGCCGGCCCGCGCTCCAGGTGGTCGAAGAACGATGGACCGCCGGCGCCGTCCGCACTGCAGGCGCCGAGCAGCGTGGCCAAGCTGGTCAGTCGCAAGAAGCGTCTTCCGATCTCCGCCAATAGGTGCCCCTCTCCTTCAGAACTCATTGGTTCTCCGCCTTGGGTCTGCTCAGCGCTCGAAGGTGGCCGAGCCGACCTCGTCGTGAAAACCTCCGGTCGAATCCCCGTTCCAGCGGAAGACCGTGACGGTGTACGGTCTACCGCTGATCAGCGGCGTCGCTGGTCCGGGCTCGATGCCCTCAGGCGGAACACGGCCGTATCGCACGCCGGACCGGAGGCGATTCTCGAACGACCGGGGGCCGGTATACAGAGTCCAGCCCGAGGTCAGATGCTGATCCCACACCCGCAAGGAGGAGAGTCCGCACGCAGGTGTCCATGAGAACACGGGAATCGGGTCGCTACTGACCGCGACCTCCACCTTCTGGTCCGGGGCGCATTGGACAGGCGGAGGTCCGACACCATCGGAGCAGCCCGCCACCAGCAGGGCCAGCGCTGCAACCCTGCTGGGGGCTGCGATCATCGTGTGCTGACCTTGCTCGGCGACCGGAACTCCATGTCGTCCCCGGTGTCCAACTCACGGTCCGGCCCGCTGCTCCAGAACACGAATCCATCGCGGGTGCGGTAGTACCCGTACGCCGTGCTGTCCCCGTCCCTGGGCATTGCCTCGCCAGGGTAGGTGGCGGTCCAGATCGTCCACAGATCTCGCCCGTTGGCGGGGATGCCACGGCCGGCGGTCTGCTCTTCCACCACGAAGGTACCGAGTCGGTCGAGATCCTGCCTTATCCGAATGCTGTCGAGCGGGTTGGCGGGTGACTCTGCGGCCTGCGCCCCCGCCTTCGGATTCGCCGCCTGCATGATCGCGGGCAGCTTGGCTGCCAGCACCCAGGTGCCGATCACGAACGGGAGCACGACGAGACCGACAATGGCGGCCGCCCGCATTGCTCCCACGGGGGCCAGGCGCGGGGTACCCGCGGCCAGGGACGGATCGAGCGCGATCATCCGCTTGGAAAGGGGCGGATGGCTGCCGAGCCATTCTCCCAGCGTCATCCATCCGGTGTTGAGGGCGGCACGCTGGGCCACGAACACTCGGCGGTTGACCAGGGGACCGTGCTTGCCGCCGGCCGAGAGGATGGCCAACCCCAGCAGTGCTCCGTCGGTATTACCGGCGCCGGCCAGGCCGTATCGGTCACAGGTGTACTCACGGGCCCGCGAGAGAACCTGGCCCAGGAAGGGAACCATGGCGGCGGGAAGGAGTAGCCAATGCCACCGGAGATGGCCCCGGTGTATGTGTCCCAGCTCGTGCGCGATGATCATGTCCCGAGCGGACGTATTCTCGCCACAGGCGTCGAGCAGGTCGGAGAAGAGCACCACCATGTGGATCCCCAGAAAACGGGTGGCGAACGCGTTGAGCGCGCCGCCCGCCTGCATGAGGTAGGCCTCGGGCACGGGGTCGAGACCGATCCGGCCGGCCATTCGCACCACGGCGGAGTGGAGCTCGGGGAACTGGTCGGGCCCCAGCCGCACCGCACTCCCCCGCACGTAGGACACGAAACCCACGTGCATCACGAAGAAGATCAGGGCGAAGATCGCCGCATACACCAGCCCGATGATCGTAACCGTCAGCACCACCCACAGAGCGAGTGCGACAATGAGCACGAGAAAGGTGAGGGGAGCCTCGCTGGGCCAGGGCTCGACCACGATCGACGGTTGAGATTGCCGCACTGGTGACGACATGATCCCTCGGCGTAGGGGTGCCGGCCCCGCCACTGGCCTGGGGGGCGCCGGTCATCCGTGATTTTTTAAAGGGGGAGGATGCAGCAAGTCTATGTCGCGGCCCCAGCGGCGGCAACTGCGTGCGAATTCTTGCAGTAGGGGAAGGACGGGAAGGACGGGAAAGGCGGTAAAGACGGGAAAGACGGCAAGGTTTGGCAGGAAGGGTGGGCAATCAGGTAAGCGTTCCTGACTGCTTAGTTCATCCTTCCGCTAACCTTCCCGTCCTTCCCGTCTTTCCCGTCCTTTCCGCTCACTGCATGGCCAGCTGCAGCAGCACCGCGCGCCGTGGGACAGCGACGCCCCGCAACAGCAGCTCGGTGAACCGCCCGGTTTCGATGTCCTCCACCGTGATCACCAGGCAGCGACGGGTGGGATCGAGCGACACAGCCTGCGTACCGGGCACCTGCAATGCCAGGCGAGCCTGCGGCAGCAGCCGCTCCAAGTCATCGACGGCGAGGGTCCCATGACACTGGTTCTCGGGGGAGAATGCCCATTCCGGCCAGGAGCCGCGTATGGGCGCAGGCGGTATGCCCGGGTAGGTACTCGGGGCGCAGGCCGAGAGTACTACAAGGATCGATAGAGTAAATGGGATCAACAGGCGGGTTCGCATACCAGGTCCTTCCCTTCCTACGATGTGGGGCTGAGGTCGCGCGGCGTGACGCTATGCGTCGCCTCTCTATTCTGCACCCTTTTCGTGGAGGTGGTAAGAGCAGGAAAGCGAATGCCGAACGGATCAAGTGGAAGGACAGGGGAAGTGCGATTGCCGCGCCTGGTACCGGGGCGTAAGTTAGCGGCTTGCCACTGCAAGCCTCTTCCTCCAACACCGAGCGACTCATGCGAAGCCTCACCCTCCTCGCCTGCGGGATCGTCCTGGCCGGCTGCAACAAGGCCGAAGACCGGCCCGTCGGCGCCGCTACTACCGGCGATACCGCGGCCTCGGCCGCGACCGCAGCGGAGGCCCGTACCATCTCCCTCAGTGACGTCGCCGGAACCTGGAAGGTGCGTACGACCGATGAGCAGGGCGGTACCCCGATCGAGACCGAGATCCGCGCGACCGCCGACACCTCGGGCTGGACCATGGTTGGACCGGACAAGAAGACGGTACCGGTCAAGGTGGTCGCGGTTGGCGGAGACAGCATCGTCACCGAAACCGCTCTCCGCCCGAGTTACATCCTCAAGGGAGCGAAGGTCTCGACCCGCTCCGTGTATCGGCTACAAGGTGACAAGCTGGTGGGCAGCACCGAAGCGCGCTACAAGATCGCCGGGCGCGACTCGATCGCTCTTCGGCCGGCAGAGGGAACCCGGGTGCGGTAGCTACCGCTGCCCACCAGGCCGGCGCCGATACCCGGGGGAGTGGGGTCTTTAGATTCCGAAGAAATTATCGAGGCCTGCGGCGCGCCCGTCGCTCCCGTACTGCACAGTAAAGAGCAGGCTCCCTTGTTTCCCGGTTCCTTTGGCGTAACAGGTGTACTCGATCCGGGTACGGAGTCGTGTAATGCCGCGGTCACGGACCCTTTCGCAGCCCAATGGGGTCCAGGTGTCGATCCCCTGGAGCAAACCGCCGATCAGCTCCCGTCTGCCACTGGGGAAGGTGGCCCTGAGCTCGGGCGTGACCAGCGCGGACTCATTCCCGGCGGCAACGGACCGCAGCAATTGCTCGATCGATGTCGGCGGGACCGCACCCTTGAGTGGGCTGGCCAGGCGGTGGGGTGGCGTCAACGCGGGCTCGACCAGTCCCGCGATACCCACGGCGATCCCCTCGGAGTTCGCCTGACCCAGGTTCAGTAGCACAATTACAGTCAGATCGAAGTCGGGATAGCGCTGTAGAGTGGCGTGCTGGCCAAGCCAGGCGCCACTGTGTCCGATCCGGCGATATCCTCGCTGCTCGAAGAGATTCCAGCCGAGACCGTAAGGATAGGTGCCGGCGTTATTGAGTCGCACCGGGGTCCAGCTCATTTTCAGTCCTGCCCGGCTGAGCACCGTGGCGTGGTTCAGCCCGGTCGCCCAACCTGCCAGGTCGCGCACGCTGAAGCTCAGGCAGCAATCCGCCGCGGAATTGATCGAGGGCGACACCAATTCGGGGTTTTGGAGCGTGTCGTTCACCAGGTAATAGCCGGCGGCTCGGCTCGGCGCGATGGCGGTATCGGAGTTGACCCGTGCCGTACGCATACCGAGTGGGCGAAAGACATGGTCACGCACGAAATCGCCCCAGAACACGCCGGTCACCCGGTGAATGATGACGCCCAGCAAGGCATAGCCGGTGCTACTGTAGCTTTCGAGCTCTCCGGGCTCGAATTGGAGCGGCTGAGC
>DATMDQ010000135.1:0-3078 GCA_035557715.1 Gemmatimonadales bacterium
CGGTGACCTTCCCGGCCCGCATGTGCCCCGGAACTGAGTCCGGCACCAGCGGCACATACACGGTCCGGCCCTCCAGGTTCTTCCAGCTCCTCCCGCGTTCCGCCTCGGAGAGCCCTTCGACACTATCCGGTCGAACCCGGCTGAAGTCGTAGCTCAGGATGACGTAATCACCCCGAAAGAGATCCCGCGGGTCCACCGGCTGCACCCGCACCAGCACGGTCTGCCCGGTCATGAGAGGGATCGCGCGCAGAACGGTCATGGCCAGCAGGATCACGATCTGAGCCCCCGCGGCGATCAGCAGGATCTTGCGTTCTCTAGCCTTGAGCCATGCGAAAAGCCCAGGATCCACCAGTCCGGCCACGGCCTCACGCATAGCGAACCTCCTTTCGGCTCTGCCAATAGCGGGCAACCATGAAGAGCGCACCTCCGCAGAGGAAGAACATCAGCGCCGCGCCGAGCATGCCGCCGAAGTCGCCGAAGAGATCGACATATCGCATCACTGACCACAGCAGGAAGTAGAGAACGCCGGCGCCGAAGGGACGGCCCCGGTCCTCCTGGAGGCCGAGCTGCATCAGCCAGAACGCGGCGGCCACCATGGCAAGGTTGACCAGTACGGTCGGGAGCAGCGCCGCCGCATCGGCGCAGCTCGAGCTGCGGCAGGGCGCCAGCAGCAGTGGCAGGGCCGCCATAAGCAGGGCCAGCCCCAGTGGGATCATCTGACGGCGGGGGATCGTCCGGTGAACCACCAGCACGGCGGCCACCGCGGCGAGCGCAAGCAGGGCGGGTGGCCCCACCCGGCTGGCCCACTCCCCGACCAGATGCTTGTTGAGATCGTAGAAGCTGAGCGGCACCAGCGCGCCCCCCACCAGCAGACTCCCGTAATACCGATACGGAATCGCGAAGCGACTGCCCGCCGCATGGGCCTCGGCGATGACCAGCAGCAGTGCGCCGACGCTCCCCACGAAGTAGATCGGGTTCGACCCCAGCTTCCAGGCGAAGACCTGGAGCACCGTCCACCACGCCAGGAGCGGTACGTACAGACCCAGCGTCTTCACCGACTGCTTGCGGTAGGCCCACAGGATTCCCGGCAAGGCCAGGAGCGGCAGGCTGTATGCGCCGTTGGGGATAAAATCCCAGCGTCCGAACAGCCAGCCACCGAGGTGACCGAAGTCGAGGACCTCCATCTTGGCCCAGAGCGCCAGGAGAACGACCACGAGGAGGTGCAGCAGCCGGGTCTCGAGACAGAGGGCGAAGGGCAGCACTCCGACCGCCCACCACCAGACGCCGTCGGGGTAGTGCGCGTTGAGGTGGAAGACCTGGGCCACCAGCCAGATGCCCGCGCCATAGAAGAGACAGCCCAGGAAGAAGACGGTCTCCGAGAGGCCGGCGGCATTCCGGCGATACCGGAGCCGAAAACCGATGGCGTGAGTAAGCGCGATGGTACCCAGCACCATGACCAGCTTGGTGTCGCGGGAGAGATCGCTCCAGTTGTACCCGATCAAAAGAAGGAAGGCCAGACCAACCAGGGTGGCGGCTGCGGCCATCAGGATGAAGACGGCCCGCGACCGCCCCTGCGCGGCATGCTCCCCCGCACCCTGGTACAGGTCGGTGATGCGCTGGGCCTGCTGGTCGGTGACGATGGCGTCCCGCCGCCATAGACTCAGCTCGTCCAGGAGCCAGGCGCGCTGCTTACCGGTTATGGCTCGCTTCGACATGTCGCTCTCGCACGCGATCGGAGGAGGTATGGGGACTCTGCTAGTTTCGGCCCCGGTACCAGAAAGCTGAACCCGGATGAGGACTGCAGGCGGGGACGGTTGCCTGATTCAGCAGCCGTCCTCGCGCCTGGGTTCCAATTAGGTGGGGGTGTACGTCCGAGGGTTGATCCTGCGGGCTCCTTATGGGGCTGAGGTCGTGTCGACCCTGATGACGCCCTCGTCTCCGACCCGGGTCGTGTCGGTGGCGACGGTGGTGTCTATCGCGACGCTGGTGTCCGCAACTATGGTCGTGTCCGCGCGGATGCTGGTGTCGGCCGCCACGGTGGTCTCCCGCTTGACCACCATGGTATCCACGACCTGGGTGGTCTCGACCAGCGTATCCCGGTCGACTCTGGTGGTCTGCTCACCCTCTTCACTTCGAGATGCGCATGCCGCCATGGCCACCAGCAGCACCACGCCTCCAAATGTCATTCGCATTGCCTGCTCCATCTTTAGGTAATTGCACTCGTCCGGCAGGGTCGCCGAAACGGCGGTGCAACTCCACACATTCGATGTGATGGTGCGGTGAGCAGGATCACGCCTTCCTGATCTACTCACGATCCTCTACGGGGGGCACCGACCTGAGATAGCTCCACAATGCCTGAAGCTCGGTCTCCGTCATCCTCTGCGCGTAGGGTAACAGCTCGGCCATCGGGTTACGCAGGTGCGTGCCGTCGGGGCGCTTTCCCTCGCGCATGGCCGTCACGAACTGGTCGAAGGTCCAGTCGCCCAGGCCGGCCAAGGTCAGGTTGGCGGCGGGAGGCCAACTGGGATCGCCAGCGACGATCGGTCCGCCGCCGAGGTTGTCGCCATGACAGCCGACACAGGTCGCCGCCAGATGCCGGCCAAACTCGACGGTGGGCCCAGTCTCCGGTGGGGTAGACGGGTGGGGTGAGTCGTGCTGGATGAGATCGGCCGACAAGATGAACTTCCCGGTGGCAACCAGCATCTTCCCCACCGGCCCCAGCGTCGGCGCCGGCATCCGGCGATCCACGGCCGGCTGCGCCCGGAGGAACACCACGATGTCGGCGAGCTCGCGGTCGCTCATGCCGCGGAAATCCTGGGACGGCATCAGTGCCGGTTTGCCGTCCCTCTTAATGCCATGCCGGACAATGCGATCCCAGTCGGCCGGACTGAACCCAGCGGTGACACTGCCATTTCCGGTCGTCAGGTTCGGGCCCAGGATCCGGCCCATTGCTGGGGCGTCGATCATGACGCCTCCGCCCAGATCAGACCCGTGACACCCTCGGCAGGCGTAGCGCGAGTCGACCAGGTGCCGGCCGCGCTCGAGCGCCGACGAGGTCGCGGTATCTGCGGAGGGAGA
>DATMDQ010000136.1:0-10823 GCA_035557715.1 Gemmatimonadales bacterium
GATGCGGCGGACCCTCCAGCGGGTGGCGGTGGAATACTCCTCCTCCAGCTGGGCCGACGACGCGCTGCTGCGACTGGTGCAGCTCGACTACGCCAGCGGCAATCTCCCGGGCGCGGCCCGAAACCTGGAGCGTCTCCGCCAGGACTACCCCGGCAGCACTCTCCTGCCCCAGGCGGCGTATTGGGCGGCTCGCACCTATTTCGATCAGAAGAATTCGGACCTGGCCTGTCGCTGGATAGCGGACGGCCTCGCTGCCTCCAGCGGCAACGTCGAGCTGCGGAACCAGCTTGGATATCTCGACCAGCGCTGCGCCGGAGTTCGAGCGGTCGCCTCTCGCCCGGCCTCAGATTCTCAGCCCGGCCTGCCGAGCGGGGGAACCGATACCGGGGCGGTTCCATCCACTCCGACCGAGCCCGCGGCTCCGCCGACGGCGGTGCAGCCGCCCACTCCGACGCCCGCTCCCGCCCAACCTCAGCCGGCTCAACCACCGCCGGCAACCCCGGCGCCACCCGCCGCCGAGCCCGCGCCCGTGGCGAGCCGACCGGCGGGCTCGTCGCCCCGCTACCGGGTACAGATCACGGCCGTGCGCACCGCCGCCGCCGCCGCCAAGATTGCCGGCAGGCTCGAAGCGCAGGGTCTTACGGTTGTGACGGTCGAGGAGGGCGGGCTCTTCAAGGTCAGAGTTGGAGATTTTCCGACGCGACCCGAAGCTGTCGCGGTAGTGCCTGACCTCAAGGCGAGACTCGGGGGCAGCCCATTCGTGGTCGCGGAGCCCTGAAGCCAGCCGCGCAGTGCGGCGTCCTTACGATCTTTTTGCTGGTCCTCGGCTGCGCCCCGAAGCCCACCCAGTCCCCTGTTGCCCCGCAACAGCCTGACCCATGTGGTCTGGTTGCGGCCTCACCGAGCCAACTCGATACTTTCACCGTCGCGCTGCTGGAGCCGGTGGATTGGCGCAGCCTTGATCATGCGTTATCTCCCACAAACGATAGCGAGCGCCTCCTCTTCCGAAACTTGTTCCCCAACGTCATCCAGCTGGATTGCCAGGGCACGGTGCGCCCCGGACTCGCCGATACCTGGACCTTTGATCCCAACGCCGGCTGGACTTTTTCTCTGCGTGAGCGGGCCAGCCTTGCGCCCGGTTGGGGGGCAACTGCGGACATTGTGGTCGAGAGCGTGGACTCTGCCGTCGTGCTTGATGCCAGGCATGTGAGGGTGCGGATGCGGGGTCGGGACTCCATTCCTCGTTTCCTGGCCGATCCCGCTCTGGCGTTGGCGCACGGTATAGCTCCGTCCGGCGGGGAACCTGGGGGAATCGAGCTCTCACCCCCAGCAGGCGCGACCGCGGTGTATTTCAAGTTTGAGCCGAATGGCGACGCCAGGGACGCGCTTGATCGGGGAGCAGATCTTGTGGTTACTCGCGACCCTGCACTGGTGGACTACGTCTCCAACCGGGCCGAGTTCGCCACGTTCACCCTGCCCTGGTCGCGGACCTATGTCCTGTCGGAGACAGGAGACCAACAAGGAGAGCTGGCGCGAGCCTTGAACGCCGCGTCCGTCCGGAGCTCCCTGGCGAAGGACGCGGTTCGGGCTGATGCCCGCGTAGCCGAGCCTCCCTACTGGTGGAGTGACACGACATGCCTCTCCACTTCGACCCGACCTACGCAGAACGCCTCCCCACGCGTCGTGTACCGCAAGGATGATGAGGTCGCCCGCAGCCTCGCAGAGCGGACCGTTGCGCTTGCCCCTGCCGGTTCCGGTCTGCGGGCCGTGGGACTGGATGCGGCAGAGTTTGCCGCCGCTGTCACGGGCGGTCTGGAGCGCGCTTATGTGGTTGGACTTCCACGCCAATCACTCGCACCGTGTCGCGACGCTTCCATGGTACCGGCGGGAGCACGACTCCTTCCACTGATCGACACGAGAGCTCACGCCATCGTCCGGAAAGGGGCCCCGCCATTGACGGTGGATTGGGATGGCACCCTTCGCGTGGTGGAACGATGACTTTCCGCACCCGTCTCTTCCTCGGGATCCTCGTCGCCGTCCTCCTGCCGCTCGGTGCACTCGCCTACGGTGTCCGCCGGGAGATGGAGCGCCGGCTGACGGCCGAGTACGAGCAGCGAGTGGGCTCCATGGCAGGGGTCATCGAAACAGACCTGGCGAGAGAAGGCGCGACCGTCGGGAGCCGGCTACGCGCACTTATCTCGGACCTCACGCGCGACAACCGGTTTCGGCTCGCCGCCCTGCAGGCAGAGCCCGGCTCCCGACGCTACCTGCTCGACTACGCTGGGACTGCCATGGGCCTTTCTGGCCTTTCGATGCTGCAGATTCAGGACAGCGCCGGCAGGATTCTCAGCTCCGGGCATTTCCGGAACGAGTTTGACCAGGTGCAGCCTGAGCTGCCTACGCTCCTCGCCACGGCGCCGGGGACCATGGCGCTGGTGCGGACCCGGACGCCGGAGAGGCCACTCCTCGCGCTCGCGCGAGTGGACTCGTTCCGGGTCGGAGGCAGGCGGTTCAGTGTGGTCGGAGGCGTCGCGGCGGAGCCCCGACTGGACCGCCTGGTTCGGGAGCGAGACCTGTCGGTGGACCTCGCCTATCCCGGTCGGGAGCCGGTGTCCTCCTCCGGCGCGCGGGTGCTGCGAGAGATCCCCTTGCCGTACCTGGATCTCCTGAGTGGAACCGGCGTAGCGTTGGACACCGCTCGCGTGGTGGTCACCCAGTCCCTCGGCACGCTGGAGGCGCTGCAGCGCAGCGTCGATCGCTGGTTCCTGGTGGCCGTGGGACTCACCGTAGCCGCGGCCCTGGTGTTGGCGGGCTGGCTCTCCTCCCGCATCAGTCGGCCGCTGCGCGACCTGGCCCGAAAGACTTCCGAGATCGACCTGGACCGGCTGGACCAGAGCTTCGAGAGCGAGCGCACCGATGAGATTGGAGCTCTGTCCCGCCTCCTGGGGGGCATGACTGAGCGGCTCCGGAACAGCACAGCGCGGCTGCGGGAAGCGGAGCGCAGGGCCGCAGTCGGCGATCTGGCCCGCCAGGTCAATCACGATATCAAGAACGGTCTGGCCCCGATCCGGAACGTGCTGCGCCACTTCTCGCAGGTGGCCCGGCAGGACCCGGCGCTTCTGCCGGCGGTCTTCGAGGAGCGGAAGGAGACCTTGGACTCGAGCGTCGAATACCTCGAGACCCTGGCACGCAACTACGCCCGGCTCTCGCCCACAATCGAGCGGGCTCCATGTGACGTGAACGCCCTGGTGGAAGAGGTGCTTCGCAACATTGCGGCCGATGGCAGGGTGCTCCAGACCAGCCTGAGCCCCCGCCTTCCTCACGCTCTGGGCGATACCCTAATGCTCCGGCGAATACTGGAGAATCTGGTTGGTAACGCGGTGGACAGCCTCGGAGGGCGCTCCGCCGGGACGGTCACGGTGACCACCGAGCCCGCGGGCGGTGACGGGGCGCCGGCAGGAGTGAGGATCACCGTGGCGGATACCGGTTCCGGTATGACTCGGGAGGAGCTGGATCAGGCGTTCGACGACTTCTACAGTTCCAAGCCGAACGGGACCGGCCTCGGCCTCTCGATCGTGCGGCGTCTCATTCTAGACCTGAACGGGACCCTCCGAGTCGAGACCGAGCCCGGGATCGGGACCCGCTTCGTGGTGGACCTCCCCGCCGACCGGGGAGGGCCCGCCTCATGACCCTCGTCCTGGTGGTGGACGACGTGCCGGCTCTGGCCCAGCAGTACGCCTACGACCTGAAACGGGTTGGAGGCTACGAAGTGGTGACGGCGGCCAAGGGCACCGAGGCGCTGGACCTGGTCACGCGGTCGGGTGTGGACTGCATGATCCTCGATCTCGAGATGCCAGGCATGGACGGCTTCGAGGTATTGCGCGCCCTGAATAAGCAGGGCAGCGAGGTGCCGGTCATCGTTTATACCGGCACCGGAGACTACGACCGCTGCATCAAGGCCATACAGCTCGGCGCCTACGGCTTCATCGACAAGGCCGAGCCTATGGAACGGGTGGTTCGGGAGGTGGAGACGGTCCTGGAACGAAAACGACTCCGGTCCGAGGTCGCCTCGCTGCAGCGCCAGCTGGGCGAGACCTCGCTGATCGGGGATAGCGCGGCCATTCACCGTCTCCGGGAAGCCATCGCCCGGGTGGCGCCGATTCCCAGTCCGGTGCTCATCATGGGAGAGAGCGGGTCGGGCAAGGAGCTCGTCGCCCGCGATCTGCACCGGCTCGGCCCGGGCCCCATCTCGTCGTTCGTCGCCCTCAATTGCGCGGCGCTTCCCGAGAGTCTGGTCGAGAGCGAGCTCTTCGGCCATGAGCGCGGGGCGTTCACCGGCGCGGCCAGCACCCGAAAGGGCGCGTTCGAGTCAGCGGAGCGAGGCACTCTGTTTCTGGACGAGATCGGCGAGCTGCCGCTGGCGGCTCAGGCCAAGCTCCTGCGCGTGCTCGAGGAGCGAAAGGTCACCCGGCTCGGCGGCAACCGCACCGTGCCGGTCGAGGCGAGGGTGGTTGCGGCTACCAACCGGGACCTGGAGACTGAGGTGGCAGCCGGCCGGTTCCGCCAAGACCTCTACTTCCGGCTCAGTGTGCACGTGCTTCGCGTACCACCCCTGCGCGAGCGGCTCTCGGACGTCCCTGAGCTGGCTTCGGCCTTCGTCACCGCCATTAGTGAGCGGTTCCGCATTCGACCCAAGAAGCTCTCGGGTGACGCGCTCGAGCTGCTGATGGGCTATGAGTGGAGCCGGAACAACGTGCGCGAGCTCCGCAACGTCATCGAACGGATGATCATCGCCGCCGACGGTGAGGTGCTTCGTCTCGAGCACGTCCCGGTCGAGATCCAGGAGCAAAGCCAGGTCCGGGCGCGGCCTGCCTCTGGCCGCGACCTCCACTCACTGAAACTCGAAGCCGAACGCCAGATCGTGATTGCCGCCCTGGAGCGAAACTACTGGCACATCACCCGCACCGCTGAAGAACTGGGCCTGGCCGACCACGCGAGCCTGCTCAAGATCATGCGCCGCCTGGACCTCAAGAAGGAGCGCTGATAGCTCCGACCTGACGTGTCCGGGAGGACACGAGCCGCTCCGTCCACCCGTGTCCGCGGGAACACAATCCTCCGCCCACCTCCCCCCGACGCTCTGTCTAACCCTTTGTAGTACAACCCGCTGCGAGAACCTTCCCGGTCGTGCCGGCTCTGGCCGTTCGCTTGCCTTGAGTGGTGGCGTCCACTGCCACCCACGGCGCCGACGCGCCACACCCAAGGAGGAGCTCCATGTCCCGCACGTTTGCACGTTACCCGATACTGATGATCGCCACCCTGATCCCCCTGGCCGCGGGCTGCGGTCGCTCGGATCAGCCGAAGACCACCTCGGCCGGCGCTACCCCGACAGTCTCGGCCGCTTCAACCGCCCCGACCGAGGCCGAAGCTCCCGGAGCCGTCACCACTGCCTCCTACGAGAGCGCCGAGTCCGCGTTCAACGCGGGGCGCTATCCCGAGGCCGCCCAACTCTTCACCGCGTATACCGCGACCCATGCGGAGAACCCCTGGGGACATTACATGCTGGGGATGTCCGCCTGGAAGATCGGTGAGCCCGAGAAGGCCCTGAGCGCGTTCGACCAGGCGCTTCAGCTCGATCCCAGTCACCGCAAGAGCCTGTTCAACTCCAGCCGGGTGCTGCTGGAAGGCGGCCAGCCGAAGGAAGCGCTGGAGCGGATCGAGAAGGCGTTGGCACAGGAGCCGATGTCGAACGAAGGACTGCGTCTGCTCGGCCGGGCCCGGTACGAGACCGGCGATGTCGAAGGAGCCATCGGGGCATACCACAAGGCGCTCTCTATCGACGAGCGGGATGTCTGGTCCATGAACAACCTGGGACTGATCTACATCCAGCAGGACCGCAGCGCCGAGGCACTGCCGCCGCTCGCCCGGGCTGTGGAGCTTCGAGGCAACGCGCCGGTCTTTCAGAACAATCTGGGCACGGCGCTGGAGCGGGCCGGCTACCCCACGGCCGCGGCACAAGCATACGAAGCCGCAATCACGGTGGACTCCACCTACGCGAAGGCATCGGTGGGCCTGGCCCGGGTCACCACTGAGCAGAAGTCGGAAACCACGCCGGTCGATCTGGCGGCGCTATCCAGCCAGTTTCAGGCGAGCATCGAGACCTGGCGGGGAGCAGAGGTGATTGACTCGAGCACGGCGGCGGCGGTGACTGTGAGTGATTCGAGCACCGTCTCGGTGGACACGGTAAGTGATTCGGTTCTGGTCTCGGGCCGGATTGTCAGCGACTCACTGGAGGAGTGCGAGTCAGAGGAGGACCACAACT
The DNA here is from genome assembly GCA_035557715.1 of Gemmatimonadales bacterium. Taxonomy (GTDB): domain Bacteria; phylum Gemmatimonadota; class Gemmatimonadetes; order Gemmatimonadales; family GWC2-71-9; genus CAVVWJ01. The sequence goes on from DATMDQ010000136.1 coordinate 6,320, forward strand.
AGTGACGGGATACCCAAAGAGGAGTATGGATGCTGAAGTGGGGCCGGCGTGACGCCGGCCCCACTTCGTTTCACCCTTCTGAGGGGTCTTCCTCGACCGGGGCGGCCTCGTCCAGGACCCGGCGCAGCTCTCGCTCGGCTTCAGGCGTCAGCGGCGGTGCGCCGGCTGCCTGCGACTGGAGGAGCGCCCCGAGGAACACCCCGTAGTCCTGCCTGGCACAGGTGGAGCACAAGCTCCGGTCGTAGAGCTTGTCGCCCACGCGCTGGGTCTGGAAGATCTCGGCCTCACGTTCACCGCAGCGTTGGCACAGCATGCCGTAATATACCCGTCGGTCGTGGCTAGACGCCCTGTGTAGCCAGGGCCGTTTTTTTAACGCCTGCTCCGCGGCCCCGCGGCCCCGCGGAGACAGCGGGGTGGCCGGTTACCGTGAAGGTGTATTCTGGCCCTTCGGGCGCATCCTCGCGATGGTACTTCGTCACCAGCTGCCTCAGGGCGTCTGCCAGTTCGTACGCAAAGGCATGCTGTTCGGCGGCATCGGCGAAACGAACCCCGGTCTGGATGGTGAGCGTGGCGAGGCGTCTGTCTGTCTCCTCGGCCAGGTGCGCAAGGACCGTGACGTCGCGAATCATCTGTGCCGCCACGGCGATGAGGTATGTGGGCGAGAAACGCTCCCCCATCCCCTCCGGGTCGGCCGCCAGTGCGCCGAGCGCGCTGGGCGAAATGACGTAAGTGCGGGCGGTCGCCTGGACTATGCGTTCGACGCAGTTGCGGCGACGTCGCTCTTCGATCAAGGTGACCAGCCCGTCGGCTTCGAGCTGGCGCACATGGTAGGTGATCGCTTGCCTGGGAAGCTTAAGGCGGCGAGCTAGCCCCGCGGCCGAGTCGGGCTCGAGCAACTCGTTGAGGAGCTGGAGCCGGATCGGATTGAGGACCGAGGCCGCCTGAGCCGGGTCCTCAATGACTTCGAGAGCAGTGGGAGACTTGGTCACCGACTACCTATTGAATTGTGGGGAACTACCAACATTGGCTAGACAAGAAAAGTTGTCAAGAGAGTAGATGTGGTCTAATCCTCAAATTGCCAAGCTGATAGCCTGCATTACGATGGATCATCGCCCCCACGGTCTCCGGCCCAAGTCAGGTTGTAGCCGGCCTGCCGAACATGATAGAGCCGTACCCGAGGGTAAGGAGTGCGTAGATGGCGACGGTGGACCAACCGAACTGGTTCACCAGGTCCCAGAACTGGCCGGTAAGCGCTACCACGAGTCCCACTACGGAACCGATGAAGGAGCCAATCACGACGCCGCGCTGGGTTCTCGGGTCCCCCACATCTCGAATGAGAAACAGAACCAGCCCCAGCTGCACCAGCGTCGCACCGAAGAACCGGGCCATCAGAACCACAGAGGGGTCTGCGGGCACCCCGTACAGCGTGAGCGTTGGTCTCGGTGCCAGTAGGAACCCGAGTCCAAACACGAGAGCGAGGAGACCGCCGATGAAGAGCAGCTTACTGAGCCGCATGAGGTCCTCCGTCGAAATGAGGGGCCTTCGCTGGGGTAAGTGAGGGTGGTTTTGCGGTACCCATTATACCCGTTGACCCGGGCTCTCGCGACGAAGGCCTAGAGTGGGCCGGCCGAAGGGTTGGGGTTGCCTTCCCTGAAGCGGGACGGGCGGAGCGGGTTGACATCGAGACTTGCGGCCACGCCATCGGACATGAGCTCTGCCAGGAGCTGACCGAGGGCGGGGGCGTGCATCACGCCGTGCCCGGAAGAGCCGTTGATCAGAAAGAGATTGTGGCAGGCGGGATCCGGCCCCAGCAGAGCGTGGTGGTCTGGGGACATCTCGTAGAGTCCGGCGCGGCAGGAGGCGAGGTCGATGGCTACATCCTGCAAGACCGGCACCCGGCTGCGAGCCATCGTGGTGACCTGGGCGACCCACTCGCGGTCGACGCTCACATCGAACGGCTTTCCTGGGACGCCCGGAGTGGGCCAGAGCAGAAGCACTCGGCTGTCGCGAGGGCGGAAGTGAAAGCCGTCGCCCACGAAGATGGTCATGGGCGTGGTGGGCGGCAGCAGGCTGCTCGGCACCGTGACGGCGATCTGCCGCCGGAGCGGAGTGACGGGAAGCGAAACGCCGGCATACCCACCCAACTCTGCCGCCCAGGCGCCGCATGCGTTCACGACGGCGCCGGTGGCTATCCGCCCCTTCGAGGTCTCCAGGGCGACAATCGATCCGTTCCCGTCGCGGATCAGACCGGTGACTGCGGTCTGCCACTCAACCCGAACGCCAGCCCGGAGTGCGGCGGCCAGGTAGCCGTTCAACACCTGAAGCGGTGCGATGAAGCCATCTGTAGGGCAGAAGGTGCCGCCAATGATACCGTCCCGACGCAGCGCCGGGTTGATGCGGCCGATCTCCTCCGCGCTCACCTCGGTCGCCTCGTGCAACCCCTCGGCTCGTTGAACTTCCAGCCCCGCAAGCAGGCCGTCGAGCTCGGCTCGAGTCTCCGCCAGCCACAGGTAACCGGCCGGCAGATAGCCGGGGTCCACTCCGATCTCGTCCCGAAAGCAACGGAACTTCTCCCGCGCCAACAGCGACAGTCGGACATTGATCGCCGTCCCGTACTGGGCCCGGAACCCACCGGTGGCAACGCCGGTGCTTCCCTGGCCGGGACCATCGCTTCGATCGACCAGCAGCACATCGCCCCATCCGCGGGCGGCGAGGTGGTAGGCAACGCTGGCCCCCATGACCCCCGCGCCGACGATGACGACCGGCACCGGCCTCATGCCGTGAAGACGTGCTCCGGGTGCTTGAAGCTCTTGAACTCCAAGGCATTGCCGCTGGGATCAAGGAGGAACATGGTGGCCTGCTCCCCCGGCTGCCCGGAGTAGCGGATCCGCGGCTCCAGCACGAAGGTCAACCCGGCGGCACGAATGCGGTCGGCTACCGATTGAAAGACATCCCAGGGGAGCAAGGCGCCGAAGTGGGGCATGGGCACGGGAACGCCTTCGACCAACCCGGTGTTCTCGGTTGGTGTAGGCCGGCCGGTGTTGTGGGCGGATATCTGATTGCCGAAGAAGTCGAAGTCGACCCAGCTGTCGGTACTCCGACCCTCGCGGCAGCCCAGGACGTCGCCATAGAACCGGCGGGTCGAGGCAAGATCACGCACGAAGAACGCGAAGTGGAAGGGCTGAGGCATCAGGGGAAGCATGAAGCCAACACTCATGTACCGCAACCGAGGAACTGTTCATGACCAGCGTTAACACCACTCACGGCATCCCGGCAGCCGCGGCCGGCACCATCACACTCGGCGGCGATCTGACCGTCAACCGCATGGGATTCGGGGCTATGCGGCTCACCGGCAAGGGCATCTGGGGCCCGCCCAAGAATCCTGAAGAGGCCGTGCGCGTGCTGCAGCGCGCCGTCGAGCTGGGGGTCAACTTCTTCGACACCGCCTACTCCTACGGACCTCACATCGCCGAACAGATCATCGCCGACGCACTCTATCCCTATCCGGGATCGGTGATCGCCACCAAGGGCGGCCTCGAGCGCCCGGGCCCGGATCAGTGGGTTGAGAACGGGCGGCCCGAGTTTCTCCGCCAGAATCTGGAGGACAGCCTCAAGCGGCTCCGGGTGAAACAGATCGATCTATGGCAGCTCCACCGCATCGACCCCAAGGTCCCGGCCGAGGAGCAGTTCGCCGCCGTGGCCGACTTCCAGCGGGAGGGATTGATCCGCCATATCGGGCTCTCCGAAGTGACGGTGACCGACATCGACCGGGCCCGGAAGTTCTTCCCCATCGTTTCCGTGCAGAACCTCTACAACGTCACCAATCGGAAGTGGGAGGATGAGGTCGAGTACTGCAAGCGAGAGGGCCTCGCGTTCATCCCCTGGTTCCCGCTCTCGGCCGGAGCGGTGGATCACCCGGCGCTTCATGCACTAGCAACGCGCCACGGCGCCACCGTATTTCAGATCGCACTCGCCTGGCTGCTGGAGCACTCGCCGGCGATGCTGGTGATCCCCGGGACTTCGTCGGTCGAGCACCTGGAAGAGAACGTGGCGGCCGCCGAGATCAGGCTGTCGAAGAAGGACATGAAGGAGCTGGACGGTCTCTCCGCTTAGCCGATCGGGATCACCACAGCAGGAAGTCTGGAGCGCGCCCGGCGTGAGCCGGGCGCGCGTTATATTGCCTCCATGCCCCTCGCCAGCCGGGACAGCACCGCACCGACCCCACCGATGCTCAAGCATTGGCGCGAGGTGAAATTGCAGCACCCGGAGGCGATCTTGTTCTATCGGGTGGGCGACTTCTACGAGATGTTCCACGAAGACGCCCAACTCGCCGCCGGCATCCTCGACATCACCCTGACGTCCCGGGGCGACGGCGTGCCCTTGGCCGGGGTCCCGGTGAAGGCCGCCGCCGAATACCTGCGCCTCCTGGTCGGCGCCGGGCATCGAGTGGCCATCTGCGAGCAGGTGGAAGATCCCAAGCTCGCGCGCGGCCTCGTGCGCCGGG
>DATMDQ010000137.1:0-2356 GCA_035557715.1 Gemmatimonadales bacterium
AGGAGATTAGGATGGAAAGAATAGCCCAGATCCCCGCGCCGATCCCGAGACCCCGTGCCGACTGGCCCGGATCCCACGCGGCCAAGCCAACCGCAGTTCCCAATATGGTCAGCACGATCTGCAGGGCCGTAGCGACTACAAGACCGGCAAACACCGCCCCCCAGCTGAGGCGGAAGCCGGTCCGAAGGCGGGGCTCGGAAGCGTAGGTGCGCGGAAATATGGGTGCAGCCATTGGAGACTCCAGGTCCTCTCAGAGCTGATAACTAGTTCAGGTCCTCGAGAACGAGCAGGTCGAACGGCGCCCCACCGCCCGCCGCATCCACGGCGATCGCGGTGCGCACTTGCCCGCTCGACAGAGTGAGCGTGCCGCTGTCGATTACCACGGTCTTGGTGCCCGTTGGCGTCACCCGCACCTGGTAGTCCCCAGCCGGAGCCTCGATGTAGTCGGCGACGTCCCCGAACTCCACATTGGCGAGCAGCGGGATCGTGGTCTCGAGATCCGCCCCCGGCGCGGTGACGTAGATGTCCACCGCCGGAGCGCCCGGCGCACCGTGAATCGCACGCACGCGTGCATTGCCCGAGGCCGGCGCGCTGTTGTCGTCCTGCAGCACGATCGGCTCGATCGCCTCGGCGAGGCCGGTCGCGATCACCGTGTAGTCGGTTCCGTCCACCAGGCTCAGGTCAGCGTCGACCACCGTAGTAGCGGTGCCTGCGGCGTTCACCATCAGGTTCAGGTTGCCCGCGGGCACGTCGAGGTAATCGGACGCCGTCAGGTACGGCACGTCGCCCAGCACCTCGGCATCGTCCACCAGCACGTCCACGTCGGGCGCGTCGGGAGAGGCGTGCACTACGCGGACTCTTGCCTCGCCCTCGGGGCCGGTGTTGTCGTCGTCATCGCTGCAGGCCGCGGTCAGCGTGCCCGCGGCGAGGAGGAGCGTGAGAAACTTCAGCTTCATGAGTGCACCTTCGGTGTTGGAATGAGGGCCAGTAATTACTTGGCGAAGGCGGGCTGCCAGCGGTGCTGGATGGCCTTCCACTGGAGCGCCTGGTACAGGGCGGCGACTCCGACCAGGATGTACACCGCTCGGCTCACCGGACTCAGGTTGCCAAAAATGGTCCCGACAATGTCCGAACCGGTCACTCCAACCACTCCCCAGTTAATACCGCCCACGACCAGTAACACGGCGGCGGCTACGTCCAGCTTCCTCATTATCATCCTCACAGGTAAATGTTGACTGTCCAACAAACGGCAGCAGCGTGATGGTCTTCCTCGCTGCACCGTGGTCACTCAGCACTATCCGTTATCGCATGTATGCGACGCTCACGCCGACGCCGTCCACATCTCCGACTCCACCGCTGGCGAGGATGGCCCACCGCTCGCTGAAGCGGATGTCCACGCCGAGGCCCAAGGCGAAGTTCACGTCGTCGTCGCCCCCGCCGAACGTGGGCACGATGACGGGGTGAAGGTAGGGGACGAAGGTGGTGTTGGAGCCCTCCAGATCGAACCTCCGGCCCAGTGAGATGCCCACCGGCAGGAAGAACCGATCCGGGCCGTCGCCGATGCTGCTGCCAAGGCCCACGGTGAGCGAGCCGTCCAGCGGAAACCTCTCGCTGAAGCTCACCACCCGGGTGCGGAAATCGCCGCCAAGCAGGAGCTTGGTGTCGATACTTCCCGCCCCGTCGGCAAACCCACCGCGGATGCTGAAGTCATGGGCGCCGCGCCCGTAGCGATAGAACCCCTCGAGTGCGAAATCGGTGCCGGTGCCGGGATCCGAGATCGAGCCGCCGAACTCGTGGTTCACGAATGCGCGGTAGGGAGCCTTGAAGACAGGAGTGCCCGTCTCCTGCGCTGCCGACTCTCCAGTCATCCCGGCGACCAATGCCAATACCAGGATGCCACTGTGGACGTTTGGACTCATGAGAGCTTCCTTGGGCCTGTTCGGCCATGACCCGAACGAGAAATCTCTACCTGATGGCGTGAGGCCGATGCTCTCATCTGGGCTCCGGCCTCGCTGTTGTTGGCCGAAAACTAGGTCGAGCATCGGGCCGCGAATATCGGGAAAATGATCCAAAACGGGCCACGCGTCGGGAGAATTCCCGACAGCCACAGACCGCGCAGCGCTACTGGTCGTTTGGAAGGGCGGGGTCGCGGTCGAGCAGGCCGGATTCGAAGGCGAAGCGGAACAGCTGTGCGCGACTCTTCAGGTCGAGCTTCTCATGCAGGCGTTTGCGGTAGGTCTCGACCGTCTTGATGCTCAGGGCAAGCTGGTCGGCGACTTCCTGATGGGTGTGCCCTTGCGCCAGCAGCCGGAGCACTTCGGCTTCTCGCCGGCTCAGCAGCTTGCGGCCGCCGGCC
>DATMDQ010000138.1:0-9172 GCA_035557715.1 Gemmatimonadales bacterium
CCACGTTCTGCATCGTGTGTGGACCTCATCTACTCCTCCTTCGGCACCGAGCTATCTCATCCAGGTGCAATCGACCAGGCGAGACCTCTAGTTTTGCGGCCCCGAATCACTCCGGGTGTGCTCTTATCGGGCGGATAGACGCTCGACCACAAACGTCCTCGTAGCCTCGCCTGGGGAAAGGCGAGACTGGTGCCACCGGCGACAAACCAGTAATTCTCAATCTGTTGCAATACCTCTTACTAATATTTGCAGTACCGTTCTACGCCGCACTCCGCGGCAGACTACTGCAAAAGTAGCGGATGCGCTCGATTGCGCTCTTATTTCCCTCTGCTCCAGACCCTAGGTTTTTCACCGACTTTCAGCCCGGTACACATGAACGAACAGATCGATACTCTCCTCTCGGAAACACGCCGGTTTCCTCCCCCCAAGGCGTTCGCCGCCCGGGCAGCGGCGACGGATGCCCTATACCTGGCGGGGCGCGATTGGAAGAAGTTCTGGGCAGAGCAGGCGCAGTCCCTTGACTGGATCTCACCCTGGACCACAGTCCTCGATTGGAAGCCGCCCCATGCCCGCTGGTTCGTCGATGGCAAGCTCAACGCCTCGGCCAACTGCATCGATCGCCACCTGAACGGACCCCGGCGGAACAAGGCCGCCATCATTTGGGAGGGCGAGCCGGGCGAGCAGCGAGTGCTCACCTATTGGGACCTGGCACGCGAGGTCGGTCGTTGCGCCAACGCGCTCAAGAAGCTGGGGATTAAGCGGGGCGACCGGGTGGCCATCTATCTGCCGATGGTTCCCGAGGCGGCAATCGCCATGCTGGCCTGCGCCCGCATCGGTGCGGTGCACTCGGTGGTCTTCGGTGGTTTCTCTGCCGAGTCGCTGCGGGACCGGATCAACGATGCCCAGGCGGTGGCGGTCATCACCGCCGATGGCGGTTACCGGCGGGGCCAGGTGCTACCGCTCAAGCGGTTCGTGGATGATGCGCTGACGCAGTGTCCGTCGATTCGGCACTGCGTCGTGGTGCGACGGGTGGGCGACGAGGCCTTCGCCAGCATGCAGGAGGGCCGCGATCATTGGTGGCACCGGCTGCTGGAGAAGGAGTCATCCCGATGTGCAGCCGCGGCCATGGACGCGGAAGACCTGCTCTATATCCTCTATACCTCGGGTACCACGGGCAAACCGAAAGGCATCGTTCACAGTACCGGTGGATATCTCACCCAGGTAGCCAGTACGATGCGCTACGTCTTCGATTTACGGGAAGAGGATGTCTTCTGGTGTACCGCGGACATCGGCTGGGTCACCGGCCACTCATATGTGGTCTACGGCCCGCTGGCCAACGGTGCCACCGTGATGATGTATGAGGGTGCACCGGATTGGCCTGAGCGGGATCGGTTCTGGAGCATCATAGAGCGGTATGGGATAACCATCCTGTACACCGCGCCAACCGCCATCCGTGCCTTCATGAAGTGGGGAACCGATCATCCAGCCAGGCATGATCTGTCCACGCTCCGGCTCCTGGGGAGCGTGGGAGAGCCGATCAACCCGGAAGCCTGGATCTGGTACCGGGAGCACATCGGTGGCGGCCGCTGCCCGATCGTCGACACCTGGTGGCAGACCGAGACCGGCGGGATCATGATCACCCCGCTGCCCGGCGTGACCACGACCAAACCCGGGTCGGCGACGGTGCCCTTCCCTGGCATCAGCGCCGAGCTGGTGGACAACAGCGGCAAGGCCATGAAGGCGGGAGGCGGCTTTCTCACCCTGACGGAGCCCTGGCCCGGCATGCTCCGCACCATCTACGGCGATGACGAGCGTTACCGCGAGACGTACTGGAGCCGTTTCCCGGGACGGTACTTTGCCGGAGACGGAGCCAAGCTGGACGACGAGGGCTACTGGTGGATCCTGGGCCGGGTGGACGACGTGCTCAACGTGGCCGGCCATCGCATCGGGACCATGGAGGTGGAGAGCGCGCTGGTGGATCATCCCGCCGTGGCAGAGGCGGCCGTGGTGGGGCGAGCGCACGAGCTCAAGGGCCAGGCCCTTGCCGCCTTCGTAACCCTGAAGGAGGGAAACCAGGCGACCTCCGGCCTGAAGGACGACCTCAAGGACCATGTGGCCCGAAAGATTGGGTCGATCGCCAAGCCGGATGACATCATCTTCTCGGCCGACCTACCCAAGACCCGCAGCGGGAAGATCATGCGCCGGCTGCTCAAGGACATTGCGGAGGGCCGCGCCTTGGGCGATACCACCACGCTGGCCGATCCGGCGGTGGTGAATCGTTTAAAGGAGATGTATGAGGATAAGGAGGGCTAGGAGCTAGAAGCTGGGAGCTCAGTTCTCCCGACTCCCAGCTCCAAGCTCCCGGCTAAAACTGAATCTGCGCGCCGAGCTCCACCACGCGATTCGGCGGGAGGCCGAAGAAGGCGGTGGCGGATTGGGCGTTCCGGGCCATGACGATGAACAGCTTCTTTCGCCAGCGGGCCATGGCCGGAAGAGGAGGCCCTGAATCCAGGGTCGGAGCCGCGCGGGCCGTCACCCGAGTGCCTCCCTTTCGCCGCCGGTCGACCGGGATGAGCGTCTCCCGTCCCAGATAGAACGACGTCGCCATGACCTCTACCCGTAGCTGCCGGCCGTCGCTGCGCTCCAGAGTCAGGGACTGCAGCATGGCGGGTACATCGGGCGTCTCCATGAAGCCGTAGTTGGCCACCACCTCGCAAAAGCCTTCTCCAAGCTCCCGATACCGCACTCGGTCGACCTGGTCCACCTGCGGTATCTCGTGCCCTATCACCGAGAGCAGGATCACCTTCTCGTGCAGCACCTTGTTGTGCTTCAGGTGATGAAGCAGGACGGGGGGCGCTCCGCCACGCACCGAGGTGAGAAAGACGGCGATGCCGGGAACCCGCACCGGCTTCCGCTTGCCGATATCGGCGAGAAACAGGTCGATCGGGAGCGTGTTCTCCAGCACAATCTCCGATAGCCGCACCCGGCCCTTCTTCCAGGTGGACATGAGCAGAAAGACGAAGGCGGCCACGACCAGCGGGAACCAGCCGCCGTCCGGAATCTTGAATAGGTTGGTGGCGAAGAAAGCCAGGTCCACCACCAGGAACAACCCACCCACCAGCGCCACCTTCCACAGACTCCAGTGCCAGTGCTTCCGCACCACGACGAGCAGGAGCACCGTCGTGGTGGTCATGGTGCCGGTGACCGCCACTCCGTACGTCGCAGCTAGGTTGCTCGAGGACTGGAAGGCCAGCACCAGCCCGACGCAGGCCAGCCAGAGCGCATTATTGACGGCGGGGATGTAGATCTGGCCGATGGTACGGCTCGACGTGTGCACGATGTTCATCCGGGGGCAGTACCCCAGCTGGATCGCCTGTCGGGTAAGCGAGAAGGCGCCCGAGATTAGCGCCTGCGACGCCACGATCGCTGCCCCGGTCGCGATTGCCACCATCGGGTAGAGTGCCCAGCCCGGCACCAGCGAGTAGAACGGGTTTCGGGCCGCTGCCGGAGACTCGAGCAGAATAGCCCCTTGGCCGAAATAATTGAGCACCAGCGCCGGCAGTACTACCGCATACCAGGCGATCCGGATGGGCCGCTTCCCGAAGTGACCCATATCGGCATACAGCGCCTCACCGCCCGTAATCACCAGGACCACGGCGGCCAGCACCATCAGTCCGGTGAAGCCCTCGTGCCATAGGAAGGTTGCCGCGTACCATGGGTTGAGCGCGGCCAGAACCGAGGGATGGCGCAGAATCCCCATGACGCCCAGAATCGCGATGGAAATGAACCAAATCAGCGTCAGCGGTCCGAATATCCTACCGATCCCGGCCGTCCCATGGCGCTGCACGGCAAAGAGTGCCGAGATGAGGACCACACCGATCGGAACCACCCACTGCTCCAGCGCAGGCGTAGCAATGCTGAGGCCTTCAACCGCGCCGAGAACGGAGATGGCGGGGGTGATTATCCCGTCTCCGTAGAGCAGGGCCGCGCCGAATAGACCGGTGCCGACCAGCCACCGATACCTGGTCGGTAGCCGCCCCTCCCCGTGGGGACGCACCAGGGCAAGCAGCGCCAGGATCCCACCCTCCCCGCGGTTATCGGCTCGCATGACCACGGTGAGGTACTTGAGCGTCACCACGAAGTTGAGCGACCAGAAGATCAGCGACAGCACACCGAGGACGTTGCCCTTGGTGACCGGCACGCCGTGGGGCCCGATGAAGCATTCCTTGAGTGCATAGAGCGGGCTGGTGCCGATGTCGCCATAGACCACCCCGAGGGCACCCAGGGCGATAAGGGCGAGCGAGCGACCGCTTGGAGATGCTTTGGTTTCAGCCGACACTCAGGCGGCCCTGTCCCGCGGCAGCCGGCGGAGATCGAGGAGCGCCACGATGAGGATGGCCAGGATGACGAAGCCCGAGGCAACGCACCACCGGCAGATGGCGTGAATGACGAACAGCTCCAGGTAGGTCAGGTAGACGGTGAAAAGAACTCCAACTCCAGCCAGACCCGCCAGCAGCGTGGCCGGCCAGTGCCGGCCAGCCAGGCCCGGCTGCAAAGCGGCCAGAGTCAGTACCAGCAGCCCCGCATATCCCAGAACCCCGATCAGTGCGACGTCCACCCCGGCAATTCTGCTCCATGGGCTGAGCTGAACGGTTTCACATCCGCCGGTTCCGCAGGCCAGGCTGCCGATTTTCCCGATCTTGTAGAGATACAGGTACGCAGAGATGAAGAGCCCGGCAAGGCTCAGGAGCGCCGCGCTCATCCGATAGATCATTTGGTGGATTGTCGTGCCAGCGAGTCCACCAGTTTGGTAATCGCGTCTGAATCGAACCGCCCCCGGTGCAGGCGCCCGTTCGCCAGCAGGGTTGGGGTCGAGCTCACGCCCAGGGCAATTCCCGAGTTCTTATCGGCCTGGATCCGGCCGGCATATTTTCCGGACTTCATACAGGCATCATAGCGGCCGAGGTCGACGCCCGTGGCGCCGGCATACTTACGGAAGATCGGGGCGGCATTCCCCGAGACGGACCATTCCCCCTGGCCCTCATAGATCCGCTGGTGCTGGTTCCAATATTTTCCCTGCTCGTCGGCGCAGGCGGCCGAATGGGCCGCCAGCAGCGCAAAGGGGTGCTGGTCCAGGGGAAAATCGCGGTAGCGCCAGCGGAGTCGGCCGGTATTGATGAGACGCTCCTCAATCGTTGGCATCTGGAGCGTGGCAAAGGTCTGGCAGAAGGGGCACTGGTAGTCGGCGTACTCGGTGATCTCCACCGGAGCCGTGGCGGAGCCTTTCACATAGCCCTTGAATCCCGAGGTGTCCGACGCCTGGACCGTGACGTTGGCGGGTATGCTCACCGTTGCGGGTCGGGTGAGCAAGTAGCCCAGGACCCCCAGTCCCGCGACCGCTATGACTGCGAACAGACTGTAGAAGCGCTTCATTCCGGCCTGTGTCGCCGCCATGGCTCGTCGTCCTCCGGTTCGTCGGGGAGAAAGGAATCCTGGTGCTGCGCCTCTTCCACGATCCGCCGGCTGTCCGCCACCTCGGGCGTATCGTAGGTGCTGCGAACCTCGTAGTGAAACAGCTCGCTGCGGGCGTCACCCATCATGCGGAGCAGCTCCGGGCCGCCCCGAAGCAGGTGGCCCGCCTGGTCCAGCTCCTGGATCCGGGCTGCCAGCGCCCGCAGGAGCGCCGCGAGCCGCTTGGCCCGCTCCTCATCATAGACCTCATCATGCTCTGCCATAGGTACCTCGAGGGCATAACATCCCTCGGTCAAGTTCAGGTAAATCAGGCCGATAAAGATAATGAGTCGGGAGCTTGGAGTCGGGAGCTGGCAGCCGTAGGTGGGAATCAGGAGTCCGGAGTAGCAAAGAGAGGGTTTGGACCCAGGGTAGAACCCCACTCCCAGCTCCAGGCCCCCAGCTCCTGACTCGATTGCACCAAATGGTGCAAAGGGTTATCTTTAGGTCAGTCAAAGGTATGAACCGCAATCTGTTGAACAAGGACGGTGCATGAACAAGAAGCAAACCCGCAGTGCCCCTGAGGCGGCATCCTTCGCCCAGGCCCGTGACGAGCTTTTCAGTCACATCCTCCGCTGTGGCGTCATCGATGCCCTGCCGGAGCATCAAAAGGATTGGTTCGACGACACCATGGGATACATCGCCGATCGGTACGAAGATTTGAGCGATGAAGAGAAGGCCCAACTCCGGGTACTGGGCGAGCGCTACTGCCAGCCGGTACGGCGGGTCGATACGGTGGAGTCGGGAGCGGCCTGAGCCGCTAGAGAAGTTGACGAAGCGCCCCGGAGAGTTCCCCGGGGCGTTTTTGCGTTCAGGGGGCCGGAGCCGTTCGAAGCCAGCGCCAGCGATACCCCAACAGCACTCGCAGCCCCCCGCCGACCCCCACCTCAATGCCCCACCCCGACGCTGCCGCAGGGCGATCCTCGAGACCGACCGCGAGAACCAGGTAACCTCGCTCCACTGGGCCTGCGACCGCCGCCACCCCACCGGCGAAGTAGAATCCGGGCCCCACCCGCTTGTTGGGACTCAGTAGGAAGTGCCCCAGCACCTCCCCCCGAAATGCCAGCTGATCCGCTGACGCTCCTAAGCCTGCCGCCACCGAAGCACGGGTGCGGACAGAAGTCCGTAACCCACCGTAGACCCCCGCGACGGCCAGGGCCGGATCGGAGGCAGTCCCTACCGCCTGCACGCCGAGCTCTTTGCCTTGCTGAGCGGCGAGCGGCGCGGCCCCTACCAGGCTCCCGGCCAGCAGCAGCTCAGGCCAGGCTAAGGGCATAGGTTATCGCGATGTCGGGGGCCAGCGAATGGACCACCGAACAATACTTCTCGAGCGAGAGATCGACGGCCCGAGTGGCCTTGGCCTGATCGAGTCCCTCGCCGGCCAGATGGTAGTCGAAGTGGATGGAGACGTAGCGCCGAGGCTCCTGCTCCCGCCTCACGCCGGTGACGTTGATCCGAACCTCGCGCAGCCGAACCCGCATCTTCTGCAGGATGGCCACGACGTCCGACCCACTGCAGGAGCCGGCGGCGAGCAGCAAGGTCAGCATTGGGCCCGGACCGGCGACGTTATCTCCATCGATGAGGGTTGACGGACCCTCCGGTTCGCCACCGCTGAACCGCAGCCCCTCCTGCCAGGTGAGGACGACCCTCTTGGTCTCCTGCACTAGTGACCCACCCTACGCTGGGCCCGGGGAGCTACGCGGAGGTAATCCCAGATGGCGACTGCAGCGATAACCGTGGTAGCCCAGGCGATGGGCCGGAGAAAGGGCGAGTCGATGAGAAAGGCCACCAGGGTGAGGATCTGCGCTACCGTCACCGCCTTGCCGCTCCATCGCGCGGGGATGGCCCTGGGCTGATCGGAGAAAAAGGTGGCGACGAACGCCACGGTGGCGACGATGTCCCGCAGCAGAACGCCGACGATCTCATAGGGCTCGAGCCGGCCCGAGAACGCCACGACTCCCACGGCGGCGGCCATGAAAACCTTGTCGGCGATGGGATCGAGCACCGCGCCGTAGGCCGAGCTACCCCGGCGCCTGGCCAGCGGGCCATCCAGCAGGTCGGTAATCGCGGCCGCGCCCAGGATGGCCAGCCGCCAGCCGGTATGCGAGACCAGCACGAAAGCGGCGGCCAGCGGGATCCGCAAAAAGCTCATCAGGTCGGCCTCGGTCCAGCCCTTCCGACCTTGCTCGCTTTTCTGAGCGGGACTAGCTTCGGACACGCTGCTCCCTCCCAAACGTGAGCGTACAAGATACTCTGGTCCGGCCCTTGCCCCCGCCCCGCTTGGTGACGCCGCTCCTTCCATGATGATCGATACGGCAGTGATTCCTTGCGGGGGCCTTGGCACCCGGCTGCACCCGATCACCCGCTGGCTCCCCAAGGAAATGCTCCCCGTCGGGCTCAAGCCGGTGCTCTACTGGACGCTCGACGAAGCGGCAGATGCCGGCCTGCTCCGCGTCATCATCATCACCAATCCGCACAAGCCGATGCTCGAGGCCGCAGCCCGAAACTATCCGGGTCCGCTCGAGCTCGAGTTCGTGGCCCAGGATCATCCGCGGGGGCTGGGCGATGCACTCCTCCGAGCCCGGGACAACCTCGCCGGCTCTCCATTCATGACTCTCCTCCCCGACAATCTCTTCCACGGACCCAACCCAACCAGCGCCGTGCTCGCCACGTTCCGCGGCACCGGTCTGGCAACGCTGCTCCTGGCCGAGATCGGGCGCGAAGAAGCCGGCTCCAAAGGTGCTACCGGCCAGGCATCGGTTCGGAAGGCACCTGATGGCACACTGCGGATCGTCGATGTGGCGGACAAGGGGTCCGGCCGATTCGACACCGGCGGAAGCGAGGTGGCGGTGACCCCGATCGGCCGGATGGCCTTCTCGGGAACCGTGCTGGCCGAGTTCGAGGAAGTCGGGCGCGGGCTGGGCCGAGGTGTCGAGCTCGACGATGTCCCCGTGTTGCAGCGTCTCGCACGGCGCGAGGCCCTGGCTGGGGTCATCACTTCGGCTCGCTTCTTCGATGTCGGCATCCCGGAAGGCTACCGTGAGGCGGTTGCAGCCTCGCCGGCCCTGGCCTGACGGGTGCAGGAGCTGCGGTGAGCACATTCAACCATGAGCTGCTCGAGTTCACCTCGGTAGACCCCGCCCGACTGCGGGACACCCATGCTCTTTCAGGCCTGGTGGTAGCTGCGGCGGGTGCGGTGGGCATGCCCTCGCTCGGCCCGCCTGTGGTCCGGGAGGGTGCCGGGGGAATAGCAGTAGCCCTGCTTTGTCTCGAAGGGCATATCGTGCTACACTGCGCGCCGGACGAGGGCGCCTGCCTGGTCGAGATCATTGCCCGTGCGCCCGCCGATGTCAGCAAGGGAATCGAAGTGATCAGCCGCCGACTGGGGAGATGAGACCACTGCCGCGCACAACTCCCTCCGCTCGCTGAGACGGCCGCAGGTACTGCTGAGCGACTCGCAACACGTCGCCGGCGCCCACCGCACGGTAGGCTGCCGCCGGGTCGGTAAGGTCGCCCAGTCCATTCCCATTGATCCACGCCTCCAGGATCTCCCCCGCCAGCTCGGCGCCGCTCTGCCGGCCGACTTCGGCCTGACCTGACAAGTAGCTCACCGCCTGCCGCAGCTCCGCCTCAGTAACCAGCTCGCGGGTGAACCGGTCCA
>DATMDQ010000139.1:0-4602 GCA_035557715.1 Gemmatimonadales bacterium
GTCGAGTCTGAGACCTAGAGGTCGGCTCTACTCTTCCGGTGCCGCAGGGCGTCCAGGCTCCAGGGCCCCGGTCCGGCCGCCGACAGGTAGAGCCAGATGAAGCAGTACAAGGCGGCCGGCTCGCCCTTGTTCAGAACCGGCCAGAAACCTTGGGGAGCGTGGCTCATGAAGTAGGCCACGGCCATCTCGCCGGCGAGAAGAAAAGCGACAGGGCGCGTGAACAGACCCAGGAGAAGCAGGGCGCCCCCAACCAGCTCTAACGTGCCCGCGAAGCCGGGAAGCGAGGCCAGCGCTGCGGTGCCGCCGCCGGGCATCACCGGTGCTGGAAGGCCGAGGAGCTTGGTCGATCCGTGTTGTATGAAGACAAACGCCGCGACAATGCGGAGGATGCTGAGCAGGTACGGCGCCCAGGAGCGCCAGCGCGTCGCTAGATCAGGAGTACTCATGCTTTCTCCATCTGAGGGTCGGCCGGGTAGCAGCGAGAATAACGAAGAATGCAGCGGCAAACAGGATAAGTGCCTCCCGAGACCCCATGGCCCAGAGAGTTGCTCCACTGGCCAGGCACCAGAGTAGCGGCACGGCCAGAAGCGGCCAACGGACACCCCCCTCCAGCAACAGAAGCAAGCCGAGAGTAGCGATCACGGTCGGATCGGGCGCGAGGCCGAAGATCTCCGCTTGCTCCCAGGGCCGCCCGGAAAGAGGAGCGAGCACCGGGTAGAATGCCAGGGCCAGAACCAGGAGCGCAATGCCGAGCATCCCCGCCGCATTTCGGCGTGGATGAAAGATCAACCGCCCGCGCGCGACACCGATCCAGAAGAACAGCAGGGCCTCGAGGACGAATAGTGGCACGAGGTAGCTCGCCGCCCAGTTGATGGTCGCGTATCGCTTCCAAACAAACGCCCAGGACACCCAGATCCAGAGCAAGGCAAGGATGCCGGATATGATGCGTCCCTGTCCGGTTGTCGGTCGCCGCAGCAATCCGAGGATGACCAGCGCCAACCCGGCGACCAGAAGCTGCGCCGGCCACATAGCCCGATTGTGGTGCTCCAGCAGCCGGTAGTAGGTCCGGGGCGAAAACAGCAGGAAGTCCGAGAGGCCGTAGGTCCACCACTCCGGCATCAGAGCGCCGCGACATCTGCCGCCATGCGCCTTCGCATGGCGGCATCTGGAAGTGGGCCGGTGGCCGCCGCGAGGTTCTCCTTCACGTGCGCCACCTTGGTGGTGGCTGGAATGGCGCAGGTGACGGCCGGGTGGGAGGCGATGAACTTGAGGATGACCTGGGCCCAGCTGCCGGCGCCGATTTCCCGGGCCCAGGAGGGTAGGGGATGACGCTCGACCGACCGGATCAGGGCGCCTTCCCGAAAGGGCCGGTTGGCGATAACCGCGATACCGCGGTCCCGGGCCAGTGGTAGAATCCTCTCCTCGACCTCGCGGTCCAGAATGTTGTAGGTGACCTGCACGAAGTCGATAGGCCGGCTCGCCATGATCTTCTCGATCTCCTCGTGACGCCGCCCCTCCGATGTCGTGATGCCGACATAGCGGACCCGCTCCTCTGCCTTCATGGCGAGCAGTGCCGGGAGGTGCTCTTCCCATGCGAGGAGATTGTGCACCTGGAGCAGGTCGAACCGCCGGACGCCCCAGAATCTTCGGGATTCCTCGATCTGACCCGGGCCGCGATCTCCGGAGGAGATCCAGACCTTGTCGGCGGAGAACAGGGCTCCTGGCCTCCGGAGTTTATTCAGGCCATAGCCGATGACCGCCTGCGAGGAGCCGTACATCGGCGAGGAGTCGATCATTTGGCCGCCGGCTGCAAAAAAGGCGCTCATGACCGCGGCACACTCATCGCGCAGGTCCGCATCCTCGCCAACATTGAAGGTGATCCAGCTGCCCAGCCCGACGATCGGCAGCCTCTCACCGGTCGAGGGTATCGGCTTCGTGATGGGCGAGCCCTGAGCCAGAGCGGACAGAGGGCGAAGCCACACCGCGGCCGCGCTTGCCGCGAGGGTGCCGACCACGGTACGGCGGCTGAGAGTTGGTTCAGATGGCATAATCAGGCCCTACGGCGTCTGGTTCTCGCCGGTTTTGTCCGCTTCTTCTCGTGCTCTTTCGAGGTCGGACGAAGGCTCTCGAGAAAGGAGCTCAGCACCTCGAGGTTGGAGCGGAGCATCGCGGCGTTCTGGGCGCCTTTGGCGAGACCGAACGAGCCCTCGATCGAGGCGACCACGAAGGCCGCAACCTTCCGGGCGTCCAGATCCTTCCGGACGGTGCCTTCCGCCTGGCCCCGCTCGAGTTCCTTGGCCACCGCGCCGGTCCAGATGTCGAAGGTGGCGTTCACGCCCTGACGGAAGCGCTGATCCAGCGGAGACATCTCCTGCGCCAGGTTGTTGAGCGGACATCCGAGCTCGACTTCACGGGTCGTGAGCCCGGCCGCCCTCCCCCGCAGGATCTCCTGCAGAGCGCTCACCGGATTACCAGTGGAAGGCGCCAGCACACCCCATCGCTTGAGCAGCAGTCCCTTCACCACCTCGTCCACCACGGCGTAACCGAGTGCGGCCTTGTCAGGGAAGTGATGGTAGAGCGCACCCTTGGTCACTCCGGCCTTGGCCAGGATGGTGTCCAGACTCGCGGCCTGGAATCCCCGCCGGTATATCTCCTCGAAGGCGGCTTGGAGCAGCTTGTCCCGGGTGGCGCCCGGGTCCCGGAAACGCCGCTTCACCAGAGTCTTTGCCATGTTCTTCCAGAAAGGGGAATGGCTATCGTCCTGTGTAACAGTTCCTGTTGCAATCTGGCAACCGGGCTTGACGGACCCGGTTTCGTATTATACATACCAAACGGTATGTAGGAAAGCCGGGACACAGGTGGGCCCGCAAGGCCTTGCGGGCATAGCGAGACCGCGGGTAAATCGATCTGAGAGGAGCGCATGCCATGAGCCACACCGTTGTGCATTTCGAGATTCCCGCCGACCAACCCGAGCGGGCAGCAGAGTTCTACCACGAGCTGTTCGGTTGGGAGATCAAGCACTTAGGCCCAGCCGGGAGCGGCGGCATCGACTACTGGCTGGTGAATACTGTGCCCACCGACGCCGAGGGGCGGCCCACCGAGCCGGGCGTCAATGGCGGGCTCATGCACCGGATGATGCCCGGTCAAACACCGGTCAACTACATCAGCGTGGAGAACGTCGACGAGTTTTCCCGGAAGGCGGAGAGGCTGGGAGCCAAGGTCATGGTCCCGAAGATGCCGGTTCCCGGCATGGGATGGTTCGCCCAGCTGACGGATACCGAGGGGAACATCTTTGCCATCTGGCAGCACGACCCGGCCGCAACTCAGGCTGAGCCGGCCGGCCAGCACGCCTAAACGATTAGAATCTGGGAATATCCAGAGAAGGAGGTGCAGGTGTTAACCAACACGGACGCGATCGCCACCCTTCCGGTCAGAAACATCGAAGCCGCCAGGAAGTTCTACGAAGGCACGCTCGGCTTGAAGCAGACCCGGAGCGAGGAGCCCGGAGTCCTGGGATACAAGAGCGGGAAGGCCGATGTCCTGGTTTACGAGTCCCAGTACGCGGGAACCAACAAGGCAACGGCTGTTACCTGGGCAGTAGAGGATCTGGAGGGGGTGGTCCGGGACCTCAAGTCCAAGGGCATTCGTTTCGAGCACTACGACATGCCTGGCACCACTCGAAAGGGCGACATCCACGGTTCCGGCAAAACGAAGGCGGCGTGGTTCAAGGACCCCGATGGAAACATTCTGGCCCTGGTCAGCGAATAGACAGGAGCGACACCGCGAACTGAGGAGAGGATGATGGCGTACGTGGATGGCTTCCTTCTGCCACTGCCAAAGAAGAACGCGCAACTCTACCGCCGCATCGCCCAGAAGGCGGGCAAGATCTGGCGCGAGCACGGGGCACTGGAATACAGGGAGTGCGTGGGCGACGACCTGAAGCCCAAGATGGGGGCGCTATTTCCCCGTATGGTCCGGCTCAAGCCGGGCGAGACGGCGGTGTTCTCCTGGATCGTCTTCCGGTCGCGCACCCATCGCGACTCGGTCAACAAGAAGGTGATGAAGGACCCGCGCATGCTCAAGATGATGGAGGCGGGTTCCATGCCTTTCGACTACAAGCGCATGGCCTACGGCGGCTTCAAGGCGATAGTCGATCTCTAGCATGACCGACCTCACGGCGGCCGCCGACTTCGATACCCCGTCGGTGCCGCCATCGGCTCCTTCGGCGATATCCCACTACGATCGGTCTATCGTCGAAGGGCCATTGGGCCCGGCGGTGTGGAAGATCGCCTGGCCCAGCATGCTGACGAATATCGTCGGCGGGACCCAGGGGATCATCGATCACGTGCTGGTCGGCCATCTCGTGGGTTTCAACGGCAATGCCGCCATCGGTGCTGCCTTCCAGATCTTCATCGTCGTCATCGCCTTCATCATGTCGATCTTCTCCGGCATGAGCGTACTCGTGGCCCGTTTTGCCGGGGCAGGGGATGTCGACAAGGTCAATCGCACCGTCTACCAGTCGTTTCTGACCGCGCTCGGCATCTCGCTCCTGGTGATGGCGCCGCTGGGTTACGTCCTCTCCCCGTCGCTCCTCGACCTGGT
>DATMDQ010000140.1:0-16347 GCA_035557715.1 Gemmatimonadales bacterium
CCCGCCGGCGAGCCCGGACCACAATCACGACTGCCGCCGCCACCAGGAGGGGCAAGTAGGGGCGGATCTGAAGTCCACCAACCGTGGCGAGGGCGCCCTGCGCTCCCAGCGCGAGGGTGAGCACCAGGGCCGTCAGCAGCCAGCCGAGTACCCCGCTTGATCTAGCGCGCATTCAGATATCCGGCCAGCACCTGTGCCGATCCACGCCAGGTCGGGAGGAGGTTCAGGCTGGGTGGAGGAAAACGGAGCACTGATGCCACACGTCGGAGCCCGTCAGCCAATCCCTCCTCTGTGGGCGAAACGTAAATCGCCGCGTCTCCGCCCGCCTCGCGCAGCTCGGGAAGGTCTGTGGTCAGGACCGGCGCACCGCAGGCTCGTGCCTCCAGCACGGGGATTCCGAATCCCTCGTAGGCGGAGGGAAAGACAAAGGCCTGGCAGCCACTGTACAGGTGCGCCAGGTCGTCGTCACTCACGAAACCGAGGGCCGTCACTCCGTCCGATTGCACCGGGGTGGTTACTGAGTCGCTGACCTGCAGCAGGCGGCGAAGGTGCACGTCCTTCCATCCGGCGCCGCCGGCCAGAATCAGGCGATGATGGACAAACTCGCCTGCCAGTCGGAGGGCACGAAACACGCCCACCAGCATCTCCAGATTCTTGCGTGGCTCCCAGGTTCCGACTGCCAGAAAGTACGGTTGCGCGATCCCGAGCTTATGGAGCACTGCAGCTACCGCGCCTGAGTCTCGCGGCCGAAAGGTAGACGACAGGCCCGGCGGAGCGACGGCGGCAAGCGGGCCGCCGAGCCATTGCTGGAGTCGCTGAGCCGTTCCATGTGAAATAGTCAGCCGATGCTCGGCTCGCCCCACGTCGCGGGCAAAGAAAAGCTGCTGGGCCAGCCGGTGGGTGCGCGACATCGTCTCCGGCGCCACCCGGAAGGTGAGGTCGTAGACGGTGCTGACGCGGCGCACGCCAGCAGGAAGGCGGGGAAACAGGCTGGCGGACCCCCAGAAAACGTCGAGGCGGTCCTGCCGACAAAGGGTGCCCGCGCGAAGCTTGAGCCACGCGATGGGCTTCAGGCCCCGAGCCCATGCCCGCCGTTCGAGCCGGGAGTGCCATCGACCGGAGGAAACCGGAAGCTCGACCGGTCGGGGCGCGTACACGAAGAATTCGGCATCGGGTAGGAGGGTATCCAGCTCCCGACAGATCTCGAACACGTACCGGCCAACGCCGGTGCGGGGTCCCACTAAAGGGCGGCCATCCAGCCCGATCCTCACTTGGTGAGAACGAGGCAGGCCACCGACTCGGCTGCGACCGGCAGGCCGCGCCGCCAGCGTGCTCCTGTGTGCAGGTCCACGTAGGAGGCATGTGCGGAATCGGCGCGAGTACCGACCTGCCAGCCACCGGGGGTGTAGCGGAATATCTGCTCGACGACCTTGCTCGCCCCGAACGCTTCCAGGACCCGATCCAGCATCGCGGCGTCGAAGATCTGAAGCCACCCCAGATCGGCATGACGCCCGTACGGGATGGTGAGATAGAGCCGACCACCCGGTTTCAGGATCCTCGCCATTTCCCTCACCGCATCAAGGTAGCTGGCGGGATCGCGCGGGCTCGAGGACTGGCCGGTGTAGAACCGTCCGTTGTCGAGACCAATATGCTCCACGGTCGAGAGGCTCACCACGTGATCGAAGAAGGCGTCCCGGTAGCAGGTGCGCCGGAGATCCTGAAAGGTGTAGGAGATTCCCAGCTCCCAGAAGCTCTCCTTCTCGGGTGCCAGAGTGCAGATGTGCACGGTCTTGGCCGCGAGCGCCGGAAGATCGAGCAGGAACCGGAAGTTGAGGGCCGAGCCGGCATCGAGCAGCAATCCAGGGCCGGAGGGCAGATGGGACAGGAGCCAGGGATACTCGATGATGCGCTCGTCGAGGTCCAGCCCGTAGCCATCGGGCAGCTTGCCGGGGTGGAACTCTCCCCGCTCGAGCACCCCGCGGACATGCTCCTCCTTGTAGGCACCATAGCCGGTGGAGAACGGTCGTTTCCCGCTGATCAGGAACCAGGCCAGCTTCAGCTTTCCTGAGGCAGCCTGAAGGGTAGCAGCCATCATCGGGCCGGCATGGACACGAGAGCCGCTGCGGAATCCGCCTCTGTGCTGGCTTCTTGTTCAGCCGGAAAGATGAAGGGCCGGTCCTCGAGGATGCCATCGCAGATCACATCCAGGCCCCGGCTCGCTCCCCGCTCGAGCTCGCGGAATGACCGGAGCGACACCCGATAAGGGACGTCGGCCTTCATCGGCTCCATGAATTCCAGTGGGATCATGCGCCGAAAGAAGAAGTGGTAGGCGTAGCGGCGGGCGCGCTGAACCTGCGGCTCCGGCATCGCCGCCGGCAGCGGGAGGCGATCAAGCAGCGAGAAATACCCGGCGGCCGAAGCGGCGTCCATGGTAAGACCCTTGTTTCGGATCCAGGCCTCGCCGGCGACGATCACCGGGACGCCGATGCTGGCGAGCTCGACCCCGGTCTTGGTGCCATAGATCAGCACCGCGTTGCAGCGAGACATGACCGCGTAGGTACTTACCTGGCTCTCGGGACCGATCACGAACACGTTGCCCGGAAGCGAGGGAAAGCGCCGCTGAATCTCCGCGACTATCGGCTGGCGTGAGACCAGGCTGCCGCGCAGCTCCGCGGGATGGGCTCGGATGATCAGCTGGAGCTCGGGCCGCCGGGCAAACCACTCGATGGTAGACAGCACCCACTCGAGCATGTTTGGAAACGCGTTGGCCGGGTAATGGAGCTGGGCGTCCCACATGACGTTGGTCAGCAGACCGACGCAGGGGCGGGTAAAGTCTACGCCGATCTCTCGACCAATGCGCTGCAGGTCCTCGGTGGGGCGATCGTGAAACCAGATCCAGTCCTGGGTGCCGCTCCAGCGGCTTTCCAGATACTTCAACAGGCCGGCCTCCAGCCGGCTGGACCAGGGCATGCTCTCCCAGCTCTCGGTCGGCTCGGTCATCAGCGTGTGATGGTAGGTCTCGCCGTGACTGAAGATGAAGCACTGCTTTCGATAGGCCGGATTCCAGTTGACCACCCTTACACCGGCTTCCCGGCAACACTCGCCGATGAGCCCCTGAGGGACGTAGATCCCGTGGTGAAATACCGCCACCTCGTATTGCACCTGCCGGAGGAGGGCACGGGTCGCGAGGGTGGTGAGCAGTGCCGCGTGAAAGTAGCGCCGGAGCACTGCCTCCGCCTCGGGCTCGGTGTCGAGCGTGGCGCGGGCATAGAACCGAAGCGCGCCGGCCATGGCGTGCTCTCCCACCGCGAGACCGCCCAGTGTGTGGTGCGAGATCTCCGCGACCGGCACCTCCCCAGCCAGCCGCGCGGCGAGCTCGCGGTCCTCGGCGGAGAGATACTCGCTATACCGGCGCACCCTAAGTCCCAGATCGCGGAAGACCTTGGCGCCGGAATCGAAGCAGCCATGACAAAGATCGCGCGACGGGCCGTGGCGTACGAACTGCCGCCGGTCAGGATACCAGGTTACATCCGCGGCCAGACAGGCGGGCAAGGCTGTGTCGCAGAGCAGTACCTCGACACTCGCACCGCGGAGTGTGAGCGCCGCGGCCAATGCGCTTTCCAGGGAGGTACCGGCGATATGGCTCCCGACACTGGTGGCAACCAGGACCTTATGGCCACCCTTGGCTGCGGCGAGCGCCCGCTCCCACGCCTCCCGCTCAGGCTCGAGGATGCCGGCCCAATCCGGCTGTCCCGTGGCCAGGCGGCGGGCACGCGCCAGCAGCCGGGCTCGTCGCTCGAGCGCCGGAAAGCGGCGGAGCTGCTCCCGGAGCAGCTGGCGTATGCGGGTCACACCGATTCCAATGACGGTGAAAGCCCGAGCCGGGAGAGGAACACGTCGGGCTCGGGAAGCGAGGGCAGCAACCACCACGGCTCCGTCGCGCGGAGCTGGTCGAGGGTATAGCCTCCCGTCGCAACGGCAATCACCCGTGCGCCGATCGCCTTGCCGCAGGAGACGTCGTGGGGAGTATCGCCGATGACGTAGACCCGGTCTGCCGCCACGTGGCCCAGGATGCTTCGAGCCTGGGCCAAGGCGGTTCGGGCGATCGTCGTGCGGTCTTCCGCGCCGTCCGCGAACGCCCCGCCCTCGAAGAACTCGGCGAGGTCGTAGTGCCGGAGCTTCGCGGCAGCCCCCGCGCGGGTGTTCCCGGTCAGCAGCGCCGAGTGGACGTCCGGGCGGCCCCGGAGCCGTTCGAGAATCGGCCTCACGTTGGGAAGCACGGTTCCAGCTCGGCGGGACAGACAGCCAGCCAAGCGGATCTCGTAGGTGCCCAGGAGCTCAGGAGCGGCGGCCGGATCCAGCCCCTGACCTACAGCGAGCTTCCGCGCAATGTCCACATCGGTGAGGCCGGCAGTCTGGAAATGGGAGAGGTCCGACGGCTTTCCGGTCTGCGCCTCCACCGCGGCCTCCCAGGCATGAATTCCAGCCCGGGCGGTGGTCAACAGCGTACCATCGATGTCCCAGAAAATGACCGTGGTCATGCGCGCTGCCGCTGGCGCTCGACGACCGCGGCCACGGTGCGCACCAGGCTGGCCGAGTCCAACTCGTGAGCGGCGAGCGCTTCGGGATTCGTCCCACAGACCGGGATATCGGTGACCCCCAGGTTGTACACCTGCGGGCCGGGATCCAGGCCAAGGCCCGCGATCCGGGCTGCGATGAGCTGACCCTGGCCCCCGTGGACATAATGATTGTCGAGAGTAAAGACGTGACGCCGGTCTCCGAGCGTGCGGCGCAGCCAGGTGTCGTCCACCCGGTTGAGCCAGGGGAGGTTCACCACGCTGAGATTGATTCCATGCTCGGTCTTCAGCATGGCGGCCGCGCCGTACGCCTGCGGCAACAGCACCGGGCCGTAGGCGAACAGGATTGCGTCGTCGCCCTCGGTCAGAACTGCTCCGCGCCCCTCCTGAAGTCGGTACCCGGTCGGAAGCTGGTAGGGGATTTGACAGGGAATGGAGACGAGGCGGAGGTAGCAGCTCTCTGGTGTGCCATGCAGGCAATAGTCCACCACGAGCGCTACCTCTTGCTCACAGGAGGGCTCCAGGGCGACCAGGCCGGGGATGCTGCCGAGAGCCGCGATGTCGCGAACCGACTGGTGGGAGTGACCGGGGCCGCTCGGCAGGAGACCCGCCAGCGAGCCCACGTACAGGATCTTTCGGCGCTCGGTGGCGTTGTTGTAAATCTGCTCGTTGGCCCGGGTGGAAAGAAAACAGGCGAACGAGTGTACCACCGGTAGGATTCCCCGGAGAGCCATCCCGCCGGCCTGGGATACCATGTCCTGCTCCGCAATGCCGCACTCCACGTAGCGCTCGGGGAAGCGCTCGCGGAACGGAATGAGCCCGCAGTCGAGCTCTAGATCGGCATCGAGGGCCACGAGCCGTGGCTCCTTCTCCGCCTGCCGCAGCAGCTCGCGGGAGTAAGCCACCACCAGGCGTTGCGCGTCAGCCGGCGCCGTCCGCTCAGGCCGGGCGCGGGATTCGTGGCGGAGGGGAGATGCGGATGCGGCGGCAAGCTGCGCATTGGCCGAGGAGAGCAGCTCCTGCGCGGCGCGGGCGTAGGCGTCATCATCGGGAGCGCCGCTGTGGAAGCGGTAGAAGCGCTCCTCGGGCGCCATCGCGGTGTGCTGCATGAACGAGACGCCGGCGCCCTTGATGGTATCGGCGATAAGGACCTTGGGGCGGTCCGCGATCTTGCGGAACCCCTTGAGCGTTCGCCCCAGGGCGGCAAAGTCGTGCCCGTCGCAGCGAGCCACTTTCCACCCGAAGGCGCGGAACTTGGACTTCAGATCCCCCAGGTCACTAACGTTCCTCACGTAAGTGTCCGACTGCACCTTGTTGTGATCCACGATCGCCGTGATCTCACTCAGACCCGCGTTGGCTGCCGTGGCCAGCGATTCCCAGAGTTGTCCCTCCTGAAGCTCGCCGTCTCCGGTCAGAACGAAGATTCTTGCGGGCCGCTTCTGGAGGCGGTGGGCGAACGCCATGCCCTTGGCCTTCGAGATGCCCATGCCCAGCGGGCCGGTGTTGGTCACGATTCCGGGCGTCGCCACGTCGGGGTGGCCCGGCAACCCGCCCAGACGCCTGAGCTCATGGAGGTGGTCGAAGGAGAGCAGGCCGCGACCCATCAGCACGGCATACAAACCCGGCACGTCGTGGCCCTTGGAGGAGAAATAGAGATCCGCAGGCTCCATCTCGTTGAGGTACAGCCAGGAAACGATGTCGAGCGAGCTGAAGCTGCTTCCGATGTGGCCCGAGCCGGCCCGCGCGATCATGTACAGGGCGTTGATCCGGCAGAAGGTAGCGAACAGCCTGGTGCGGGCGATCGCATCGAGCTCCAGTCGCTCAAGGCGCTCGAATTCCTGCGGCGGAACGAAGAGAAGCTCCGGCATCTCAGATCGGCGTTTGGGTAGGCTGTGCGCCAGGAGCCGGTACACCGATCTCGGGGAGCCTGGCCGCTCCGCTGGCCAGCAGATATTCTGCATACCACCAGTCCCGAGCGTCGTTCAGATCTACCCCCTCATAGCCCTCAGTAAAGAACGGCGCGACCCTCGCGCCTGCTATCGTGCGCTGCTCCAGGGGCACCCGCGACCAGGCCATCTCCAGGCTGGCGTTCTGGACGTACACCGGGGCCAGCGCCTGGTACGCCATACTGTGCCACGGCGGATTGACCGGGCCGCCCGAGAGCAGTGGGCGCATGCGTTGGTTCTCGACGACCCACATCTTGCCGGGATGCTGCTTGCACGGCTCGACGGCACGGATGGAGTCGATGCCCTCCTCGTCCTTGAACTGGGCCCAGGCCCGGCGGATGGTCTCGGCCCCGCGAAAGGGGCTGGTGGGACGCAGGATGCTGAAGACATCGAAGCCCTTTCCAGCCGTATGCAGGGTGCTCAGCGCATGAGACACCCAGTCGATGTCGGGCGAGAGGTCCGCGGCGAACTCGGCCGGACGGAGAAACGGCACCTCGGCACCGTAGTGCCGCGCGATGGCCGCGGTCGGAGCCGATTCGGTGGATACCATGACGGTCTGGAACACTCCGCTTTCGAGGGCCGCCGAGATTGTGTATGCCAGCAGCGGATGCCCGGCGAGTGGCCGGGTGTTTTTGCCGGCCAACCGCTTGGACCCGGCGCGGGCGGGGATGAGGGCGATGACTGACGGAGAGTTGGGCACCGGCAGGGTCGGCGAGGTCAGACGGCGCCGGGGTCGTAGTTGATGTATACCGTCTTCCAATCGGAATACACATCGAGCGCTTCGGTGCCGGCTTCGCGCCATCCATTGCCTGAGGCCCCGACTCCGCCGAACGGCAGGTGTGGCTCGCTGCCATAGGTGCCACCGTTTACCACAGCGACGCCTGAGCGGATCCGGGTGGTGAAGACCATGGCGCGGTGGATATCCGCGGTGTGGATGGCGGCCGTGAGCCCATACGGCGAGTCGTTTGCGAGCGCGATGGCGGCCTCGAAGCCGGCGACGCGGTAGACGCATGAGATCGGGCCGAACAGCTCGGTGCGCGAGACCGGATCGTCCGCCCCCGCGCCTTCGAGCAGGGTGGGAGCCATATAGAAGCCGCTGTCGTAGCCCGATCCGGTGAGCCGCTTTCCACCACTGAGCAACTTTGCGCCATCGCGGGTTGCGGCGTTTACGGCCGCGAGCATCGCGGTGAGCTGCTGCTCGTTGATGACCGGCCCGAAGTCGTCGTCGTCGCCCACTCCCACCCGGAGCCGGGCAATTCGCTGGAGCAGCAGCTCCCGGAAGCGGTCGTAGACCTGATCGAACACGATGATCCGGCTTCCCGCGGCACAGCGCTGGCCGGCGTTGCTGAAGGCTGAGAGTACCGCCCAGTTCGCCGCCAGCTCCAGATCCGCATCCTCGCAGACGATGATGGGGTTCTTGCCCCCCAGCTCGAGGCAGACCTTGGCCAGGCGCGCGCCCGCGGCCTGCTGGATCCAGCGACCCACGCTCGTCGAGCCGGTAAAGCTCACCACATCCACCTGGGGCGACTCCACCAGCGGCCCGCCCGCCTCCTCACCATTACCGTGCACGACATTGAGCACGCCCGGGGGCAAGCCAGCCATGGCGGCCAGCCGGGCAAAGGCCCAGGCGGTGACGGGTGTGTCCTCCGATGGCTTGAGCACAGCGGCGTTCCCGCAGAGCAGAGCAGGGAAGACTTTCCAGGCGACGTTCGCAATGGGCGTATTGGCGGCGATGATCAGACCGGCTACCCCTAGCGGCTGCCGGACGGTCTGCGCGGTCTTGTTCGGCACGGCGCTGGTGGTGGTGCGGCCGTAGAACCTGCGCCCCTCGCCGGCCACGAAGAACCCCATCTCGATCGCGGCCGCGGTTTCGCCCCGAGCATCCTTGAGCGATTTGCCGGTCTCGGCGTGAACCAGCCGGGCGAGCTCTTCCTTGTGATCCTGCATGGCGAGCGCGATGTCCCGCAACAGGTCACCCCGGTACACAGGGGTGGCTGCGGCCCATCCGGGCGCGGCCATGCGGGCTGCGTCCACAGCCGCCTCCACGTCCGCCTTGCGCGAACGGGCCACCGAGCAGAGCGCCCGGCCGGTGGCGGGAGAGAGCTTGGAGAAGCATTCGCCGGATGCGGCGGGGCGTTCGGCGCCCCCGATGAAGTTGAGAACCAGGGGAGGTAGGCCGAGCTCGGGACTGCCCATTCGTGGTTCGAAGCTCCTCACCAGGCCGTGAAACCACCATCGACCAGGAGTTCAATGCCGGTGACGTACGATGAAGCGTCTGAGGCCAGAAAGATAAGCGGGCCGGCGAGGTCCCGGGCGGCCGCCATGCGGCCCAGGGGGACCCGGGCGGTGAACTTCCGCTTGAAGGCCTCGTCCTGATTTCCCTCTACTCCCCCCGGAGAGAGCGCGTTCACTCGGACGCCGAGCGGGCCCCAGTGGGTGGAGAGGTAGCGGGTGAGATTGACCAGGGCGGCCTTGGATGCCCCGTACGCCGGTGGTTTCAGGAAGGGAGGCTCGCTCGGCAGATGGTCGTAGAAACGGGCGTCGGGTGAGACGCCGGCGTACAACGACCCGATATTGATGATGGAGCCGCGCCCAAGCTGCACCATCGGTGGTCCGAAGACCTGAAGCGCGTTGAACGCGCCGATCAGGTTGACCTCCAGCACGCCGCGGAAGACTTCGGCGGGGATGTCCTCGATCCGATAGGTCTTGGCCGGGCCGGGCGGAGTGTCAATGCCGGCATTGTTGACCAGCACCGTGGCTACGCCGAGGTCGGCTTCGCACTGCGATCGGGCCTGGGCCAGCGCGGCCTGATCGCGGACGTCCGCCCGATAGAGGCGGATGGCGTCCGGGCCTCGCTTCTGCAGGGCCTGAAACTCCGGCGCCATTGGAGCGCCGGCCAGGTCAATTCCGGCCACGGCGGCACCCGCGTCGAGCAATGCCTGGCACCACACCGGCCCCAGCTTGCCCAGCGCCCCGGTTACCACTGCGACCTGTCCCGTCAGGGGGCCAGCGGTCACGCCGCTTCTCCCTGACCCAGCACCGCGAGCTGGATGGGCTCATCGGCTTTGAGCGGTCGGAGCAGGGTACGCCCGATGACCACATCCAGCATGTGCGGGGGCAGCCCGTCACCGGGAGACTTGAACGCGATGTCCGCCGAGGCCAGTACATGGCCGGTAGGCAGGTCCCGCGCGGCCACCAGCTTCTTGCTCATCTTGAGGATGGGGGCTTCCTCGCTGGCGTGAATGCGCTTGGTCCCGTCGCCCAGGGCAACCCGCACCCGCTCGAGATCGCGCACCAGCTTCCTCAGGCCCACCGGCTCGAGTGAGAACGGATGGTCGGTGCCCTTCGCCGCGCGATTCCAGGTGAAATGTTTCTCGACGATGCGGGAGCCCAGGACGTACGCCGCGGTGGCCATGGCGATACCGTTGTCATGGGCCGAAAGGCCCACGACAACGTCGGGGAAGCGCTCCCGGTAGGTCGCGATGACCCGCAGGTCGAGCTCCTCGAATTTCGCCGGGTAGCCGGCGGTGCACTGCAGAATGGCGATGGCGGGGTTGATCGACCTCAGCGTCTGGTATGCCCGCTCGACGTCCTCCAGCCGGGCACCACCGGTGCTGATGATCATCGGCTTGCCGAAGCGGGCGACATGGCGCAAGAGCGGCAGGTTTTTCAGGTCGCCAGAAGCGATCTTGTACGCCGGCATCTCCAGCTCGGCCAGAAAATCCGCGCTGGCCATATCGAATGCGGTGGCGAAGAAGGTAATCCCGAGCTCGCGGGCGTACCGCTGGAGCTCGCTGTACTCCTGGCGTCCGAACTCCAGGGCTTCGCGGTGCTCGCCGTAGGTTGCGCCGAAGCTGTTCTCGTTCTCGTAGGGCTTGTCGTACATCTCACGGGTATAGAGCGAGCGATTGTCCCGCTTCTGCAGCTTGACCGCGTGCGCACCCGCCTCGTGTGCGTACCGGAACAGGTCCTTGCACTTCTTGAGATCGCCCTGGTGATTGTGGCCGATCTCGGCGATGACATAGCACTGGGACTGGTCATCGATCGTGAAGCCATCGATCTCAAGTTGTCTCATCGGGGCCTCAGTAAGTGTCGTGCTAAGGGCGGCGCAGGACCTGAACGATGCTTTCCCACGCCGTTCGGTCGAGCCTGGGAAGCGCGATCCAAAAGGCCACCATTCCTGCGAGCGCAGCGGCGGCAAGGCGCACTCCACTGGCACCCTGCCCCCATTGGAGGATCAGGAGCATGGCCGCTCCGACTATCCCGGAGAGGAGCACCGCGGGTGCGGTAGCGGCGGCAAGTTGGCCGCTCCCCACCTCGAGAAGTCGGGCCGCAAGGAAAGCACAGATGCCCAATCCGACCGTATACGCCAAGGCTACCCCGCTCGCTATTCCGATCGGTCCCCAGTTACTCCCTCCGGCAATACCGATGAGCACAAGCGCGGTAAATCCGACGGACCAGTTCAGCATCCACCCCGGCCGGTCGAGGGATTTCATCAGCTGTCCGACTGGTCCCATCAGCGCCTGCGCCGCGGCAACGACGCAGAACACCTGCACAAAGGGAATCGCCGCACTCCACTCACGGCCGAAAACCAGCGGCACCGCGGAGGGTGCTGCCGCTGCGATCGCGGCCAGCGCGGGCAGGAGCAAGGCGGCCTGGGCACGCCCGGTTCTGAAGTACATCCCGCGCACGCGTCCGAGGTCGTGCTGCATCCGGGAGAAGCTGACGAAGAAGTAGTTCCCCAGTGCCCCGGAAAGCGTCGCCACCGGGTATACCACCATACGGTACGCGAACGTGTACAGACCAAGCGTAGCCGGGCCAGCCAGATACCCGATCAGCAGCTTGTCCAGATTCTGGGAAAAATACTTGAAAAGATTGAAGCCGAACACCCGAGAACTATACGGCCACAGCTCACGGACGGAGTCCGCGGAAACGTCTGCCAGCCGGGGTCTCCACGGACTGATGTGCCACAGAATAACGGCGCCCACCAGCGCAGTGAGGAGAACCTGCGCGACCAGGCTCCAGACCCCGAACCCCATCAGCGCGAGCACAATCCCGATCACACCGCCCACGACAGAGGCACCCATGTCCCGTACGGCCAAGTCCCGGAAACGCAGGTCACGTTGGGCCAGCGCCATCTGGGTAACCGAGACCGCGTTCAGCAGGAAACTGAGCGAGAGCATCTGGAATACCACGCGAGAGGCCGGAACGTCATAGAAGCGCGTCAGGGGCCCTGCCAGGGCGATTCCGGCAGCGGTGAGTGCAGCACCCAAGGTGGTGTTTATGGCGAAGGTAGTGCTGAGGTGCGCGGGGGTAACCTCCTTCCGCTGAACCAGTGCAGCTCCAAAGCCCAGCTCCGCGAACACTGATACGGCCGCAATCCACGACGTGGCCAGGGCTACGATACCAAAGTGCTCCGGGCTGAGGCGAAGGGCGAGTACGACGAAGACTATATAGTTCGTGCCCTGTCGCCCCACCGGCTGGACGATGGACCAGAACCAGGCCCGGTCCCTCATTGCAGCGCTTCGAGAAAGATCTCTTCCATCCTCCGACTGGTCACCCGTGCGTCGAAGTCGAGGGTGGCGCGTTCCCGCCCGCGCTGCCCCATCCGCTCCAGCCGCTCCGGCTGGCGAACCAGGTGGAGGACTGCCCGCGCAAGAGCGGCCGAGTCGTTGGGCGGCACGAGCAATCCGCTTTCCCCGTCGGTCAGGAGCTCGGGGCCACCGCCCACCCGGCTCACGACGACGGGCTTTCCCGAGGCCATCGCCTCGGCCACCGCCAGCCCCAGACAAGCCCGCTCGTTAATACTCGGCGTGACCGCGATCGAGGCTGCGGCATACAGGAGCGGAAGCTCCTGGGGGCCGACGTTTGCAAACACGAAGACCCGCCCGGGGTACTGACGGGCCGAGGCCTGTGCGTCATTTTCCAGCTCTCCGCTGGTGCCCGCGATGATGAAGCGCACGTTGGGAGCTTCCGCGATAACCTCATGAATCGAGGCGAGGAGCACGTGGAGGCCCATCTCACGGACCATCCGTGCGACGAAAAGCACCACAAAGTCATCGGTCGCGAGACCCAATCGGGTTCGGACCCCGCTGCCGTCGAGGTCAGGCCGGAACACCGACGTGTCAATGCCATAGTACAGCACCTCGGCCGGGGGCAGATCGAGGAGCTGCAGACTGGCGGCGCAGTGCCGGCTCGGGCTCAGCACCCGTCGGCTATGTCCCAGGACGTATTCCACCGCGACTCGTTGCCGCCGGTATCGATCGGGGTCCGCATAGATCTCTCCGAACACCGTCGTCACCAGGGGCAATCCGAGTTCGTCCGCGACCCAGGCGCCGGCCAGACCCGCCGCCATCAGGTGATAGGCGCCGATGACCTGGAGGTCATACTGCTGGACCAGATTGCGGGCAAAGGCCGAAAGAGCCATGCACCCGAGAAGCAGGCGCGGCGAATCGGTCGCCAGGCGGCTGCGCCATCCTTGTGCCGCCCTGATCCTCGGCCTGGTCAGGACCGTCCGCGCCAGTGCCAGATGCAACTCGCGCGACCGGGGACGGTGGACGGTGTAATTCTGAGTCTCGGGCCTGCGTCGGGCCCCCGCCATGGAAAGGACGTGGACCCTCCACCCGCGGTCAGCAAGGTAGGAAGAGAGATAGTGGAGATGGGTAGGTACTCCGCCGAAGGGAGGCGGGTGGTTCCCAAATAGCAGAATGCCGCGGCTGGCGCTCATCTAGGGCCGGCTACCGGCTCTGGGCTAGTTGAACGCGAGGAAATTGGTATGCCACGTTCGTGCGTGCGCCATCCGGGGGTTCCAGCGCTGGACGAAGCTCGCTGCGGCAGCCGGCGTCGTGAGCGGCACTTCCTCACCGGCGCCAAGAGGTTGGAGAGTGAACCCCTTTCCGATCAAAAACTCCAGCAACTCGATGGGCTGGGTTCCAAGCTGCTGGAGACCGAACGGCCAGAACTCGAGGAAAATCTTGAGTGGCCGGCGTGACAGCATTTCATCCGCGCCCGTTAGAACCAGCATCTCGGCTCCCTGAACGTCCATCTTGATGACATCGGGCTGACGACTGCCTTCCTGCCGGACAAACGTGTCCAGGGTCAACGCAGGGACCGTCAGCGGACTGGCCGCGTGCTGGATACCAAGAACGTCGGCATTGGCGCGGGCCAGGGAGTTGATACTCGAGTCCGCGGGGTTCACGAACAGAGAGGAAGTCCCCTCCCGTTCCCCGACAGCCGCCGCAATGACGTTGATCGGAGCGCCGTGTGCCTGCGCGCAGTTGCGCCGAAGCACCTCGACATTCCGGGGATCCGGCTCGAAGGCGTAAACCTGGCCGGCGGGGCCCACGGCGGCGGCGGCCGCCGTGCTGTAGTAGCCGATGTTCGCGCCCAGGTCGAACACCGTCATCCCCGGCTCCAGCGCCGCTAGAAATGCGGCGACCGCGTCCGGCTCGTAACTCCCCCGCAACAGGAGGTCACGATTCAGGCTGCTGTCAGTCGCCGGCAGCCAGAGCCGCCCACCCGCATGTCTGATGCTGTAGGAGTGGTCACTCCGGAGCGCCCGATACATCGGGTCGATTCCGCGGGCATGGAGCCGGCGATACACCGAGCCGGGAAGCACCTTACAGGCGCCGCGCAGTGTAGAGAACGCGAGCGCCTTGGCGGTCATCATTCGACTACCGGAGCGGCTTGTTCGCGACGACGAACGCCACCGCCTCGGCCGGCATCTCGGCGAACGGATCGCTGTACTTGAGCGTTGCAACAGCCGCGGCATCCACCGCTCCCCAGCTCCCTCCTCGACCGTCCTTCTTGAACCAAAGCACCGTATCCAGGGGCGGAAAGGCTCCCCGGAGTCGCGCCTCATCGTAGGTTCGGTAGCCCCGCTGGATCGTGGGTTGTCCAGCGGGGAGGGTCGCGATCAAACGGCCTCCCGGACGCACCAGCTGCCAGAGCCGCGCCACCCCAAGTCGGTCTCCATCGGGGATCCGAGCATCCTCGTATCCTCCGAGGCCGAGATGTTCGATGGTGGATACGGAGATGACGAGGTCGAACGACTCGGGGCTCAGCGGGAGCTCCTGAAAAATGTCGGCGGTCACGCTTTTCAGCCGGGGTCCCTTGAATGGATACGGTCGCTGATCCAGAACGGTGACCTCGTGCCCCAGAGCAGACAGCGTGAGCGGCAGGAGGCTCTCGTAGCCGCCGAAGTCGAGGACGCGAATATCGCTGGGCTTGAGGTGGCGAAGGATCAGCGCATTCTCGACGATTTGTTCGGAGACGACTGCTTGCCACCCCGCGTTCCGCAGTGCCCTGGAGCGGAAGCGCGCCACCCTGCCGTAGAGGCGCTGCGCCACTTTGAGCATCGAGGTCCATCTACGAGGATAGACACCAAGATTCTTGTTCCGCAGGTGTCGGCTGACCGCATCGAAGTCGGTGTCAGTGTCGCAATAGGTCATGTCACCGAATCGGGGAGTGGGGATTCGGCGTCGAGTACCGGCTGGCAGAAAAGAGCACCATCGTGACGCCGACCATGCCTCCGAGCAGCAGGCCCAGCAGCGTGTTCAGCTTCCGTCGGGGGAATGCGCGCCGCACCGGAGTCACGGCACTGTCTATGACCGTGATGACCGGGATGTCGCGCACCTCGGCGATCCGGGCCTCCTCGTGGGCCTTGGCCAGAGTCAGGTAGATCTCCTGCTTGACCTGCACCTCCCGCTGAAGCTTGCTGTGCTGATATTCCAGCAGCGGCGACCCGAGGTACTCCCGGTTGGCTTGCAGGAACCGCAGCAGGGCGGCTTCCGCCCCTCGAAGCTCCTCCTGAGCCTGCTCGGTCCGCTCACCGGTAAACCGTCGCTGCTCGCGGGACTGCACCTGCCTCCGGTCCAGGTTGAACTCGTCCAGCAGGTCTACCATCCGGTTGGCCACCCCGGCCGCCACCACCGGCGAGCGCGAGCGGACGCGAAGGCCGATCACGCCGGTGCGCTTGTCCACGCTGGCCACGATGAGGTCGTCCAGCTCGCGAACGCCATCCTCCAGCCGGGCCGCCGGCGTCTTTCCCTCCACACCCAGGATATCCAGAAGGGATCGCTGCGTCCCGGCCGGGCCATCGACCGGGAAGCTGGTCTGAAGTGTGGACTCGAGGACACTGCGACTGTGAAGCACCTCGGCAAAGTACTCTGGCGGTAACGTGCCTCCAGCGGAGGTCAGCCCGGACAAGCCGAGCTGACCGGCGAGTCCCATCAGATTGGCCAGGCCGGCTGAGGCGCCCGGAGAGGAGGCCACTGGCGTGAAGCTGGTATACCCGATGTACACCGACGGGAGCAGCAGGGAGACCACGGCTGCCAGGACACCACAAACCAGGGAGCAGGCGGCCACCAGGCGCCAGCGGCGCCGGAGTGAGGCTGCCAGGTCGGCCAGGGGGACGGTTCCCCCGGAGATTACCTGGGGAAGCGCTGCCTCCGAAGGCTCCCGCCCCCGCGCAGGCTCGGTGCCTCTGGTCGTAGCCGTCACTGCGTCACCACGATGATGGTCCCCATCAATTCCGGGCCACGACGATGATGGTCACCAGCACCCCGAGGAGCTGCGCCAGGGTTCCGAGGACGGCGGTGGTGTTGCTTGGCTGCTCTTGGACGACCTTGGCAGGCACGAACACCACCGCCCCCGACTCCGGCTCAGGAACGTCGTCCGCAAAGATTGCCCTCCGCTTAACCCCTTCGCGCTTCCCGTTTGCCTGCGTCACGTAGGCCCGCTTGTTGTCGCCCGTCGCGGTATAGCCCCCGGCAGCATTCACATACCAGTCGAGTGACTTGCCGGAGGTGTAGGCGACCGGGCCC
>DATMDQ010000141.1:0-5419 GCA_035557715.1 Gemmatimonadales bacterium
GCGTGCGGCGGCTTCCAGTAGCTGGTCCCGGACTGTCATGCCGCCAGTATACTGCAAAAATCCGCTGCAAGCAAGTGGCTACTTGCAACCCCCACTTGCGCGCGATGCAACCGCTGGTTAGCGTGTCTCTGTCGCCCCTGAGGGCGGCGCCGATAAAGGCAAACCCGTCGTGAGGCGGGGACGCAAAGCCAGGAGTCCCAAAGCGCAGGCTGCGAGGGATGGTCCAGCTGCCGAAGCCGAGCCCCTTGCTCTCCCTTCGGCCTATCCCACCCGGGATGGGCGTTTCCGTTTCAGACCCCTGCTCGCGCGAGTTCGCAGTCGCCGCCCCAGGCGCTGCGTTGACGATCGATCTCGATCGCGCAGGGTGCGTCCACACTCTCTTTCACGGAGACACGAATGCGCCGCACGCTCGTCGTTTCGATGGCCCTGTTCGCGGTAGTCAACGCGCCGGCAGCGGCCCAGACCTGTGTAGGCCTGGCTTCGCACTCGGCCGGCCAGATGCAGGTGGGTGGAAATGCACAGTTCAATGACGTCTATAACAGCTACGGCGCCAGCTTCGGCTATGGACAGCCGGCCGGCATATTTGCCAAGGCCAACCTCGGCCGGACCTCGTATGACGGGCTCGACGGCGGCGCTACGGACATCGGCGCCCAGGTCGGCTACCAGCTGACCGTCGGCCGGGCGGCCCAGGTGCAGGTGTGCCCCGTGGCCGGCCTGTCCCTCGGCATGGGCCCGAACGACGTAGACGGCGGCGGCACCGATCTGTCGAGCCGGCAGGGCAACATCGGCTTCGCGGTTGGTAAGGTGATGAGCTCGAGCCCCTCGATGCAGATTGTCCCGAACGCCGGCCTCGGGCTGGCGTACCGCAAGGACAAGCTGGACGACGGGACCAACCCGGCGCTGGAGACTTCCGAGACCTACGGACTGGCCTCCATCGGCGTGGGCCTCATTTTCAACTCCAACATCGCAGTCCGCCCGAGCGTCAGCATCCCGCTGGGCTCTGATCTGAGCAACGATCCGACGTTCGGACTGGCCGTTGCCTATAGCTTCGGCTCCAAGGCGGCGCCCGCTCGTAGCACGCGCAAGCGCTAGTCCCTGGTAGATCAGCACTTAGGACGGAACGGGGGTGGCTGACGCCACCCCCGTTTCGCTTTGTACCCCCCTCGAGCCACCCCGCTGCGAACTGGTCCACGTTTTGCAAATACGCGGGCGCCCACACTTGGGCAGCACGAAAAGGCAAACCCGTCGCGAGGCGGGGACGCAAAGCCAGGAGTCCCAAGCACGCTCAACCGCGAGGGATCGTCCAGCTGCCGAAGCGAGCTTACGCTCCCGGCCTTCCCATCTCCGACCCGAAGACGTTGTACCTGCACGCGCCGATCCTCGGCGACCAGGCGGCTTCGGCACACTTCTCTCCAACTGAAGAGGCGACATGGGTTCAATCCGGGCAATTGGGTTCAGTGCGGTTCTCGCGGTTCTGCTCGCCGGCTCTGCGTCGGCTCAGCAGGCGCAGACCCGCGAAGGGTTCTGGATCGGCGGCGGGCTGGGCTACGGCTCGATGGGCCTGAGCTGCGAAGGCTGCGGCGATACCGACCGTGTAGGTGCACCGAGCGGCTACCTGAAGCTGGGCACTACCCTCCGGCAGAATGTGCTGCTGGGCGTAGAGACCAACGCTTGGACGAAGAGCGAGCTGGGCGTCCGTCTGACCATGGCTAACATTTCCGGTGCGGTTTACTGGTACCCCATGGCCACGAACGGCATGTTCGTGAAGGCCGGCGCAGGTTACTCCGCGCTCGATGCTGGCGGCGGCGGCACCAACGGGTTCGGCATTCTCGGTGGCGTTGGCTACGACGTCCGCATGACCAAGAGCCTGTCGATCACCCCGGTTGCGAACTGGTTCCGCGGCGGCTTCGATGGTGGTTCGGCCAACGTGCTCCAGATCGGTGTGGGCGTTACCAGCCACTAAAGCAGGAAGAAAGAACGTAAGCGGGACAGAACAAGCGAAAGCGGGAGGAGCGGACGATCCGCTCCTTCCGCTTTCCTTTTTTCCCCCGTCTGTTCTTTTACCGCTCACGCTGTTTCTTTCCCGCTATGGAAGCCAACGACCTGCGCGCCCTTCAAGCGCCACTCAAACAGCAGTACCGGGACAACCCAGACGCCGCCGTCGTCACCCTCCGAGCTTCCGGCAGCTTGAACAGCCCTGGCGTCAGCTGCCGGGTCGAGACCGGGCGGGCACTGGTCGAAGCGGGCCTCCACCCGGCCACGGGTGGCTCCGGCCTTCAGGCCTGCTCGGGTGATATGCTGCTCGAGGCCCTGGCAGCGTGCGCCGGGGTCACTTTACGCGCGGTGGCGACGGCACTCGAGATCCCGGTTCGCGGTGGGACCGTCGAGGTCGAAGGAGACCTGGATTTCCGTGGCACGCTGGGTGTGAACAAGGAGGTTCCGGTAGGGTTTCAGACCATCCGCCTGCGCCTGAACCTGGATAGCGATGCCACGGCAGAGCAACTCGATACGCTGCAAAAGCTCACCGAGCGCTACTGCGTGGTGCTGCAGACCCTCCGGTCAGCACCTGTCGTAACGGCTTCGATGTCAGCCTGAGCCTTCGGCTACGCTCCGGGATCTCTCGACGGAGTTAGAAAAAGCCGGGCTAGACTTTTTCCCAGCCGCGGTCGGCTTGCCCCGCTGCGAGCATTAGTGCGGCCGGCCCCTGGACGCGCTAGATTCAGCAGGCTCTGGTCCCCCGGGCCTCGATCCCCGCCTCCCACCGTTTTCATGCGAAGTGGACACGCCGCACCTGGAGGTTGGTGGTTTGCATGGGTAACCCGACTGAAGCGGAACCCCCTCGACTGCGCACACCACCCAGCTACTCCGCCGCTGCGCGGAGGGCGCTGGCCTTCAGTGCCGTCGCGATCACCCTGCTGCCCCTTCCGATCACCTACTTCGGGATTCTTCCGGCCTACCCGGTGCACGCGCGCTTCCTGCTCTTTTACGCGCCGTTTCTCTGCCTGCTCACTCTATCCTATCTGTTCTATATTCGAGACTCGCTCGCGCGGGCCATGTTCGCCGACGTGCTGGACCCCCCGTCGCCTCCGGACCCTTACCACTATGAGCGGGCGCGCGAGCGGCTAGGGCGCTGGTTCCGCCACCTCAAAGCAATAACCCTCGGGATTCTCCCTGCCCTGCTGGTGATCACCTCTATGTATTGCGTATCACGCTACCTCGCCTCCTTCAACCAGTCGGTGGCGCGGGCGGCCGAGGTCTACGTCGAGCGTGCCGGTACCGGGGAGGAGGTCGGCATGATAAAGGAAAAGCAACGAGGAAGGGTGCCTACGGCATCGGGCCGAGCCAGCCGGCAGCCGGTACCGCGGGACAGTGCGACGGTTGACACCATGCCGCAGCCATCAGACTCCAGAGCGGTTCGGCAGCACGTGCTCCGTACCTCCAGCATGGAGAGCATACCGGAGGTGGTTAAGCTCACCGGGCTCTATATCGGAGCGTTCGTCGCCCTGTTGGTCGCGGTGACGTTGATGGCGCTCAAGGAGTACGCCAAAGAGGCGATGGGGCTCTCCGAGCACGAGCTGATGTTCGGGCGGTATTACCAGAGTAACGAATAGTGAACCAGGGCCGCCTATCACCCGGCCGCCTCCAGGGCCCGTGAGGCCGCCTCCCACCGCGCGAAGGCACGCTCGAGCTCACCACGCGCCTCCTCCAACTGGCGCCCGATGGCGGTGGCCCGCGAAGCGCCTTCCGGTGTGAGATAGAGCCCTGGGTCTTCCAGCTGAGCGCGACTCGTGGCCACCCGGGCCTCCCACTCTGCCACCCTGGACTCCGCCTCGGCCAGGACCCGCTCGGCGCTTCGTCGTGCCGACTGCTGCTGCTTCCGGCCGCCGTCGGATCGGCGGGTCTGTTTCCGCTCGTGCACCCGCCGGAGCGATTCCTCCTCGCGGGCCGCAACCGACGCCGCATGGGCGCGCTCCGCACTCGCCGTCTCCCACTCGTCGAAGCTGCCGGGATAGTCGGTGATCCGGCCCTCGTGCAGCACCCACACCCGGGTTGTCAGCGCTCGCAGCAAGGCGCGATCGTGGCTCACCAGGATCACGGTTCCCTCGAAGGCCTCGATGGCATCCTCCAGCACCTCGATCGACTCGACGTCCAGGTGGTTGGTAGGCTCATCGAACAGGAGGAGGTTGGCGCCGGACAGCATCATCATGGCCAGCGCGACCCGAGCGCGCTCTCCCCCTGAGAGCGTGGCCGCCTGACGCAGAACCGAATCACCGGAAAACCCGAAGCGGCCGAGGTGACCCTGGATGGCTCCCCGGCCCCATGCCGGCCTGAGCTCGTTGATCAGCTCGTACAGCGACCGATCAACGGGGACCTGCGCGAGATCCTGCCGGTAGTGGGCCAGCTGCACCGACTCGGGGATGCGCACCTCGCCCCCGTCGGGGTGACGCTCACCCACGATCGCCCGGAGCAGCGTCGTCTTCCCTGCCCCGTTGGGGCCGATGAAGCCGATCACGTCCCCCCTGCGGACGCTGGCCGAGAATCGGTCCAGGAGGACCCGATCTCCGATGGCCACACGGATCTTGTCTGCCACCAGAACCTGGTCGCCGCCACGGGCATCGGTTTCCAGTCTGAGCGACATCACACCTTCCTCCCCCTCGGGCGCGCTGAGGCGGCTGACCCGTTCCAGGCGACGTCGCCGGCCCTTCGCCTGGGCGCTCTTCTGTCCCGCGATGTTGCGGCGGATGAAGTCCTCCTCCGATGCGAGCACCTTGGCTTGCTTGCTGAAGGCGCGCTGCTGTGCCATGCGCCGCTCCCCCCGCTGGCGCACGAAGGCCTCGTAGTCGCCGGCATACGGTGTCACCGTGCCCATCTCGACGTGCAGCACATGATCCACGACTGCCTGCAGAAAGGCGCGGTCGTGACTGATCAGGAGCACCGTGGCATCCAGCTGGGCCAGGTAGCCCTCCAGCCAGCGAGTGGTCTCGAGGTCGAGGTGGTTGGTGGGCTCGTCGAGCAGGAGCACGTCCGCCGGCGCCACCAGCTGCTGGGCGAGCCCGACTCGGCCGCGCTCTCCCCCGCTCAGGCCGGCCAGGGCCTGGGTCCGCGCCTGGTCGGGATCGAAGCCCAGGCCGTGGAGGACCGCGTCGATCCTGGGCGCCAGGGTGTAACCGCCTTCGCGCTCGAACCGCTCCAGATCGCGATCGTAGCGCGCCAGCATCGCCGGCGTGCAGGCATCCCCGGCTTCGGCCAGCGCGGTGCCCTGCACCGCCAGCGAGCGCTCCAGCTCCAGCAGCTCGGCGAACGGCCCGGCAGCCGCTTCCCATACGGTCGCGGCGCCGGCGAACTCGCGGTGTTGCTCCATGACCGAGAAGTTGAGCCCCGACACGCGTGAGACGGTGCCCCTGGTCGGCTCAGCCTC
>DATMDQ010000142.1:0-4069 GCA_035557715.1 Gemmatimonadales bacterium
GAGGCGCCGGTTCCCAGTAACCCGCAGGAAGCCGAGTTCAGAACCAAGGACTTCCCGCTGCCCACCATCTTCCGGGTGGGTCTGGCGTACGATCTCATCGCGGGTGACAACAACCGGCTGACCCTCCTGTCCGACTTCAACCAGCCCAACAATAACGCAGCCGGGTTCTCTGCCGGCGGCGAATGGATGTCGGAGCGGTTGGGTGGGTCGGCCTTCGGGGTCGCGCTCCGCGGGAGCTACAGCTACGCGGCGGCCAACAACCTCGATCCGGTCGATCCGGCCACCACTGCCCTGGGCGACGAGGAGAATTTGCAGGGTCTCGCGCTGGGTGGCGGTCTCAATTATGGAACAGGCAACTTCAACGTCGGCTTCGATTACGCCTGGAAGTATCTCGGCGTTCTCGGTGCGACCAATTTCTTCAGCGTCAGCCTAGGCTGGTAAGGTCTGAATCAGGGGGGCGGGCAGAGGATCGCACCGCCCCTGCAAGGGTGTTCATGCATAGCTTTTCAGCTGTCTTTCTTGCCGCGGTAGCCGTGGCCGCGCCCACTGGGGCCACGGTTCCGCAGAGCGACTCGGGATTGGTAGTTCGCGCAGTTCGGTTCTATCGGCCGGACCGGAATCAGACCCGGGTGAAGGGGTTGGTGCAAATCCCCTTCTCCATGATCCAGGCTGCCAGCGGCAGCGCCGGGCTCCTGAATTACACAGTCTCGGTGCAGGTGGTGGACTCGACCGGTCTCACTCTCTATCACCAATCCTGGCGTAACCGCGCCCGGGCGCAGGGTGGACAGGACGCCTACACGGTCGAGATCGTGGACTTCGCGGTGGCGCCGGGGAAGTACCGGCTCAAGGTAGAGGTGGAGGATTCGGTCTCCGGCCGCAAAGCCACGGGCGGGATCGATGTTCAGGCGCTATCGCGGGCTGACGGCGCCTCCGACCTTCTGGTAGCTCCGGAGATGCGCCTGGCCACCGCGGATGATACGGTGCCGCGGCCAGGGGAGTTCCGGACCGGGAACAATCTGGTCACCGCGGCCGCCCAGGTGGTGCTGACCCCGCTCCGGGCCAACGTGTACTACCTGCTGGAGGCCTACTCGGATTCGGGCCAGCGTGGCACGATGAGCGTCGCCATACGGGACTCCAGCGGCAAGGGCATCATCAAGACTCCCGAGGTGCAGGTGACCGTAGCGGCTGGAGGCAGCGTGCTCAAGGGCCAGCTCGACCTTGCCGGCCTGCCGGAGGGTACGTATGCCATGGTGGCCGACCTGAAGCTGGGCAGCAGGAGTATCCAGCGCACCGCGGCAATCTCGATGGCGGGCCTGCGCGAGACGCTGGCGCGGGATTCTGCGTCGCGCCAGGCCGACCGGGTGACCGATCAGGGGTACTTCGCGGCCATGTCAGCCGAGGAGCTGGAGGCGGCCAAGGGCCCCTTGATCTATGTCGCGGAGGCGGGCGAGCTCTCCGCCTGGCAGTCGGAGCTGAGCCTGGATGCCAAGCGCCGGTTCCTGACCACGTTCTGGCAGAAGCGGGATCTGACCCCCGGTACAGCCAAGAATGAGCGGCGCGAGGGGTTCTACGAAGCCATCGCTTACGCCAATCGGGAATACAAGGAAGGCGGTCGGAAGGCGGTAGCGGGCTGGCGCTCGGACAGAGGACGCATCTTTGCGCGGTACGGAGCCCCGGACGACGTCTACCGGCGGCAGCAAGAGGGCAGCGCCCCGCCCTACGAGGTGTGGCAGTATACCAAGGGCAAAGGGACGTATTACATCTTTGCCGACCG
Source organism: Gemmatimonadales bacterium (assembly GCA_035557715.1). GTDB lineage: Bacteria > Gemmatimonadota > Gemmatimonadetes > Gemmatimonadales > GWC2-71-9 > CAVVWJ01. The sequence goes on from DATMDQ010000142.1 coordinate 1,775, forward strand.
AACCGGCTTCGGAGCGTTTCAGTTGATCTTCTCGAACGATCTCCGCGAGCCGGGCCTGCCGGCATGGAGCGACGTAATCGGCCGCCAGGCCGTGGACGATGCCGGCGAGTTCCTCGGGATTGATTTGTTCAGCCTGAGCCGGCGCGACGACACCGGCGTACGCCAACGGTTTTAGTCAGACGATACGGGACGCATCCTTAATAGACCTCCGCACTGAGGTGTCCACTATGAAGCGTTTGTTGCGTGGTTCGGTCGTACTCGCGGTCGCAGTTGGATTCCTGTCCTGCTCGGGTGACCCGACTAGCGACCTCCGGGAACCCTCGGCGATCGTCGCCAGTCCCACCTCTCTGTTCATCGATGTGAACGAGACCAAGCCGATCCTGGTCTCCCTCCAGGACGACCAGGGAAACCAGATCGCGGCCGACTTTGAGATCAGCGCCGTCGGCAGTGGGGTGACGGTCGTCCAGGACACGGCGTTCCTGCACACCAACGTGGGCACTCCCATTGAGAATCAGGCCCGCTTCCAGGTGACCGGCACGGCCATCGCGAACAGCTCCTTCACCCTCAGTGCGGGTGGGCAGACGCTGGTAGTGCCGGTCAACGTGGTGCCCTCGACCGTCGATATCGTGATCTCCAACGCCGCGCCGGCCCTGGGCGACACCATCACGCTGACCGCCCCCCCCGGCTCGCTCTTTACCGACAGCTCGGAAGTGACCTTCGCTGCCGGCCCCGCGGGCGACATCGTCTCGGTCTCCCCCGATCAGACCGTCCTCACCGTGGTACCGGGCCCGAATGTTTCCGGTGTGGTGACCGTTGCGCACACCACGGTGGCATTCAACCCGGGACTGGATTTCACCATCACGTCCACGGGCACGGTGACGACCCCGCCGATCGTCGACCTGAGCCTCGCGACGCTGTCGACCGCCACTCCGACACTGGGTCAGACAGTTACCCTGACCCTCCCGCCGACCATAAAGGTTCTTCCGGTCGCCGCTCTCCCGCCGACCAGCATCGGAGCTCCCGACACCATCGGTGTGCTGGCGGATAGTGGGTTCATCGTCGCGGGCGCAACCAACCCCCGGGCTGTCGCCGTGTCGGTAGACAGCTCGGTGATCAGCTTCATCCCGTCTCCAAACTCGGATTCGATCATCACGGTCCGCGGTGTGGTCCACCAGCGGCTGCCGCAGTTCCCGATGATCCTGTCGACCACCTCGAACCTCACGACGCCGGCCGTGGATTCGCTCCCGGCGACGCTGAGCTCGGCGGCACCAGCGGTTAACGTGCCGGTCGTACTGACCTCGACCGACGCCCAGTTCACCTTCGTGAACCCGGCCGTCGTCGGAATACTCGCCGATAGCACCGCCATCGTTACGGGGCAGACGGCCAGCACCGTCACCTTCCTCCCGACTCCAGGCGCCGCTGGCAAGGTGGGCGTCGGGGCGGTGGACGTGGTCGGCTTCGGTCTCCCGCTGACCAGCACGGCACCGGCGATCGCCGTCAGCAGCACCGTGCCCTCTCTCGCGGGTACGGGTTCTACGGCCACTGCGCCGGCGTTGGCGCTTCCGGTGGCGGTAGGCGCAACTACAGGCATCTACGATTCCGGCGCCTACGCGGCCAACATAGCTACGATCGGACCGGCGAACCGGGCCTATCGGCTCGTGGTACCGGCGGCCGGTACCTATCGCGTGACGGTGAACTGGGACAACGCCGCCGATATAGATGTGGCGACCTGCGTTGCGGCGACGTGCGCCCCGGCCGCCTTCCCGGCAGCAACCGCCGCCCACCCCGAGGCGGCTACCCTGACCTTCATCGGGGCGGAAACCAGGTATCTCATCTTGAACCTGTTCGCAGGTGACGTGCCCGCCTGGGTCAGCATCAAGATCACCCGGCTCACCTAGGCTCAAACTCAGTACCCAGGAACAAGAAGCCCCTGCCGAAGTCGGCAGGGGCTTTTCCTTACAGGCACTCGGCGTTGAGGCCTAACCGATGGATGACACTCTCTCCGGGGGACTCGTCTCCACCGTGTCGTCCTCCCTGAACTGTCGCTGATACAGCCTGGCGTAGATTCCCCCCAGCTCCAGCAGCTCACCGTGGGTGCCTTCCTCCACTATCCGGCCCCGATCGATCACCACCAGCCGGTCGGCCCGGCGCACCGTGCTGAGCCGGTGGGCAATGATCAGGGTCGTACGGCCCACCAGGAGCTTGCCCAGCGCATCCTCGATCAGCTGCTCGCTCTCGGTATCCAGGTTGCTGGTAGCCTCGTCCAGGATGAGGACGGCAGGATCCTTCAGTATG
>DATMDQ010000143.1:0-6761 GCA_035557715.1 Gemmatimonadales bacterium
CTGGCGCTGTTGCTCCTCGGTGAAGGAGACGTCGAAGTCGAAGTTGAAGTCCCCGCCGCTCGAGGACGCCCAGGGGAAGCTCCAGCCCATCCGCCGCTTATACGCCTGTAGCTTCGCGAGCGGCGCCCGCGACACCGCCGAGAGCGTCACGTCGTGGTTAGCAAGGTGGACCACGAAACCGTCGAACCCGTCCGCGATCGTCGAGCAGGTCGCACACCCCGCCGTGTAATCGGGCCCGAACATGAAGTGGTAGACGAGGAGCTGCGAGCGCCCGCGGAAGAGGTCTGTCAGCGAGGCGCTCCCCTGGTCGGTCTCGAATCGATACTGTTTGTCGATCCGAACCCAGGGCAGCTCCTGCCGCCGCCGCGCCAGCTCGTCGCTGCGCCGGGTCAGCTCCTTTTCGGCCTTGAGCAGCTCGATCCGGGCCGCAAGCCACTCTTCCCGCGTTCCGGTCGCGTGGTTGGTCATGGTTTTTTCTACTTCCGTGTGGCCGGTCATCGTTTCTCTCCTTGCGTATGTTCAGTCATCGTTGGTCTTCACCAGCCTCCTCCGCCGCCGCCGCCAGATCCCCCGCCTGACGAACCACCGCTGCTGAAGCCCGATCCAGATGAGCTGCGCGGTGAAGAGGTCATCACGCTCTGCGCCCGGTCCGACAGGTCGGACAGGCTGTTGGAGAGGCGGCCGAGGTCGAAGGCGGACGAGTTGCTACCGACGTACCACTTGGGCGGTTCCCGGTAGATGTTCTGAAACGCCTTGGCCCACTTTCGCTCCACGCCGAACGCCATCGCAAACGGAAGATAGCGCTCGAACATCTCCGGCGTCTTTACCACCCGCTCATAGTTCTCCTTCTCTACCCGCGACAGGAACTCCTCGAAGCCGAGCAGGCGCTCGAGGGTCCGGGCGCCGGCGGTGGTGCGAGCGGGCATGTACCTGCTAAACAGGAAAACGATGAGGCCGGTGACCAGCGCCGCGAGGATGAACGGCACCGGGGTAAGCTGGAACTTGGCGCTGAGCACGACGCCCAGGCTGATGATGAGGCCAACCACCACGATGGCGCCCACGCGCCAGTGACTCTTGACCCGGTCCGGCCGCGACCGGTAGAGCCCCCGGTCGATCAGCCGCTTGAAGATCTGGGTCTTGACCGCCGGGAGAATCTTATAGAACTCGTTCTCCAGCTCGGACAGCTTCACCTCGTTCTTGCCGCGGGCGAAGATCCCTCTGAACACCTGCTCTTCGTGGGCCACCAGCGGCGGCAGCCCGGCCGGCTCGAGCCGGTGGAAGATGTATTCCTGCCGGGTGATGAGTCCGAACAGGGCGCTCTGCTCCCGTTCCTCTATCCTGAGGTGCCCGCGCACCGCCAGATCCGTCACCGTCGCCGTGATATCGCGCATGTCGGCCGACTCATCCATCAGGGTGCCCGCCTCGGCGGGCGTGATGGAGTCGGGCGGCTCGTACTGAACCGCGACGGGGAGCCGCCTCGGATCGCGGCCGACCCGGCGCCAGAGCGTGAACATCGCGAGGAAGACCAGAATCGGGATCCCGAGCGGCCAGTTGCTCGCCAGGACGCCGACCGCCTTCTCCGCTTCGCTCGGCGGGGAAACGAGGCCCTTGTCCCAACCCACCACGGCGGTGAGCCCCTCGTGGAAGTCGAGCCGGTGCGGCATGGTGACGCGGACGGTGGTCCCCTCGGTTTTCACCACGGCGTCGCGGGCGGTGGACCCGTAGACGCCGTTGAAGGCGATGGCGCGGACACCGGTGGCCGCGGCCGGCAGCTCGATGCGGGCGGTGGCCACCTCGATCGGCACGTCCCACTCGTCGCCGGTCACGTTCCAGTAGAGCTCGTCGTGATCCTCGAGGAAGCGGAGCCCATTCGCGGCCCGGTAGTGGATGAGCACGGTGCGGGTCGCGTCCACCGCCCCCGGTACCCTGATCTTGTACTTGATGTAGTGACGCTCGCGGCTGCTTTCGACCTCGAGCGGCCGACCGTCCCCGTCGGTGACTCCCAGGAGATCGAGCCGGAGGGTCCAGTTGAATCCCTGCGGCGTCCGGTACTCCACCGGCACGGTGCGGAAGATCCCGTTCCACGAGCCGGTGAACCCGGCGGTGATCGACTCGGTGACGTCGACGCTCCCGTCCGGGGTGACGACGATGGTGGCATCGAAGCGCTTGATCGTGAGCGAGCGCTGGGCCTGGGCCGGCGTGGCCGAGAGGAGCAACAGGAGCAGCAGGGCAGGCCGGATCATGCGGCGGGTCCGAGGTCAACCGCCGGCGCGGCCTTCTCCGACGGATTGTCGAGACCGAAGGACTCCCGCGGCTGGAAACCGAAGGCGCTGGCCACCAGGTTGGAGGGGAATTGCGCGATTTTGGTGTTGAGGTCGCGGACCACCGCGTTGTAGTAGCGGCGCGCGTTCTGGATGTGGTCTTCGATTTCGCTGAGGTTTCGCTGCAGCGAGAGGAAGCTCTCCGCCGCCTTGAGATCGGGGTACGCCTCGGCGAGCGCGAAGATCTGCCGCACCGATGCGGCCAGCGCCCCTTCCGCCTGGCCGGCGGCGGCCGGCCCACCGGCACTCACGGCGCGGTTGCGGGCTTCGACCACCGCCTGGAGAGTCCCCTTCTCGTAGCCAGCGTGGCCTTTGACCGAGGCCACGAGCATGGGGATCAGATCATGCCGTCGCTTGAGCTGGACGTCGATGTCAGCCCAGGCGTTGGTGGCGAGGAGCTTGAGCTTCGCCAGGCCGTTGTAGGTGATGACGACGAAGACGGCGAGACCGAGCGAGACGAGCAGGACGAGGCCCATTGGGTCTCCGAGGGTAGCGGCGCGGCAGGAAGATAGGCGTAAGGCGGTAAGGCGGTAAGGCGGTAGGTGAAGCGGCGGTAGCCTCGTCTCGCTTTGCGAGACTCGGGCGGTAGAGGCGGTAACATTCCGCCGGAGTATCTACCGCCGGAGTATCTACCGCCGCAGTATCTACCGTCGCAGTATCTACCGCCGCTTTCCTACCGCCGCTTCATCTACCGGGGGGCGATGCCGGTCGATACCCCTGAAAGAGTCGCTCCAGTCTGTTTTGAAGCTCGACGATCCGAAAGTCGGTTGTAGCCCCAGGCCGAGCCTCCCTGACACCCGGGTAAGACATGGCCACACGGGCATCGGCGTTGAGCAGGTACGCCAGGTTGATACGAGCCAGGGCCTCTCTCATCTGGTATGCCGAGGCCCGCTCAGGGAAGGATCGCAGGCTCACTATCACATCGACCTCGGGCGGGGCCGGCCGAGTCACTCGCCACCAGCCTCCGCTATCATGCACCATCTCGATACCCTGGGCCTCGAAGTAGTCCACCAGCGCCAGGACGCGGGGGTTCTTCGGATCGAGCCCAGCGTTGAGGGCGGCGTTCTCCAGCGGTGGCTCCTGCCTGGAGCCTTCACACCCGAGTGATCCACCGATAAGCAGAAAGGCGAGCAGAAGGGTCAGCGCCGGCATAGCACCCCGAATCTGGACGTTCACACCCCGACCCACCATCTTACCTGCACCCGCCCCTCTCGACGAGGATACCCACTATCGCCGCGCCCAAACGACGCTCCCGGCGTTGGACCACCTCCGTCCGGGTGACCGTGGCGCTCGCCGCGGTTCTTCTCGCCCTCGCCCTGTACGCCACCAGCTTTGTCGTCCCCTATAGCCAGCTGTTCCAGTCCAACGACCCGCACCTTGTCACCGACGTCGCCCGGCTGGCACCGGCGCGGGTCGAGGGTGTCAGCGACGTCCGTGAGGTGGAGCAGCTCCAGGCCATCCTGCGGGATGCGAAGGCGAGGAAGCTGAAGGTCTCCATCGCCGGCAGCCGGCACAGCCAGGGGGGCCACACCTACACCGCGGGCGGGGTGGTGCTCAACATGCGCCGGTTCAACCGGGTACTCGCCATCGATCCCGTGGGCATGACCATCACGGTAGAGAGCGGCGCCACCTGGGACGAGGTGCAACGCGCCATCGCGCCCCGACGCCTCGCGGTCAAGGTGATGCAGTCCTCCAACATCTTTACCGTGGGCGGCACGCTGAGCGCCAACGCGCATGGGCGCGACATCGACGTAATGCAGGTGGTCGATGTGGTCGAGCGCTTCCGGCTGCTGCTGGCCGACGGGAACGTGGTCGAGGTCAACCGGACCGCGAACCCGGAGCTCTTCTCGCTCGCCATCGGCGGCTACGGCCTCTACGGCGTGATCCTCGACGTGACGCTCCGGGTCACCCGGGACGAGCTGTACGAGCAGCGTTCCGTTTCCATGGATTACACCGAGTTTCCCGCTCGTTTCGCCCAGATCAAGGCCGATACCGGCGTGGTGCTGGTGCTGGCCCGCCCGTCGATCGAGCCGGACCCCGCCCGCTTTCTGAGGGAAATGGTGGTGGTGACCTGGCGGCGGGCGACCCCCGACCAGTCCGCCAGCTTCACGCTGACCGAGGAGGAGCACGTCCTGCGCGACAAGTTCTTCTTCGGGCTCTCGCGCCGCTTCGACTGGGCCAAGTCGCTCCGCTGGAAGCTGCAGAAGCGAGTGGAGCTGGGTGCCGGCGACGCCCGGATCGTCTCCCGCAATAACTCGATGCGGCCACCGCTGGCCCCGCTGGAGCTGCTGGATTACCGCTCCCGCCACGACACCGACATCATCCAGGAATACTACGTCCCGGTCGAGAGCTTCGTCCCGTTCATGGACCGCTTCCGCCAGATCCTCCTCGACGGCGACCTGAACGTGCTGAGCTCGACCGTGCGCTACGTGGCCCCGAATGCCACGCCGGCCCTGGCCTACGCTCCGCGGAAGGCGGCCTTCGCCATCATCCAGATGAGCAACGTCCCGCTGACCGGTGACGGCCAGGCGCGCGCCGAGTCGGTGACCCGGCAACTGGTCGATGCGGCGCTCGACTATGGCGGGACCTATTACCTGACCTACCAGCTCTACCCCACGGCGGAACAGCTGCATCGCGCCTACCCCAACGCGCGGCACGCCTTCGAGCGCAAGCGATTCTATGACCCGGACGAGATCTTCTCCAACCAGTTCTACCAGAAGTATGGCCGCACCGAGTCGCGCTGACCGCCGCCGGCGCCAGCGCTTCGTCCTGGGCGGCGTCGTCCTCGTGCTGGTGCTGGCGGCCGGATACCTCTTCGGCTGCGAGCCCCGCTACAGCGGCACCCTGGTCGCTCCACCACGCCACCCGCTCGTCTTTGCCCATCGCGGCTTCGGCGATCACGCCCCCGACAACAGCCTCTTTGCCGTCGAGCGGGCGCTCGCGGCCGGCATGGATGGCGTGGATGTGGACGGTCAATTCACCCGGGACGGAGAGGTCGTGATTTTCCATGACTTGAGCGTCGACCGGCTGACCGCTGACACCGGCCGGGTGCGGGACAAGACGCTGCAACAGATGCTCGCGCTCGACCTGGGCCCCAAGTTCGATCCGGCGCTGCGCGCCCCGGTTCGACCGTTCGAGGACTTCGTCCAAATGGTGAAGGGCCGTAGCATCCTCATGGTCGAGCTGAAGGTGACCGGCCTCAAGCCGACCGGGATGGAGCAGCGCGCGGTGGAGATCATCCGGAAACACGGGGCCCACAAGGACGTGGTGCTCAGCTCGTTCAACCCGGTGGTACTCTATCGCCTGAAGCGGCTCGATCCCGAGGTGCGGACCGCGCTCATCTTCATGGACACCAACTGGAACCCGGAGCTGGTGGCCGAGATCAAGCCGGGAGACCTGGTGAACCTGCCCTGGCCGCTCAGGCAGGAGTTCATCCGCCGAGCGGTGCGGAAGATCATCCGGCCGGACCTGCTGAGCATCAACCACCAGGTGGATGAGAAGGTCACCGACCGTCTGATCGCCAAGGGCTGGCCGGTGTTCATCTGGACGCCGGACGAGGAGGGAGACATCCGCCGGGCACTCGCCAAGCGGCCGTACGGGGTGATTTCGGATCAGCCGATCCGCGCCAGACAGGTTCGCGGCCAGTGATCGACCTGTTCGGCGTCTCGATCCACGACCCAGACGTGGTCTTCACCGACCTCGGTCTGGCGCTGCTCGGCGCCTATTTCGGCTGGCGACTCTGGACACATGGCGGGGCGCTGGCCAGGATGGGCGCCGTCCTGATGGGCGGGCTTGCCAGCGCCGCGTTCTGGGGTGCCGTCTTCCACGCCTTCTTCCCGGCCGGCACGGCCACCACCCCGGGCTTCATCGCGTGGATCCCGGTTTCGCTCTCGATCGTGGTGGCCGCGGCAACGATGCTCGGACTGGCCCTCCTCATTCTCCTGCCCGGCCTCCCCGCGCGGGGCTTGCGAGGGATCGTGGCGGCGTACGCGGCGATCTTCGCGGGTGTGGTCGTCCTGGTGGACGAGTCGTTCACCAGCATCGTGCGGTTCTACGTACCCGCGCTCCTGCTTTTTCTGATTGGGGCTATCTGGCAAGCCACCCGCAGCCGAAGCGCCGGCTGGAGCCTGATCGCGGCCGGTCTCGTGATGTCGGCCGGGGCGGCGGTCCTGCAGCAGGCCAAGGTGTCGGTGCACCTCGAGTACTTCGATCACAACGCGGTGTACCACGTGGTGCAGGGGATCGCGCTCGTCGTGCTCTATGTTGGGTTCGGACGGACGGGCGGACAGGCGGACAGGCGGACAGGCCGTAGGGTATTCTAAGGACTGCGCAGAGCGATCATTAGGCCGGCCAGCGTGAGCACCGTCGTGGCCCAGAAGCCGAACATCCAGCGGAGCAGATCGGCCCGGAGGCCGTGCAGCTCAGTGCGGAGTTCGGAAC
>DATMDQ010000144.1:0-2100 GCA_035557715.1 Gemmatimonadales bacterium
TCGGCGGCGACCCGCTCGGAGCGGCCGTCGGGCCGGATGAGCCGCGCCTTGACGGTGTCCGCGAGCTGGATCTCCAGGATGTCGTGGAGCTGCCGCTGGAGCAGCGGCTCGAGCACCGGGAAGGCCACCTCCACGCGATCGTCGAGGTTCCGGGGCATCCAGTCCGCCGAGGAGAGGGGGTAGTCGGGCTCGCGGTACGGTCCGGAGACATAGGTAACAGTTTAGTCCAGGGTAATGGGTAACAACACACTGGCAGGGCACGGGAGGAGGTGCCCATGCCGTGGAGGGACGCATCACCCATCGACTAGAGAACGCAGCTCGTTGGCGAGCATCTTCGGGGCGGACGGACGATCACGGAGCAGTGCGACGACTACGGCGTATCTCGCAAGACCGGGTACAGGTGGATCGAGCGCTATCTGCGCCAGGGCGCGGCCGGGCCCGAGGAGCGCTCCCGCCGCCCGTGCCGCTCGCCGAATGAGACGGCCGAGGCGATCGTGACGGCGATCCTCGAAGCGCGCCGCCGCCATCCGTTCTGGGGTGGCAAGAAACTCCTGGCGCTGTTGCATCGACGCCATCCGCGGTGGCGCCTCCCCGGGCGCTCCACCGCGTGCGACATCCTGAGCCGCCACGGCCTGGTGCCGATTCGACGCCACCGCCGGCGGCTCAGCAGCGGCACACTGGAGTCCTGGGCTTCCTCGAGGACGCGCCGATTGAACTCGAGCCAGGACAGCTCGCGATCGACGAGGCTGGTGTTGGTCATGGCGGGAGTCTCCGGCCGGGGGAATGGCGGGTCAAATCACAGGAATGTTACGGTGCGCAAGGCTACTTTTCTGGGGGGCTTGACACGGGTTCCATACTTTGATAACTCTTGAACTGTGAAACAGCGCGCCCCGCTCTCCCTCAGCCAGCTGGACGCCAGCGAGGGCCACGTCGAGGCCTTCAAGGCCCTGGCCCATCTCACGCGCCTGCAGGTGTTCTTCTTCCTGGTGCGCGCCGGCCGGGAAGTCCCGGTGGGCGAGATCCAGGAGGCGGTGGAGATCTCGGCGCCGACGCTGTCGCATCATCTGGCCGCCCTTCGACGGGCCGGGCTCGTCCAGAGCCGCAAGGAAGAGCGGTACATCTATTACTCTGTCCGGCGGGACACCGCGACCGCATTGGTCCGGCTGCTCACCGCCTGCTGCTGAGGAGAAATCCATGAGCGCCAAGGTGCACATCCACATGCACGTCTCCGACCTCGACAAGAGCCGCGCTTTCTATCGCGCCTTCTTCGGCGCCGAACCGGTGAAGGAGAAGCCGGGCTACGCCAAGTTCCTGCCCGAATGGGGACCGGTCAACCTGGCGCTCTCCCAGGGCGGGGGACCCGGCACGGGGCCGGTGAATCATCTCGGCGTTCAGCTGGAAACCACCGCCGAGGTGATGAGCCAGCTCGATCGAATCAAGGCAGCGGGGCTGCCGGTGCGTGAGGAGATGGCCGTGGACTGCTGCCACGCCAATCAGGACAAGTTCTGGGTGGTGGATCCCGATGGCGCGGAGTGGGAGGTCTATCACCTGAACTACGACCTCGAAGACGAGCTCCCGACGACGACCCAGCCCGTGAGCCTCGGCCTGCCGATGGCGAAGGCGGCGGGCGGCTGCTGCTCCCGATAAGAGGAGACCCATCATGGCCGGCGAGGACATCAAGGAAATGGTGAAGGAGAAGTACGGTCAGGCCGCGCTCCGCGTGGTGTCGGAGGGGAGCGCGTCCTGCTGCGGTACGGCATCGTCGCGCGGGGGCGCCGACCCGATCACGTCGAACCTCTACGCGGAGACTCAGACCTGCGGGCTTCCCCAGGCGGCGGTGGCGGCGTCGCTCGGGTGCGGCAACCCGACCGCGCTCGCCCAGCTCCAGGCCGGCGAGACCGTGCTGGATCTCGGCTCCGGGGGCGGCATCGACGTCCTGCTGTCGGCCCAGCGCGTCGGCCCCACCGGCAAGGCCTATGGGCTCGACATGACCGACGAGATGCTGGCGCTGGCCCGCGAAAACCAGAAGAAGTCTGGCCTGGCCAATGTCGAGTTCCTCCAGGGCGAGATCGAGCAGATCCCGCTGCCTGACGATTCGGT
>DATMDQ010000145.1:0-15002 GCA_035557715.1 Gemmatimonadales bacterium
TGGCACGAGGGTCGTGATCACGCCATCCCTGAACCGTCTTATCTCATGATCCGCTGACCGGAACACCACATCGCCGTTGGGCCCTACATCCGACAGGGCGCTTCCATCGACTCCGGGCACGGTGATCGTTGCCCCCGACTGCAGATCCTTCCGGAACAACGAGCCGTTGAAGACGCCCCACGCGAGGTAGGGTTCGTCAATGGCAACGCCAACCTGTGGGCCGAGGTCGATCAGCTCATTGTCGCGCCATTCATACAGATGAGAAAAGTTGGACTGCTCCTCGTTGGCCGCAAAGACGGCTCCGTGCGGCGTCAGGTGAGCACCGGGTACGCTCAGGAACCTGCGGGTGAGCACCGTGCCGGCCAGACCCGTTGCCCGGTTCTGAATCTTGAGGCTGCCTATCTGCACGTCGCGTTGGGAGATCGTGTCCACCACGAGGAGCCGGTCCGCTGATGCATCAACCACGGTTCCGACCTCCGTTACTTCATCGACCTTCACGAGATGGGTGCTCTGGTCAGCGTACACCGTTACGCTTGCGAAGGAAGACCGCCCAAGATCGTCTGTTGCCTGGAAAGTGATCGTGACCGGTTGACCGTCGAACATGGCGAGCGAGACGTCCTGGTCAATTCCATTGATCCCGCCCACGATATGGTCGCCGAATCCGAGAATCAGCGCCTCGAGGGCCGCGCAGCCACGCGCCACGTCGTCCTGGCATGAAGCACGAATCCTGATCTGCGGCTGCGCGACTGCGCCTGGAACTGGAGACTGCACCGTCACCACCGCCCGACGGTTGTGCTGAAACGACTGTGATGCTTTGCCGACCGCCCCGTGGATGTCCGTCGCGGTGAAGGTCACGCTACGCTGCCTCGGAGAGGGGAGGCCGTTCAGCAGGACAATACCACGCCAGCGGTCTGGAACAGTCAGGAAACCTAGTGGGACGGTTCGGTCTTCCACCGTCGCGGTGACCGAGGCCAGCTGGTAGATCGAATTCACGACGACCGTGGCCTGGATGGAGGTGTCTGCCACGATACCGCCGCCCGGATCCAGGATCTTCAGGGTGATTCCGTTCGCTCCCGTGGCGCTTACCTCGGCCGAGCTGGGGCCTTCCGATCCTTCACTGACAGCGGTGAGCACATAGTAGTACGCGGTGCCGGGCGTCAGCCCGGAATGGTCGTAGGAGGGGCCCTGAAGGCCTGGGATGGGAGTGCCGGATGCGGGGGTGACACCGGGTGTGGTAGACCAGTACAGGGTGTAGCTCGCCGCGCCAGTGATGGGGGACCAAGTGAGGTGGATCTGCCCGGCTGCACTCCCGGACTCTGCGGTAAGACCGGCCGGCCCTTCCGTCGGCGGACCAGGAACGGGCACAAGCCGCAGGTCAATAACCCTGGTCTCTGCCGCAATGACGGTGACTTCTCCGCTGTGCGTAACGTACCGGTCCTTGCTAGCGGTGAACAATTGTGCGCCAGCCGGGACTCCGGCGAGATCGTAATGACCGTCAGCGTCGGTCTGGGTGCTCTTTCCTCCTAAGGCAACCGTGGCTCCGACAATGCGCGCCGGAGTGGTGGCCTCCGAGATAGTACCAGTAATGCTTCCCGTTTGCCCCGGGTCAACTGGATCCTCGCCGCTGCACCCTGGGAGGAGGACCGCAGCGCCGAACGTCAGACGTGTGACCCACTTGCCCAGCACGGGACCTCCGGTTTGGAAACGGGGACAGGACCTGCGATGCCCGAGACTACGCCCCGCCCGTCACGCAGCATTCAAGCCGGGCTGGCCCGCAGCACTTCATCTGATCCATGGAAAAGGATGGCCCGATACTGCGGCCACCCTTAAGGCTACGTCCCGGTACCGTGTCCGGGAAGAGGACTAGTCTCGGTAGGGATTCCTGCCGCCAACCTCTATCCGCCCGTCACACCCGGCCCTAGCTCCGGCTGTAACCCGGTGGCGGTGTGGATGGTGGTGGTGCCGTGCTATCACTCGTACTGTCCGATGCCGGCGGCGGATTGCTCGGCCCGCTGTAGCTGCCACAGCCCACCGCACTAGCCATCATGCCGATCATGAGCCAAACAGCGCTCCAGTGAATTCGCATTTGGCCTCCTTCCGTCCGCGCCGACTGGACTTCTCCTCTAAGTCCACCGTCGAGGTCCCTCCTACAGTCAAGCACCCTACCCCGTGGGCCACGGCGGCTCAGTGACCGTCGTCACCTTAAGCCACTCACCTTCCGCCAGCCCCGCGTTTCCTCCATCGGGGCTACCGCCACCCCCTCCTCCCGGAGCCGGGTCACCTGCCAGACCTCCAGCCGCACCACAAACTCGTAATCCGTCTCCGTCTGACTGCGAGCGAGCACCTCCCCGTCACGGTACAAGGCCGCCACCCGGGCGCCGTCGGCCAGCGGGACCCTCACCCTCACCGTTGGCCGTCCCACCCGCTCCAGGTCTCGCAAGGCGGCCTTCAGGGGAGCCAATCCATCGGTGCGCATGGACGTGGCTGGTATACCAGTGGGGTGCAGGGCCCGTGCGCGCGCGGTGAACGAGGCCGGGTCGGTGACAGCGTCCATCTTGTTGAAGACTGGAATGAGCGGCCGATCGGCCAGCTCGAGCTCGGCGAGGACCTTATCCACCACCCGCATCTGACCCTCCCAGTCCGGATGGCTGGCATCCACCACGTGGAGCAGGACGTCGGCGCCTCTCACCTCCTCGAGCGTGGCGCGGAAGCTGGCGACCAGGTGGTGCGGGAGCTTGCGAATGAAGCCGACGGTATCGGTGACGCGGGCCCGCTGGCCTTCGCCCAGATCGACCTCGCGTGTCAAGGTATCGATGGTGGCGAAGAGCCGATCCTCGACCACGATCTCGTGCTGTCCCGAGAGGCCCCGAAGAATGCTGGACTTGCCCGCGTTGGTGTACCCGACCAGGGCGGCGCTCAGCATCGGATCGCGGCCGGCGCGAAGATTCTCCCGGTGCTTCTCCACGTCTTTGAGCTTGGCCTTGAGTCCCTGGATCTTCTGCCGGATGGCCCGTCGGTCGGTTTCCAGCTGGGTTTCACCCGGGCCCCGCAAGCCGATGCCGCCCCGGATTCGCGAAAGGTGGGTCCACATCCGCGTCAGCCGGGGCAGGAGATACTCCAGCTGCGCCAGCTCCACCTGCAGCTTGGCCTCGTGGCTGCGCGCCCGGGTCGAGAAGATGTCCAGGATGACTTCGGCCCGGTCCATGACCCGCACCTTGAGCTCGCGCTCCAGGTTGGCGCCCTGCACCGGTGAGAGCTCCTCGTCAAAGATGACGAGCGTGGCGTCGCTGGCGGCCACCTCGCTGGCGACCTCCTCGACCTTTCCTTCTCCGATGAGCGTGGCAGGGTTGGGCGATGCGATGTGCTGCGAGATGCGGCTCACGACCTCAGCGCCGGCCGTGTCCACCAGCCGAGTCAGCTCTTCCAGATGTTCGGTGATATGCCGTGCGTCTTTGGATCCCTTACGGGGCGCAGCCACCAGCACCGCACGCTCGACAGGGTCGCGGACCGGGATCATTGGTCGGATAGGGGGACCTTCCTTGTCATTGAGAGTATCCGGGGATGGTGAGGTAGCCGACCAGACGAGTGAGTGGAACTCGGCCTTCGCGGGTGAAGGGAACTTCCTTACCTCCCCAGGGGGTGGCGAGCTCAACCTGCCCTTTCATCCTGTACGGCAGATCTCCCGACCCCAGCGCGGTTCGCACCGCGCTGCCCACGCCGGCCCAAGCGAACGTCAGCGGCAGGGTAACGGTCGTGGTGCCGTTCTCGGTTACCGAGAAATCGTCGTCGTACGCAATGTCGCCCAGATGCTGGCCCTCGACATCGAAACCCACTTCGAGTTTGGTGCCGTGGAGGGTAAAGCTGTTGGGGTTGTCCACTTTGACGATCAGGTCCAGGTTGCCTCCACTGACACCGACGCTCCGGACCACCACTCGGTCGAGCTGAACATCGGGCTCCTTGAAGATGTCGCCAATGGCGCTGCAGGCACCGATCGAGGTCAGCAGGCCGAGCAGAAAGCAGTGTGGGCGAACGCTCATGGCGCTCGGGGAACCGGGGATGTCATGGTTCGAATATACCCACTCCCGGCCCTCCCGCTTACTGCTCACCGCTCGCGTCCTTGCCTTCCCCGCTTTTCAGTTTCGCCCACCACTCCAGCCGCTCCGCGATTTTCTTCTCGTGACCGAACGTGCCCGGAGTGTAAAACGTCTGGCCCCGAAGCGCGTCGGGCAGGTATTCCTGGGGGAGATAGGCATCCGGTGAGTCGTGGGCGTAGCGGTAGCCCTGGTGGTAGCCGAGTTGCTTCATCAGCGGGGTCGGGGCGTTCCGAATGTGCAGTGGCACCGGGGCGGCCGGCGTCTCGCGCGCGGCCTCCAGGGCTGCACCCAGGGCAACCTTGGCGCTGTTCGACTTGGGCGCCGTGGCCAGATAGATGGTCATCTCCGCCAGAGGGAGATAGCCCTCCGGAGGGCCCAGCATGTGAAACGCGTCGCGGGCGGCTACCGCCATGAGGAGGGCGTTGGGATCGGCCAGGCCGATGTCTTCCGCCGCCATCGCAATAGCCCGGCGGAAGAGCGTCATCGGGTCCTCGCCACCGTCCAGCATCCGGGCCATCCAGTAGAGCGCCCCCTGAGGGTCGCTCCCGCGCAGTGACTTGTGATAGGCGGAGAGCAGGTTGAAGTGTTCCTCGCCGGCCTTGTCATAGCGGGCAAATCGCTTCTGCATCGCCTCACGGGCGTTGTCGGCCGTTACCGTCCCTCCCTCGCCGACATGCAAGGCGGCGGCTTCGAGCACGGTCAGCGCGCGCCGGGCATCGCCGTCTGCCTCGACGGCCATGAGGGTCAGCGCGGCGGGCTCCACCGTCAGCCGTGACCCACCCAGGCCACGTTCGGGGTCGGTCAGGGCACGCTGGAGCAGAAGCTCGATGGCCTCGGGACTGAGCGGCTGGAGGACAAACACCCGCGTCCGCGAGAGCAGCGCGCCGATCACCTCGAAGCTGGGATTCTCGGTAGTGGCGCCGATCAGGGTGATGGTACCGTCTTCCGCGGGCGGCAGCAGGCTGTCCTGCTGCGCCTTGTTCAACCGATGAATCTCGTCCACA
This sequence comes from Gemmatimonadales bacterium, assembly GCA_035557715.1. Classification (GTDB taxonomy): domain Bacteria; phylum Gemmatimonadota; class Gemmatimonadetes; order Gemmatimonadales; family GWC2-71-9; genus CAVVWJ01. The sequence continues at coordinate 5,099 of DATMDQ010000145.1, forward strand.
AACAGGATGGTCTGTTCCCCTCCGGACTCGAGCCGTTCGCGCGCCTCGTTCACGATTTCCCTGATGCGCGGCACCCCCTCGGTCACGGCGCTGAACGGCACGAAGACCCGCTCGGTCGAGCTGGCCACGAGGTGGGCCAGCGTAGTCTTGCCACTGCCCGGTGGACCCCAGAAGATCATCGAGCCGGGGGCGCCGCGCTCGATCGCATCGCGGAGTGGCTTCCCGGAACCCAGCAGGTGGTCCTGGCCCACAAACTCGTCCAGCGTCTCCGGCCGCATCCGGGCCGCCAGTGGCCGAGTTTCGCGGCCGGCGGTGAAGAGCGTGCTTTGACGGGACGAGCGTTTCTTCGGCATCTACCTCAACCATCCTTCCAGCAGTAACTCCGTGAGGAAGAATCCCACGGCTCCCCCGACGAACGCCAGGCCCGAGAGCCAGCCCCGTTTGGCCTGGAACTCCGGGACCAGATTGGAGGCGGCCACATACAGGGTGACTCCTCCGGACAGCGCCAGCCCGTGGCGGGCGAGCGGGCCGATCTGCTCGGTCAAAAGGACGCCAAGGACCGTTGCTCCGCCAAGTACTGCGGCCGCACCGATGGCCCGGGCGCGACTCTGGCCACCGGCCACCATCACGCTCGCGATGGTCACTCCTTCGGGAAGTTTGTGCAGCAGCACCGCCAAAAACAGCAGGACGCCCAGTCGGCCCGACACCAGGAATCCACTCGCGATGGCCACCCCGTCGAAGAACGTGTGCAGCGTCAGCCCGAGCAGTGCCGAGTTGCCGGCCGCCGGGCTCACGCGGTGAGTCTCTTCGCCGAAATGGAAGTGGGGAGTGAAGACGTGCTGGGCGATGTGGACGGCGAAATAGCCCACCAGTACGTAGAGTGCGGCATTGGGCGAGTCCTTGAGCACTTCGGGCAACACTCCAAGCACTGTAACGGCGAGCATGAAGCCGGCGCCGAATGCGAGGCAGGCCTCGATGAACCTGAGCCCCCGCCGCAGATGACGGACGACGGCCAGCGCACCGATCACGTTCCCCAGTGCCGCCGCCGCCGCGAAGGCGAGCGGACTCACTGGATCTCCCGGGCTATCGCGAGCAGCGAAGGGCGGGTGTTCAGGGTTGGATCGTTGAGGACCCGGTCGAGCAGCGCGGCGAGCGTCTCCCCGACCCGAGGACCCTGGATGCCCAGCTCCTGAAGATCGCCACCGTGGATGGCCAGGTCCGAACGGGTCAGCGGATCTCCCCTGAGACGTACCTCCGCCATCGTGACACTCCACGGAGCCGGGCCTCCGTGACGGAGGGCCCAGAGCGCCGACAGACCGGCGGCCGCGGGGCCGACAGTCGCCAGCCAGCGGCGCACTGCCACCGGGTCCAGCGCAGCAGGCTCCTCTGGCCCCAGTTCCAGCCCCGAGGCTCTGGCGATCTCGGCATTGGACGCCTTGAGCCGGCGAAGCACCGCCGCGGGGTTGGGGCAAACCAAGGCAGTGAGCAGCACGGGATCGCGGTTTTCAAGCGGAGGGTCCGGATACGCCATCTGCGAGGGGCGTGCGACCTCCAGCTCGGGAATCCACACCCGTGCCGCGCCGACCCGCAGCCACAGCATCAGCAGTTGGGTTATCGATCGAGCGGTACGGAGACTCTTGAACCATTCGTCGCGCACCCGCTCCGCCGAGAGCCCGCTCAGGCCGCCCGCCGCCGCTCTGGCCGCTTCCCAGGTGAGTGGGTCGATGGTGAAGTCGAACCGGGCCGCGAAGCGCAGCGCCCGGAGCACCCGGAGATAATCCTCCTGGAAACGCTGCGCCGGGTCTCCGACCGCCCGCACCAGTTGTCTGGCCAGGTCTCCCGCGCCGTCGAACGGATCCTTCCACTCGTGACGGAGCGGATGATAGGCGAGCGCGTTGATCGTGAAGTCGCGCCGCGCGAGATCCTCCTCGAGTGATACGCCGTAAGCCACCACGGCGTGCCGCCCGTCGGTTGCCACGTCGCGCCGGAAGGTGGTGACCTCGTGCAGCCGCCGAGCCCGGTCGAGCACCCCAACCGTGCCATACTTGATCCCCACTTCCACCGTCCGGGGGAAGAGCTTCTGCACCTGCTCCGGTGTGGCCGAGGTGGCGATGTCGTAGTCTGACTGGGCTTGCTGCAGGAAGGCGTCGCGCAGGTTGCCGCCCACGCACCAGGCTTCAAAGCCGGCGCCTTCGAGCTTCCGCGCGATCTCGAGAACGGGCTCCGGAATTTCGATGGGCGGGAATGCCACCTCAGCCACCGTATACCGCGCCGGCCGACAGGGAGATCATCAGCTCCATCCGGGCCTGGGAGAGTGCGCGGGGCCCGGCCGGAATTGCGCCCATGGCCACCAGGCGGGCGCCACCACCCTCGAATGCATACAACGGAGACACCACTCCCGTGGGGCACCGGGTACCCAACACTACGGGTTTCCCATCCCCGATCCAGCGGGCCATCGCCGGCACCGCCCCCGGCGGAATGTTGCCACTACCAAAGGCCACCACGACAACTCCGTCGTGCGAGGGGCGCGCCAGATCCAGCATCCCGCCGTCGTCGCCCACAACCATCGGCACCAGTGCTATCCGCGCGGATAACCCCGAGGGATTCAGCCTGCCCCGCTGCCCCGCTGCCCAACCGTCGCTCTTCCCCACTTCCCCGCTTCCCCGCTGTCCGCCGTAAACAACGCGCCCGTGCTCCACTCTTCCCAATTCTCCCCCGTGTGGTGCGGTGAAAGCGTCGAGATCAGTCGTGTGGGTCTTCACCGCGGATCGCCCGGCGAAAACCTTGCCGTTGAACACCACCATTACCCCGCGTCCAGCGCTCTCATCCGCCGCGGCGACAGTGGCGGCATCAAGCAGGTTCTGGGGGCCATCCCAGCCGTCGTCGCTCGAGGTACGCATGGCGCCGGTGATCGCCACCGGCACCGTCCGCTCCAGGGTGCGATCGAGGAGATAGGCGGTTTCCTCGAGCGTGTCGGTGCCGTGTGCTACGACGATCCCTTGCACCTCACCCGATTCGGCGATCTGGCGCACCCGCTCACGGAGCGCCCAGAGTCGGTCGGGCCCCAGATGACAGGCCGGGAGCTTGGCCCAGTTCTCGATCCGGTAGGGGCTGATCCGATCCAACCCGCCGGCAAACGCCACCAGGGCTTCGCCACCGTGGGTCGGGACGTTCCCTCCCGCCACGGGATCGCGCTGCATCGAGATGGTGCCGCCGGTGAAGAGGAGGTGGATCATTGGCAGCGGGAAAGCGGGACAGCGGGACAGCGGGACAGGGGAACCGCCAAAGGCACCAGCGCGTCTCGTGGACCCGAGACAAACCGACCCGCCGACCCGCTGACCCGCTGACTACCCACAAAGCACACTCCCCCCATTGACGTTCAACACCTCTCCCGTCACATGGCGGGCGAAATCGCTGCAGAGGAAGAGAATCGGGCCGGCAATGTCCTCGGCGCTGGCAATGCGCCCGATGGGGATGCTCGCCCGGATGGCCTCGCGGTTCGCCGGGGTGAAGGCCGGGGCGCTCATCTCGGTGTCAACCCAGCCCGGCGCGACGCAGTTTACCACCAGGCTGGACGCATACTCGATGGCGAGCGACTTGGTCAGCGAGATCAGCGCGCCCTTGGTGGCGGCGTAATCCGAGTGAAACGCCTCGCCCCGCTGGCCGGCGGTGCTGGAGACGATCACCACGCGCCCTCCGGCCCGGATCAGCGGCAGGATGGCGCGAGTCGAGACGAATACCGAGTCCAGATTGGCTTGCATCGTGGTGCGCCAGCGCTTGACCGGCATGTCTCCGAGGCGCACCTCCTCGGCCGGCCACACGCCGGCGTTGGCCACGAAGATGTCCAGCCCGCCAAACTCACGCTCCAGGCCCGACGCCAGCCGCTGGGCCACCTCTGGATCCGCGAGGTCACCGCCGACCACAAAGGCTCGGCGGCCCAGCGCGCGTATCTCCGCAGCGGTGGCGTCCGCTTCGCGGGCCCGGGTGTGATAGGTAATTGCGACGTCGGCGCCGGACCGAGCCAGCAGCAATGCCGCAGCTCGCCCGATGCCCCGGCTGCCACCGGTGATAAGCGCGGTCTGCCCGCCGAGGTCGATCATGACTCGAGCAGCTCGGCCTCGACCGCCTCCACGATCAGATGCTGCAGCGCCAGGTGAATCAGCTGCACCAGGCTGGTTTCGTTGGCGGGGACGATAACGGTCTCGTCCACCAGGCCGGCCAGCGCGCCACCGCCCTTCCCCAGGAAAGCCACTGTGGGCACGCCACCCTTGCGGGCCGTCCGGGCGGCCGCGAGCAGGTTGGGACTCTGTCCGCTGGTGCTGTGCAGGATCAGCAGGTCCCGCCGGGTGCACAGGGCCTCGACCTGGCGGGCAAAGATCTGCTCGAAACCGAGATCGTTGCCCGCCGCTGTGAGGATGGATGTGTCGGTCGTGAGGGCCACTGCGGCGAGCGGCCGGCGGTTGAGCGCGTAGCGAACCACGTACTCGGCCGCCAGATGCTGTGCGTCGGCGGCGCTGCCTCCGTTTCCGCAGAAGTACAGCGTGCCACCGCCGCGCAGCACCGCCACGTATCGGGTAGCCACACCGGCGACCGTGCCACTCAGAGCCTTCGAGGCCTGCGCCGCCCGGATCAGCGCCTCGAGGCCTTCCTCGATTCGGCTACCAGTCACTTGCCCCCCTCGAGAAAGTGTTTGATCCGGCTCATCCAGCTCTGGCGGATTCGGAGTGGGGGCACTGCATGCAGCTCCCCATCCTCGAGGATGGCGGCCGGGTTGCGACGCACCAGCAGGTCCACCTGGTCGAAGCCATCCTGGGCCCGGAGAAAATTGGCCCCCGTGGCAACGGTACGGTCGTCACCGTGGTTGTCCCCCGCCAGGATATCGGCCAGTCCTTCGGACACGAGCTGGCGGGCACGTTGGCCTCGTGCCTGGGAGCTGAGCAGCGTGGTGGCATCCACCTGGCTTTTGGATCCGAGTGCGCGCCAGCGCCGCACCGCCTCCACTGAACAGCAGCTGTACCGCTCCGGGTGGGCCAGAATGGGGATCAAGCCGAGCTCGACGATTTGCTTCAGAGCATTGCTGACCGTCTCGTATGGCACCAGGCGGGGGAACTCCACCAGGATGTAGCGGGTGCCGGCCAGGGTGACGTTCCGAGCCAGGGCAACAGGGCGGGTAATCGGCCGGTCCAGCATGATCTCCGCGCCGCGGTGAAGTCGTGGCATCTGCGGCGCCTGCGCGCGGAGTGCCTCAAAGGCGCGATTATGGGTCGGCGGGGGTCCTGCTTCGGCCAGGGCTGATCGGAGATGAGGGGTGAGGCAGATGTCGGTGACGCCCTGCTGCGCCATCTCGAACAGCACCTTGACCGACTGCTCCACCGACCGGGAGCCGTCGTCAACGGCGGGTAGAAGATGGGAGTGAAGGTCGATCACGCGTCCGGCCGCGCCGTCTGAAGCACGGAGGTGGCGAATTCCTCCAGCCGCTCAGGCGCGGCCTCGGCCTGGGCCTGTAGCGCGAGCGTGATCAGGGCATCCGCAGCGAGTAAGTCCAGGGCGGCCGAGCGGTCACCGGCATGGGAAAGGACGCGGCCCAGCGCCACCTGAGCGGCCGCGGCCAGCGCGCTCACTCGGTTCGAGCGGGTTGCCGCTGACGCATATTCTCCGACCCGGTCTCGAAGCGCTGCGGGAGCGCGACTGGTGTGCCGGTCCAGCCAGTCACCAGGGACCATCAGGCGCCTGTCGCCTCCGGACCGCGGCCGTTCTCCAACCACGCAGCGACGAGACCTGGGGTGGCCGCGCGCGCGGCGGACAGACGTTCGGGGTCACCCGCGCCGGCCGATGCGAAGTGCGGCCGTCCCCCACCCTTGCCGCCGCTGAGGGCGGCAATCCGATTAACCAGGTCTCCCGCCTTGCGCCCGCTGCTCACCAGATCCTCGGTGAGGGTGACGTGAATGGCGCCGCGCCCCGCTGAGCTGAACAGCACCAGCACGGCGTTCCGTTTTCCCTCCCGGAACGCATCGGCGATTCGTCCCAGCTCGGCACGATCTTCAGTGGCAGTCTGGGCAATCGTCAGCTCGACGCCGGCGACAGTGGAGACGTCACCGCCCACCGCCCCGCCCGAGCCGGTCCGGAGCGCTTCTGCCAGGCGTGCCTCCAGACGGGTACGCTCCTCCAAGAGCTGCTCCACCCGGCGCACCAGGTGCTCCGGCTGCGCCTTCAGCGCTTCGGCCACCGACGCTACCCGCTGCTCCAGCTCACGGACCGCCCGAAGAGCGGTACTGCCGGTAACAGCCTCGATCCGGCGCACGCCGGCGGCGACGCCCGACTGGCCGGAGAAGCGGAAGGTGCCGATCTGCCCGCTGGTCCGCACGTGGGTGCCACCACAGAGCTCGATCGACGGTCCCATCTGAACGACCCGGACCACGTCGCCGTACTTCTCCGAGAAGAACGCCATGGCACCCAGGGCGAGGGCTTCCGCGTAGGGCAGCTCGCGGGTGGAGACCACATCGTTCTCCAGAATGAGATCGTTCACCTCCGACTCGATTGCCTGGAGGGTGGCGGCGTCTACCGGCCCGTGGTGAGAGAAGTCGAAGCGCAGACGGTCGGGCTGGACCAGGGACCCCTGTTGCCGCACATGGGTGCCGAGCCGTCGACGAAGCACGAAATGAACCAGATGGGTGGCGCTGTGGTTGCGTTCGATGTCGTGCCGACGGGGTGCGTCGACCGCGGCGTGGAGCGTAGCAGGCTCGAACTCGGCGGCAAAGCTTCCGCCCAGGACAGTTCCCTTGGGGTCCTTGCGCACGCTGTCCACCTGGAGCGTCCAGTCCTTTCCCTGAACCACGCCGAGATCGCTTACCTGGCCGCCCGACTCCACATAGAAAGGGTTCTCCTTCAGCACCAGCTCCACCCGTGGCCCCTCCTGCCGGAAGGCGAGGATATCGGTATCGGCCTCGGTAGCACCATAGCCCACGAACTTCTGCTTCCCGCGTTTGACCGAGCGCCACTTGCCGGCCGGCGTGAGGTGCACGGCAGGAGCCTCGACACTGCCGGAGTTCCGACCCGCGGCAACGGTTGAGGTGCCCCCCGAGATGCGCGCGGTCCGGGAACGGCTTCGCTGCTCTTCCAGGGCACGCTCGAAGCCGGGGAGGTCCACCTCGACGCCCCGCTCACCCGCGATGACTTCGGTCAGGTCGATGGGGAATCCGAAGGTGTCATAGAGCTTGAAGGCCTCATCTCCTGCAATCGTCCTTGCACCAGACGCGAAGATCTCTTCCAGTCGCCGGAGTCCACCTTCAATTGTGTCAAGGAACCGTCGCTCCTCCGCCTCGGTGGTGGCGTGGATCTCCGCTGCCTTTGCCCTGAGCTCGGGATAAATGTTGTCCATCTGTCGCACAACGATCTCGGTCAACGGTGCCAGCGTTGGCTCCCGACGCCCGAGGAGGTAGGAATGACGGACCGCTCGGCGCAGGATACGGCGCACTACATAACCCCGGCCTTCATTGCTGGGGAACACGCCGTCGGCCAGGAGGAAGGTCACGGCGCGCGCGTGATCGGCCAGCACGCGGTAGGAAGCCCGTTCCTCCGCGCTCCGATCGTACGAGCGGCCCACCAGCTCCCCGACCCGCTCGATCAGCGGCAGGAACACATCAGTGTGAAAGTTGTCGTCCTCGCCCTGCATCACGGCCGCAATGCGCTCCAGGCCGGCGCCGGTGTCTACCGACGGCTTCGGCAGCGGGACCAGCGCCCCATCGGCGGAGCGGTCGAACTGCATGAAGACCAGGTTCCAGATTTCCAGGAACCTCCCTTCTTCTGCCAACCTCTCAAACTCCTCCTGGGGGATTACCTCGGTCCCGCGGCCCCGCTGCCCCGCTGCCCACTCCAAGTCAACATAGATCTCCGAGCACGGGCCACAGGGCCCGGTGTCGCCCATCTGCCAGAAGTTGTCTTTGTCGCCCAGGCCGTAGATCCGATGGTCGGGCAGGCCCGAGATCTCCCGCCACAGGGCCCGGGCCTGATCATCGGTGTGATGGACCGTAACCCGAAGACGATCGGGTGAGATGCCGAGGTAGGACGGGCTAGTGACGAACTCCCAGGCGTACGCGATCGCCTCGCGCTTGAAGTAGTCGCCGAAGGAGAAGTTGCCCAGCATCTCGAAGAAGGTATGGTGCCGCTTGGTATGCCCGACCTGTTCCAGATCGTTGTGCTTGCCGCCGGCACGCACGCACTTCTGGCAGGTGGTGGCCCGGACGTAGTCGCGCTGCTCCTGCCCCAGGAAGGTGCGCTTGAATTGCACCATGCCCGCATTGGTGAAGAGCAGAGTCGGATCGTCGCGGGGTGCCAACGACGAAGAAGGCACCTCACGGTGCCCCTGGGCGACGAAGAAGTCGAGAAACAGCCGCCGGATTGTGCCGGATTGCATGCAGGGAAATATAGAGTGGCCAGTAGCTAAGAGCTATCAGCTATTAGCTATTAGCCATTGGCTCCCAGCCCCGGCTCCCAGCTCCTAGCTCAAACCCTACACCACCTTTTCAACGATGTCCGTCACCTCCCTTCCGGAGAAGCCGCGCCGGGCCAGGTAGGCAAGGACTCGCCGCCGCTTGGTTTGGCGTGGGAGGGCGCCAAGCTGAGCCGCGCGCTTGGTAGCAAGCACCAACGGCATCGACGAGCGATCGCTTCCATCCGGCCACTCCGCGGCCACTGCGCCATCGATCAGCGATCGCTGGATCCCCATGGCCAGGAGGTCGCGAGTGAGACGTAGCGGTCCCCGCCCTCGCGCCGCTCGTGTCTGCACGTAGTTGCGAGCATATGAGGCATCGTCGAGCAGGCCCAGACCCGCGGCCCGCTCGAGCGCCGCCTCCACGGCCGGCCTGGGGTGGCCCTTCCGGACGAGCCGGCGTCCCAGATCGTTCCGGGCGTAGGCCCGGAGCTCCAGGCAGCGCAGCACCGTCCGATAGGCCGCCTCGAGATCGGCGGCGGCTCCCAGGCGCCCCTGCAGCTCGGTATCGACCAACCGGCCTACCGCCAAGCCCTCCGCTCCCACGAGCTCGCGGGGAACTGCCCCAAAGCGGATACCGTCGATTTCCAGACGAACCGCACCCGGGCGGCGCGGGTCGGGGTCAATCGCCGTAATTGTCGAGGCAGGCGCCATGGACTATTCGTCCGTTTCGTCGCCTGCCCCAACCCCGACAGGCGCCCGCATGCCAAGGAGCTCCTTCACTTTTCCCTCGACTTCGGCCATAAGCACCGGATTGTCGCGGAGGAAGAGCTTCGCGTTTTCTCGGCCCTGTCCGATGCGCTGGTCGCCATAGGAGTACCAGGCGCCGGACTTCTGGATGATGTTGGCCTCGGCGGCCAGGTCCACCAGGAGCGAGGTGTGACTAATACCTTCGTCGAACATGATATCGAATTCGGCCTGGCGGAACGGGGGGGCGACCTTGTTCTTGACGACCTTCACCCGGACGTGGTTACCGACGACCGTCTCTCGCTCTTTGACGGGTCCAATGCGGCGGATGTCCAGCCGTAGAGAGGCGTAAAACTTGAGCGCCTTGCCGCCGGTAGTAGTCTCCGGATTGCCGAACATGACCCCGATCTTCTCGCGCAGCTGATTGATGAACACCACCGCGCAGTTGGACCGATTGATGGAGCCGGCGAGCTTCCGAAGTGCCTGGCTCATGAGCCGGGCCTGGAGCCCCATATGACTCTCGCCCATCTCGCCTTCGATTTCGGCCTTGGGGACCAGCGCGGCCACCGAGTCGATGACCACGATGTCCACCGCTCCGGAGCGGACCAGAATCTCGACGATCTCGAGGGCCTGCTCGCCGGTGTCCGGCTGCGAGACCAGCAGGTTCTCGATGTCGACACCGAGCTTCTTGGCATAATCGATATCGAGGGCGTGCTCCGCATCGACGTA
>DATMDQ010000146.1:0-8483 GCA_035557715.1 Gemmatimonadales bacterium
CTGCACCGCTCCCAGCCAGGCGACCATCTTCGCCGCGCCGGCCGGACCGGAGCGGGTGATCCGCTGGTTATGAAGTCTCTGGTCGGTGATCAGCACGGGTGGACGGGCGGACGGGCGGACCGGCGGACGGACAAGCGAGTCATCCCGAGCCCTTCGCGTTGCTCAGGATAAACTTCGCGAGGGATCGCTTAATGAGACGTCTCAATCGCGATCTCGAACCGACGCCTCATCGCGCAGCCGAAAAGGCTCTTGCCCCCGCCTGCGCGACTTGGCCGTCCTGCTCCGAGGTCACGCCGCTGACCCCGATGGCGCCAACTACCTGATCCCCCACGAGGAGTGGAATGCCGCCCTCGATCGGCATCGCGCCGGGCAGGCGGAGCACGCCAATGCGACCGGCCGTCACGGCATCGGCAAACGCTTTCGTGGGGCGGCGGAATAGCACGGCTGACTTGGCCTTCTCCTGTGCGACGTCAACGCTGCCGAGCTGGGTGCCGTCCATGCGCCGGAGATGCACCAGATGCGCACCGGCGTCCAGTATCGCGATCACCACATTCCACTGGTTGCGGGTCGCCTCGGCTTGTGCCGCCTCAGCGATCCGGGTTGCGGCTGCCAACGTGAGGGCCGGCGGCGGCGGCGACGCTTGGGCCCCGGCGTGGCGGGGAAGCGCGAGCCAGGTGACGAGCACTGCTGCGACGGTGAGTGTCTGGCGCATGTAAATGAGTCCTCAAGGTTAATCATTGCGAGGCGGTGTAAACTAAGCAGCATGCCGCTCCTCGACAGTGACGGCAAAGACGGCAGTGCCCACGAGCCCGATGGCGCCCGCGAGCACGAACGGTACCTGGGGCGTGAGCTTCCATAATAGCCCGCCGGTCACCGCGGCTGGCGTGATAGCGAGACTCCGGATCAGGTAGTAGAGCCCAACCCCTCGCGCGCGGGCTCCATCGGGCACGAGATCGAGGATCAGCGCCTTCCGCGCCGGCTCACCGACCTCCCTCAGGCCCCCGATCACGAATGCCAGCACGAGCCCCGCAAAGCTATGGGCCAGCACGACGGCGACTGGAAACAGGGAGAAGGCGACAAAGGTGGCGATCACCAGCGGCTTCCGGCCGATCCGGTCGGCGAGCCTGGCGGCGGGGAGATAGCAAAGGATCGAGGTGGTCATCTGCACCCCGATCAGCAGGCCGAACTCGGGCGCGGTGATTCCCACGATGTCCAGCGCGTAGAGCACGAGGAAGACGTCCACCATCCCCTCGCAGGTGCGGATGAAGATGTCCGAGAGCAGCAGCCGGCGCAGCGGCACTGGAAACGATCGCCAGACGCCCCGGGCATCGGCGTCATTGCGCGGCGGCAGAGCCAGCCGGATCCGGGAGACGATCAGGAGCGTCAGCAGGGCCAACAGGATCGACAGGATCAAGCCGGTGCGGACGCCCTCGATAACGCCGTGGCTCGCGATGAGCAGTCCACCGAGCGTGGCGGCGACGGCAATGGGGACCCGTCGGAGGATCGACTGCACCGAGAAGCCGATTGCCCGGCGGTCGCGGGGAAGGGCATCACCCACGACGGCAAAGAGCGTCGGACTCGCCATGCTGGACCAGGCCATCATGAACAGCATGCCCACGAGCACGATCGGCCATGCCGGCGCCCAGGCGATCACGCCGTAGCCGATGGCGGCCAGGCTGATGAAAACCACAAGCGCGCGCCTCCGACCGTACCGGTCGGCAAGCCAGCCGCCGGGGTATTGGTACAGGCCATCGAGCAGATCCTGGGTGCTGCCGTAGGCCCCGATGGCGACGAGCGGGGCTCCCAGGGCTTCCAGGTACTTGGGGAGGAACTTCCGCCACAGATGCTCGCCCAGCGCCATGGTGAACACGGCCAGTGCGGCAGCGCCGGTATTGCGGTCCAGGCCCAGTAAGCCTGCGAGCCGGCCGGGCCTCGCGCTGTGTCCGGAGGAAGTCATTTCACGGCTCATCTTGAGCTTTGACGAACGCTAACGGACGCCGCAATTTGGAGGTAGTTTCGTATGGGACGGCATTTCTCACTTCACCCGTGGAGGCTTGAATGACATCACCGCAGGATGGCGGGGCAGGGGAGCCTATCAATAACCCGGGTGAAGTCCAGTACCCCACCAACCAGATAATCGCGATCCTGGACACCCACCATCAGACCGCCTGTGCCATTGACGCACTGGTTAATGGTGGCTTTCTCGAGTCGGAGGTCAAGCTCGGACGTGGCTCAGAGGAGGCCGACCGGATAGAGGCAGGGACCGGCCGCCGCGGGTTCCAGGACTGGCTTATCCGGTTTTCCGAAAGCATCGGAATCAAGAACGCCGAGTCCGAGATCAAGGACCGTTACGAGCAGGCGCTTCGGGAGGGGGCCACCGTGATTGCCGTCAGGGCGCCGACCGAGGAGCGGAAGGATCTGGCAGCGCGGATTCTCAAGGAGTGCGGGGGTCATTTCATCAACTTCTGTGGCTCTTTGTCCGTCGAACGAATCTCTTAATCCAGGACATCCCACTAGACCATAGTTCGTGGAGTTCCGGTCCGGAGAGCCCGCGCTCAGGACCGGCTCTCCGGACCGCAGGACCCGCGATAGCTCTCCAGGTACCCGCCCGGATTCATGATGTTTCCATTCTGCTCTGCCAGGTGGCAAACCCGGTTTGTCATTTTGACCGATTTTGCCAGGCCGGGATTGGCACGCTGCCTGCTATACGCCCGAGCGGCCGGGCTTCAGGTCCGAGCACAACCAACCCAATCACTTATTCACTCCTTTGGAGTGCAACGACAGGAGGAACGTATGGCAGGAAGTACCGGTTACCGCGACCCCGCTGGCCTCTTTGGGCTGCAGCGTCTCAACCGGTTCCTGGACGAGGCGTTTGCGGGGATGCCGACCCCGGAGGAGGGCAGTGTGATCACCTCCAGCTGGTTTGCGCCAACCGACGTGACCGAGGATACCAACGGCATTCAGATCAGCATGGAGCTCCCCGGCGTAGATCCGGATCAGGTTCGGCTCTCGCTGGAGAACAATATTCTCACCGTCCGGGGCGAGAAGAAGTCCCAGACCGAGGAAAGCAACGACCGAGTACACCGGTTCGAGCGGAAGTACGGCCAGTTCGAGCGTGCCTTCATGTTGCCGAATACGGTGGATCCGGAGCAGGTGGACGCCCGCTACGAGCACGGCGTTCTGTTCATCACCGTACCCAAGGCCGAACGCGCCAAGCCCCGCGAGATCCGGGTCAAGGCCTCGGCCGGCTCGTCCAAGCAAAACGGAGGGGCATAGCCCCTCCGTCGTCTGGCGTCGACATTGAACTTTCACCAACGATGTCCACCATTCCGGAGACCCGCAACGCTCGACCAACGGTCCTCCTGGTCGAAGACGACGAGATGCTCCGCCGGCTGCTCTCTCGCATCCTCGGCGACGAGAATTTCCGGGTCCTGGAGGCTGAAAACGGAGATATTGCCCTCAAGCTCCTGAGCGGATTAAACAGGCCGCCAGAAGTCGTGCTCACGGACGTCGCAATGCCGGTTATGGACGGGTTCCAGTTCGCCCGGATCTTTCGGTCGCTTTACCCGGCTGTCCCTATCCTGTTCATGACCGGCGCCTTGTTACAGGTGCAAGGGACTCCACTCCGTGACATGGGTGCTCGTGTCCTGGTCAAGCCATTTCATGCCGACGTGCTGCTGGAGGCGGTTATCTCAGTACTCGACGACGAACGGGGGCGGCTTGGCGCCGTGAGTTAGCCCATCGCGGGCCGCCTCCTACCTCCTTATCAGCCGCCGGACCGCCCGGTGTGCCTCGTCAGACGCAGCCTGCAGCCTCGCACAGGTCAGGCAGCGTGCCCGGCATCGCTTCCCATTCTTGCGATACGACTCACCGATCTCCTTCCCCACAGGGCAGTCGTCCCGATCGTGATAGACGTTATGATCTCGCTGCCGGATTGAGTACCAAGGTTGGATTTGCCCCATCTCCGTTACAGCCTCGTTGAGCGTTAGAGCTATTGCAGCTCAGCGGTCTGGTCGATTCACAGAGGGAGCAGGCCCATTCCCCTGCTCCCGGCTTTTAGCGTCTACTCTTACCCTTCTTCGCGCTCCCCAACAGCCACCGCGGCCTCGTTGATTCCGCTCTCACCCAGCTGGGTCAACTTCTTGTCGGCGGCTTCCTCCTCCCGGAGGTTCTGACTCAGCAACTGGACTGCCTCTGAATAGCCCAGGAGCCCCGCGTAGGTCCGGAGACAGCCATAGGCGGCGATCTCGTAGTGCTCGACCTTCTGCGCGGCGGCGATCAAGGCGGCATCGATGACCGGCGGCTCGCCTTCCTCCTCCATCATCTCCTTACCCTCTTCGATCAGGCCCTCCATGCCCTTGCACTTCTTGCCGCGGGCGGCGTGTCCCAGGCCCTGGAATATCCGCTCCAGCCGCTGGATCTGCCCCTCGGTCTCCTTCAGGTGGCTGGTAAAGGCCTGCTCCAGCTTCGGTGATTCCGCGGCCTTGGCCATGCGGGGCAGGGCCCGGGTGAGCTGCTTTTCGGCGTTGTAGATGTCCTTCAGCTCTTCGAGGAAGAGTTGTTCCAGGGAATCGAGGCTCATATCTAGCTCCTGCGGGTAGGCGTAATCAGAAACCTATGCAATCACTGCTACTCTGGGCTGTAGGATGGCAGATGAAGGGAGTGCAGGCTGTGACGGCCATCGCGGGTGCAAAGCTGCCTGGATCAAGGACGGACGGTGGGCGCGATCACTTCGAACCTCCCCGGTGTTTCCTAGAATGCTCGCCCCTGACTATGGCCGGAGTAGAAGAAGATGATGGCGGTGAAGTGGGAATTCGAAGGCGACGCCCTGGAGCTGGCGGCGGCTCAGACGGTCGTCCAGAGGATCCTGACCCGGCACGGGCGGGCGCTTGAAAGAATACGGTGTGCGGTTCACGGGTCTGCGTCCCTGTTGATCGCCCGGGGCCGCACGCTGGAGGATCTGAGCCTGAGCCTGGTGCCCTGCTGCCAGGTCCTCATCGCTGAGGCCAACGCGCGAATTCTAAGAGGAAGGGGACGCCGGGCTCTCGGCTCCCGAGTCCACAGGTCCCGGCAAGGCGGCCCGGCTTCTGAACGACGGCGCGCCATACGACGGGCCGAGCCCGATTTCAAGGGACTGTTTATTGACTGCGGGAAGCCCACCCAGGACTGGGATGGTGGGTAATCTGCGATTGGACAGTGGTCATGAGGTCACCTGGGGGGGTCTATGCGCCGACTGATTCGCGAGAACGGGTTGTCGATCGTCCTGCTGTCATTGTTCCTGCTATTCTGGGCCGGACAGAGCGTGGTCGGCCATCGCGAGCACAATAGCGAGCAGCGGGAGCATGGCCAGCCGGAGATCCCCTACGGCGCTTACCTCGGAAGCAGCCACTTCTGGGAGGCGACGGCGGAAAACTGGGAAAGCGAGTTTTTCCAGATGTACTTCTATGTCATCCTCACCGCCTTCCTGTATCAGAAGGGCTCATCGGAGTCAAAGAAGCCGGGGGAGACGGAGCCGGTGGATCGTGACCCGCTCCGCTCCAAGCGGCGGAACGCGCCCTGGCCGGTGCGGCGCGGGGGGCTCGCCCTCAAGCTGTACCAGCACTCCCTCTCCCTGGCCTTTCTTCTCTTCTTCCTGGTGAGCATATCACTGCATGCGGTGGCCGGGTCGGGGGTGTACAACGAGGAGCAGGCGGCGCATGGCCAGCCAGGACACCTGTCGGTTCTGCAGTACGCCGGCACCTCGCGGTTCTGGTTCGAGTCGCTCCAGAACTGGCAGAGTGAGTTCCTGGCCATAGCGGCGATGGTGATCTTTTCGATCTTCCTGCGCCAGCGCGGATCTCCCGAGTCCAAGCCGGTGGACAGCCCTCATAATCAAACGGGTAGTGAATGAGGAGCCGCGCCACCGCGCCGGTCTGGCCCCGCATGCTCCACTCCCCGTTCCTCGCGCCGGTCCTTGCCCGCCCATTTCACGCCCTGCCGGGCTACTGCCACGGCCTGGGCCAGCTGGTCGGGGGCGAACGGTTTGGGGACAAAGCCGGCAATCCGGACGTTGCCGAAGCGTCTGAGGGCGTCGTCATCGGCTATTCCACTCATCGCCAGGATGGGTACGTCAGGTTGGCGGGCCTGCAATGCGGCTGCCGTCTCCGCTCCGTCGAGTACCGGCATCACCAGATCGAGCAGCACCAGCTCGATCTCATGGCCTACCCGCTCAAAGAGCTCCAGCGCCTGCGCCCCATGCTCCGCGGTCAGCACGGTATATCCCAGCTCCTCGAGGATGTGCTGCAACATGCTCCTGATGGTGACCTCGTCGTCCACTACCAGGACCAATCCCTCACCTCTGGCCGACTCGGTGATCGAATCTGAGACCGTGAGCGGCGTGTCGGGCGGATCCTGCTCCGCGGGCACCAGCACCGTAAACGTGGTCCCCTTGCCCGGCGTGCTTTGGACGGAGATGCCGCCACCGTGGCCGCGGACGATGCCGAGTGCGGCGGCAAGGCCCAGCCCGCGCCCCAGGAACTTGGTGGTGTAGAAGGGATCGAAGATGCGTTGCAGCGTCTCTTCATCCATCCCTACGCCGCTGTCACGCACCACGATCTCCGTGTACGGCCGCTGGGGAAGCGAGAAACCGGCATAGAGCTGGGTGAGCTCGGATGCTGGCACCTCCCGGACGCGGACCCGGATCGAGACCTCTCCCTCTTTCTCGCCGATCGCCTCGGCCCCGTTGAGTACCAGGTTGAGCACCAGCTGCTGCAGCTGCCCCACGTCGGCCTGGATCAGGGCGCAGTTCTCCGGGACGTCCCGGACGATCCTGATCTTCCGCGACACCGACGCCTGCACGATGGCCAGGGCATCGGCGGTGACCTGGCAGATATCCACCGGCTGCATTTCGCGCCGCCCTTTCCCGGCGTAGTTGAGCAGCTGTTTGACCAGGTCGGCGGCGCGGTGGCCGGCCCGCTCGGCAGAGTCGAGCATGTCGTCGATGCCTTCAGCCGCACCGACCTCGGCGAGCCGGCGCCGCACCAGGGCCACGTTGCCCAGAATGGCGGTCAGCACGTTGTTGAAGTCGTGAGCCACGCCGGCAGCCAGGACGCCGACACTCTCGAGCTTCTGGGTCTGGCGGACGGCTTCCTCCAGTTTGCGCCGTTCCGTGAAGTCACGGACGACCTTGGCGTATCCCCGGAGTGAGCCGTTTTCCCTGAGGGCCACCATGACGCCCGAAGCCCAGAAGCGGGTGCCGTCCTTGCGCATGTGCCAGCGCTCGTCCTCCGCCCTCCCTTGCTCGGTCGCTGTCCGGAGCTCGATCTCGGGCACGCCGGCCTTCCGGTCGGGCGGGACGAAGAGCTCATGAGCCAGGGTCCCTTCGACCTCATGGGCTTCAAACCCGAATAACCGCTCGGCTCCGCGACTCCAGCGGTGGACCCGGCCATCCGGGTCGAGCAGGATGATGCCGTAGTCTTCGGTTGCACTCAGAAAGAGGTCCAGCAGGTTATCTGACATGGTCTATCTGATTTTGGGCTAAGAGCCTGACCTCCGGCGTAATGCTCCGTTACAGTGGTGTCTACCCGGCATGCGCTCCGTGACCGGCGTCACGCCTATGCGACACTGTCCCGCCTGTCCCCGGCCAGCGCGCCGCCCAGGAGGATGAATCCGAGGCCACCCACCGCGAGGAACAGCCAGTCATACAGCGGTACGTGGGTCGGAATGTCGCGAACATGGTGCAGTCCGAGGACGTGGTGGTCCATGAGTCCTTCCACCAGGTTGAACAGCCCCCAGCCGGTGATCAGCAGCCCGGTGAACGCCTTCGGCGTCGGCAATCTTGTCCCGCGCCGGGCATCATTGAGCAGCCAGTAAATCCCGAGAAGGGTGCAGACCCAGACCGCCGCGTGGAACCATCCGTCCCACATCATGTTCTGCCGCATCGTTTCGAGGGTCACCGGCGCGACGACTGCCGAGCCCATGTTGTGCCAGTGGGCGATCTGGTGCAGGAGAATGCCGTCCACGAATCCCCCCATGCCTGCGCCTATGATGATGCCGGATGCCTTCGATACCCCGAGACCTGACCGGTCCATACGCCCTCCCTCGGCCAGAAGCGTGAAGATGGCATATCGGTCCGCGAGGCGGCTGGCGCGGTGGCGCGGCTCACGCGTGTGTCCGAGGCCGAGACGCATATGTGCGGGCGATCACCGACCGGCATAGTGGAATGCATGATATCCCTCTGCCCCGGCCCGGAACTGTCCGGACGGTGGATTCGTTCACCAGGAGGAGAAGGGTTTTATGCGAGTGATACCTACCCGTGTCCACGGGATGCTGGACTATCTGGTCGGGGCGCTCCTGATCGCGGCCCCATGGCTGTTTGACTTCAACCGTGACGGTGCCGAGACGTGGGTGCCAGTGATCCTCGGGGCCGGCGTGATCCTATATAGCCTGTTCACTGATTACGAGCTCGGCGTGGTGCGCCGGCTGCCGGTGCCGACCCATCTGAT
>DATMDQ010000147.1:0-26794 GCA_035557715.1 Gemmatimonadales bacterium
GCGGGTTTATCCTCCCGCAAGCCGAGGAAGCGCGGGTGGCGCAGTAATCCGGCCGTGGTCCACTCGGAGAATCCGATTTCCCCTACCAGCTTGGGCGTCACCCACTGGACATCACGGGCCGGAACAGGGCCAGCTGAGAAGGGAGAGGTGGCGCGATGGAGTGGTACGAGGCGCTGATGGAGGAGCTCGAGTGTGGCGCGATCGTATCCGGTGCCGACCTTGCCGGCGTAGCGCAGAGACTGCCCTCGGCACTGCGAAGGGTCGTGATAGCCCACCAGGAGTGCGCCCAGTCGCTCGCGCGACCCCTGCGGGGCGGTGTATCCGCCAATGACGAGCTCCTGGCGGCGGAGGCACTTGATCTTGAGCCAATCGGCCGATCGTGCGCTCACGTAGCTGGAGTCCGCCCGCTTGGCAATGATGCCTTCCGCCTCCTGGGCGCACGCCTTCCTGAGCATCGCCGCAGCCCCCTTAGTCCCAAATGGCGTGAGGCGGATCGGATCCGCGTACTCGAGCGCCTCCTCGAGCACCGGCTTGCGTTCGAGCAGCGGCAGCCGGGTCACATTGACCCCCTCGTAGTACATACAGTCGAAGAGGTACAGATAGACCGCCACCTGGCTCCGCCGCGCCCGCACCGGATCCCGCAGCTGCATCCGCTGCTGGAGTCTCGCGAAGCTGGTGATGCCGCGCTCCTGGTCGAAGGCCACGACCTCGCCATCCAGGATCGCGTCGCCCTGCACCGTCTCGCCCAGGGCCTCGACCAGCTCGGGATAGGCCTGATTGAGGAGCTTACGATTGCGGGAGTACATCTCGACCCGTCCGCTCCTCACATAGATGAGCGCCCGTACGCCGTCGAGCTTGGGCTCGTAGACCCATTTGCCAGTGGTAGGAATCCCGTCCGTGAGCGTGGCCAGCATGGGAGGCATCCAGGAAGGCATGGGAGCGCGGCCTGCCATCGATACCTCCCCGCCTAACCAGTTAGCTCGTCCAACCTTCGAAGTGCGAGTCCGCTCCTGCACGAACCCGCTCAGCTCGATGGTATGTTTGCCCGTCGACAGGACAAAACCGCCGGCGCTTTTTCCACACGGCGCCGGTGTTGTCCACAGATTCGTCAACATAAACTGTCGATAAGCAACAGCTTACGTTCGCCGATTATCGGTTGTCCATCAGGGGGCTGCTGTGGGATGAATCACACGATCACCGAAGGCGGGCGAAGGCCGATCCCCCGGTGACCGCGGTTCAGCGTTTCGGTGTCTTGCTCTCGGGTGCTGGCGTGCCGCCGATGGTGCGGAGGAGCCCTTTGAGGGCCTTCTTACCAGTCGAGTCTACCAGCTTCGATGTCACGGGCATTGGGGCCGCGTGGACGCTGCCTGACAGCTCATCCGCCACCGGCGCGGGTTGAATCTCGGGGGTCGATGCAGAGTCGACGGTGGCCCCCATGACATCCGTGTCGACCTTCGGCGCAGGCTTCCTGGCCGGCTTGATCGAGGAGGCAGCCCTTCGGGGAATTGGAATCGTCTGGAGCGCTGGAAGAACGCCGGCTACAGTACGGGGGCTGTCTTCCTGCATTGCTTCGATCGGAGCCTCGATCAGCCGTCTCGGAGTCCGCATCCGATCGGCGAAATCGTAACCCCGGCTGGAGGCGGCCGATATCATCAATTGGGCGCAGGCGGCGATTACCGCCCCACCGAGGGCGAGATGCAGCGACCGGCCGGATTTCTTCGATTTCCGCGAGCTCTTGGCTTTCCGGCTCGATTTTGCCGGCTCCACGGCTCGGTGTGGCTCTGCCCGAGGGGGCGCCTCGACACGGGCCGGCTGAACAACGCGTGGGTGCTCTGGTGCAAATCGGGGCGGTGCGCGCCGTGGCTCTGGAGCCGGGGTCCCGAGCGTGATTGGAGCCTCGGGGGCGAGGGGGGCTCTCGCCGGGGCCGGCTTGGCCGTCGGTGCTTGGGCTGGCTTGGGCGCGGGCCATGCCGTGAGCGCCGCTTGGGTGGCTGCTTCGCGCGAGGTAGGCACCGCGGGTGGGGGCGCCGGTGTCATTGACTCGCCCAGCTTCAGCACCGTCAGGGGCGCCACCGGGGGACCCGCTACCAGGTCCGCCTGGGTCAGCGGCAACGAGACAGCAAGCTTGTAGTGGGGATGAAATTGAATCGGCAGCCATTTATTGCTGGCGTTGTGCCAGATACGGGCGCGGGGCGTCACGACGTTTCGCCGAATAGCCACAGCCAGCTCTTCGATGGTCCGAAAAGCGGTCTCTTCGCCGGGGGAGAGCTCGATGCGATACATGCACACCTCAAGCTGCGCTGGGGGTTCACTGGAGGTGCTGAGGACGAATCATGTATGCGATTTTCGTGCGCGGGGGTGATGCATTTCCGTTCATGTCGGCGTGACAGCCACCGATCGCTGCAAAGCGTGTGTGTGGATGAAGCGGTTCCCCAGATGTGGCGCCCAAGTCCTCTCCCAAACAGGCCCTTGCAAGGGTCGGCCGGCGTTCGGTGGAGTGCTCCTTTCTGCAGCTTGCCTGGACGGCAGAGCGGCTGAATCCTTAGAGGACGATCAGACCCATTTCGAGCTCTGGTAGATTGCGAGGAAAACTGCCTGGAACGAGACCGGAACCTGGTGCGGATGAGCCCGGCCCAGGGGGTGTCGTGCTCCAGGCGGAGCGTGTATCCAAGCACTATGGGCACGTTTTGGCGCTCGACACCGTGTCGATCGACGTGGGTCGAGCCGAATGCGTAGCGCTGATCGGAGAAAGCGGATCGGGTAAAACCACCCTCCTTCGCTGCTTCAATCGGCTGGTCGATCCAGACCATGGCCGGGTCCTGGTCGATGGAGTCGACGCGGCGAAGGTCGACCCCATCGCGCTCCGCCGGCGGATAGGCTACGTACCGCAGGACGGTGGGCTGCTGCCGCACTGGCGAGTTCACCGAAATGTCGAGCTGGTGCCCTGGCTGCGCGGGGTACACAACCGCGGGGAGCTGGCAGTGCGCGCGCTCGCCCTGGTGGGACTCGATCCGGCGGCCCTTGCCGATCGCTGGCCCCGGGAGTTGTCCGGGGGACAGCGGCAACGCGTCGCCGTAGCGCGAGCCTTGGCCGCCAGTCCGGACATCATCCTGCTGGATGAGCCATTCGGAGCCCTCGACGCCATCACTCGCGGTGATCTCCAGGTGGTCTTCGATGGAATTCGTCGTGAGCTGAGGGTCACCGCGGTGCTGGTGACGCACGATCTGAACGAGGCCTTTCTGTTGGCCGACCGAATCGTCGTGCTGCGCCAGGGTCGAGTGGAGCAGACGGCCAGCCCCCGCGAGCTTCGAGAGGCTCCCGCCACGGAATATGTGCGCCAGCTCCTGCGGCGCGCGCGGGTGGTCGCATGAGCAGGCTCGCCGGACTACGCGGAGGGTTGGTCCTGCTCCTGGGCGTCTCGACCCTCGCGGTAGCTCAGAGCTCTGCCGAGCGGGCGATCGTGGTTGCGTCCAAACCCTTCGGAGAGTCATTCCTGCTCGCGGAGATGTTTGCTCAGCTGCTGGAGGCCAGACACTTCACGGTGGACCGGCGGCTCGGCCTGGGCGCCACCGAGATCGCCTTCAAGGCCCTTCGAACCGATGCCATCGATGTGTATCCGGAATACACCGGGACCGGATTGCTGGCGATACTGGGTGAGCGCCCCAGCTCCGACCCGCGCCAGGTATTTCGGCAGGTGACGCGCGAGTTTCGTGAGCGTTATGGCGTGCGCTGGCTCCCGCCGCTGGGTTTTCAAAACACCTATGCGATAGCGGTGCGGCGGGAAACTGCTCGCCAGCTGAATCTTGCCACGCTCAGCGACCTGGCGCGGGTATCGCGAAGCCTGAGGGCGGGGCTCACGCCCGATTTTATTGGGAGGGCCGACGGGCTGCCGGGCCTGGAGAAGGCCTATGGCATCCGCTTCGGATCGGTGCGCGCGCTCCTGGCTGCGGTCAAGTACCAGGCCCTGGCGGCTGGGGAGGTAGAGGTGATCGATGGCTACTCCACCGATGGATTTATCGCCCGATACGACCTCGTGGTGCTGGAGGACGACCAGCACTTCTTCCCGCCATATGAGGCCGCCGCACTGGTCAGCCCAGCTTTCCAGCGGAACTCGCCGGCCGCGGTAGCCGCACTGACCGAGCTGAGTGGCCTGCTCACCGAAGCGGACATGCGCCGCCTCAACCGGCGGATCGAGGTGGATGGAATTCCCGTCCCCCGGGTTGCCGCAGCGGCGCTGCTCAGTCTCGGCCTGACTCGTTTTCAGCATGCGGGGTCTCGGCCGGCAAGGGAAGCGTCCGGCACCGGGGTGTTCCCATACCTCTGGAATCAGCGCAGCACGATCCTGAGCTTGACCCTTCGGCACCTGCTTCTGGTTGGTGTTTCCCTGGCCGGAGCCATAGCGGTGGCACTGCCCCTGGGACTGGCGCTGGAGCGGAGCCGTCGCGCGGCTGAGTCGGTGATCCGCGGCGTGGGGTTGCTGCAAACTCTGCCCAGCATCGCCCTGCTGGCGTTTATGATCCCGCTGCTTGGGATCGGCGTGATTCCCGCCCTGGTAGCGCTCTTCCTTTATTCTCTCTATCCGATCCTGCGCAACACCTACACCGGTGTGAGAGATGCGGCGCCGGAGGCGGTTGGCGCGGCCTGGGCCCTGGGCATGACACCTGGACAGGTTCTGCGTTACGTTCGGCTCCCGCTGGCGGCTCCGGTCATCATGGCGGGTATCCGAACCGCCGCGGTGATCAACGTCGGTACTGCGACTCTCGCTGCCTTCATCGGAGCCGGCGGCCTTGGGGATCCCATTGCCGCCGGTCTGGCGCTGTCGGATACCCGGATGATCCTGTCCGGTGCTCTGCCCGCCGCGCTGCTGGCGTTGCTGGTGGATGGCGTGCTCGGTGCCTCTGAGCGCTTCGTAGCGCCAGACCGATAGTGTCCTCATTGACCCAGGGTGTGTGACTAGTGCGACTCCATGCGTTTGACGCTGTTTGCCCCAAGTCCGAGCTGGCACCAGAGGTAGCCTCGGTTCCGTATGACGTGGTGAACCGCGACGAGGCCTGCGAGCTGGCGCGGGGAAATCCGCACAGCTTCCTGCATGTCGGCCGGGCGGACATCGATCTTCCACCAGACGTCGATCCACACGACCCGCGGATCTATCGCACGGCGCGGGAAGCCCTGGACCGCTTCGTCGCCCAGGGCGTGCTGGTGCGCGAAGGCGCCCGGGCGCTGTTCCTCTACCGCCAGGTCATGAGCGGCCGGGTTCAGACCGGGGTTGTCGGTTGCGTACACATCGATGACTACGAGCAGGATGTGATCCGGAAGCACGAGAAGACCCGGCAGGACAAGGAAGACGATCGGACCACGCACGTGCTCACCCTGGAGGCTCACGCTGAGCCCGTGTTCCTCACCTACCGGGGCCGTCCCCGGATCGAGGCGCTCTCTCATGCGCTGGTCGCTACCGCGCCGGAGCACGATTTCACGGCACCTGATGGGATCCGGCACACGGTGTGGCGGATTTCCGATCCGGGCCCCTGGATCGAGGCCTTCCGGGAAGTGCCCCATGCGTATGTAGCCGATGGACACCACCGCTCCGCGAGCGCCTGGCGGGCAGGGAAGGAGAGGCGGGCCGCCAACCCCGAGCATCGGGGCGACGAGGAGTACAACTGGTTTCTCGCGGTGCTGTTCCCGGCCGATCAGCTCACGATCATGCCGTACAATCGGCTGGTTCGCGATCTGGGCGGCAAAACGCCGGCACAGGTGCTCCAGGCGCTGCGACAAGCCGGCGGGGTGAAGCCGATAGACGACCCTCGTCCGCCTCGGCCGGGGACGTTCGGTGTATACCTGGCGGGTGCCTGGTATCGGGTCGAGCTCCATGAGAAGAATATCGACCGCACCGATCCCATCGGATCATTGGACGTGTCGCTCCTGCAGGATCAGGTGCTGGGCCCCATCCTCGGTGTGGGCGACCCGCGCACCGATAAGCGGCTCGATTTTGTAGGCGGCATTCGGGGTACGGTGGAGCTGGAGCGGCGGGTGAATTCGGGTGAAATGGCCATCGCCTTCTCGTTGTATCCGACGACCGTGGATCAGCTGATGGCGGTGTCGGACGCCGGCGCCATTATGCCGCCCAAGAGCACCTGGTTTGAGCCCAAGCTGCGGAGCGGGCTGTTTGTGCATACGTTTTGAGGGTCGAGAGAGACGAAGTCAAAGTCCGGACATCTTGTTTAGACCTAGGTACAACCGGAGACTGAATGAAGGTCTTGATCGCGGATAAGTTCGAAAAGGTAGGAATCGATGGCCTCAAGGATCTCGGGTGCACCGTGGTCTTCGAGCCCGATGCGAAGGCCGAGGCGCTTCCGGCGCTCCTCCGGCAGACCGACCCCCACGTCCTTATCGTCCGGGGCAAGAAGGTGAACGCGGACACGCTTCGGGCCGGTACCGCGCTCACCCTGGTCATCCGCGCCGGAGCCGGGATCGACAGCATCGATGTCGAAGCGGCGTCGAGTCTCGGCGTCTTCGTGTCCAACTGTCCGGGCAAGAATTCGATCGCCGTGGCCGAGCTGGTGATGGGGTTGCTGCTCGCCTGCGACCGGCGCATTCCCGACCAGGTGGCGGAGCTGCGTCAGGGCAAATGGAACAAGGCCGCCCACTCCAAGGGTCGCGGCTTGTATGGCCGGACGCTGGGAATCGTGGGGCTCGGTCAGATCGGGCGGGAGGTGGCCGTGCGCGCCCGCGCCTTCGGTATGCGGGTCGTGGCCTGGTCGCGGAGCCTGACGCACGAGGAGGCGGATCGTCTGGGGATCGCCTATGCCGAGACGCCGCTCGATGTGGCGCGGGACGCGGACGCGGTGACCGTCAACGTGGCCGCCAATGCCGAGACCAAGCACCTGGTGAATAAGGAGTTCCTGGGGCTGATGAAGCCGGGAGCGTACCTGCTGAACACCTCGCGCGGATCAGTGGTCGACGAGGCGGCGCTCCTGGAAGCGGTTCGCGACAGGGGGATTCGGGCTGGACTCGACGTCTTCCAGAATGAACCGGCGGGTGGCACGGGCGAGTTCTCCAGCCCGGTGACTCAGAGCCCGGGAGTGTACGGCACCCATCACGTCGGCGCGTCCACCGACCAGGCCCAGGTGGCCATTGCGCATGAAGTGCTCCGCATCGTGCAGTCGTTCCAGGCCACCGGCGAGGTCCCCAACGTGGTCAACCGCCTCGCCAAGAGTTCCGCGACCCACGTGCTGACCATTCGGCACCGGAACCGTCCCGGTGTGCTGGCTCATGTCTTTGGAGTTCTGGCTGGGGCGTCGATCAACGTAGAAGAAGTGGAGAACATCATCTATCACGGCGCCCAGGCTACCCTGGCACGAATCCACCTTGATGGAGAGCCCGAACGAGCCGCGCTCAATCGAATCAAAGAGGGCAACAGCGACATCATCAGTGCCGAGCTCAGCGCCATCGATGGCCGCGAGCCCCGCAACGGCAAGTAGCGCTTTATAATTCACTTTCGCCGAAATTCCTGACTTTCGACTCCTGACTCCCGACTCTACTATGCCCGACCGCATCCACAACTTCAGCGCCGGCCCTGCCGTTCTCCCCGAGCCCGTCCTCCGAAAGGCGCAGGAAGCCATCTGGAACGTGGACGGCAGCGGGATCGGAATCATGGAGCACAGCCACCGGGGGAAGGTGTTCGACCGGATCATCAACGAGGCCGAGCAGGCGTGCCGCGATCTGGCAGGAATCCCGGATAACTACCGGGTGCTGTTTCTTCAGGGAGGCGCCTCGCTCCAGTTTTCGATGATTCCGATGAATCTGTTATCGGCCGACCGCACCGCCGACTATCTGTTGACCGGGGTCTGGTCGCAGAAGGCGGTCAAGGAGGCCAAGCAGCTGGGCAAGGTCCACATCGCGGCCACGAGCGAGGCCAGCAACTTCGACCGGATCCCCAAGCCGGACGAGATCCGCTACTCCGCCGACCCAGCCTACGTCCACCTCACCACCAACAACACGATCTACGGCACCCAATGGACCAGCGAGCCCTCGGTGCCCAAAGGCGCTCCCCTGATCGCGGATACATCCAGCGACATGTACAGCCGGCCGATCGACGTCCGGAAATATGGGCTGATTTACGCGGGGGCCCAGAAAAACCTGGGGCCGTCTGGAGTCGTACTGGTCATCATCCGGGATGATCTCATCGAGCGCGGGCCCAAGAACCTGCCCACGATGCTGCAGTACCGGACCCATGCGGCGGAAAAGTCACTCTACAATACCGCGCCCACGTTCGGAATCTTCGTGATGGGCGAGGTGTTCAAGTGGATCCAGTCGCAGGGCGGACTCGCGGCCATGGCCCAGCGTAACGAGGCCAAGGCCCGAAGCGTGTACGACTACCTCGACGCCAGCGATTTCTTTCGAGCCACCGCTCAGCGCGACAGCCGGTCCAGAATGAATATCTGCTTTCGGGCACCGACCGAGGAGTTGGAGGAGAAGTTCGTGAAGGAAGCCGCCAAGCGGGGTCTGGATGGGCTAAAGGGCCACCGATCGGCCGGCGGGATGCGCGCCAGCCTCTACAACGCATGCCCCCCGGCGTCGGTCGAGGCGCTGGTAGCGTTCATGAAGGAGTTCGAGCGAGCCAATCGCGCAGCCGCCACCAGGAGTTGAGTCGATGTTGCAGCTCGCCACCGCCGTTCTGCTCCTCTCCGCCCCTCCGCTAGCGCGCTCCGATTCGGTGGTGGCGTTTGTGGACGTCACCGTAATTCCCATGGATCGGGAGCGGACCATCCCGCGGCAGACGGTGGTGGTCCGGGGAGGCCGGATCGTGGTGATCGGTCCGAGCAGCCAGGTCAAAGTGCCGGCTGGCGGGCTGAGAGTGGACGGTCGGGGCAAGTTCCTGATCCCGGGACTGGCCGAGATGCACGCGCACATCCCGGGCGGCGACACGCCGGACAGCGTCGTCGAGCGCACGCTGTTTCTCTACGTGGCAGGTGGGGTCACCACGATACGCGGCATGCTGGGACACCCGCGCCACCTGGATCTTCGGGCTCGCGCTGCCAGAAACGAGCTGCTCAGCCCCACGATTTACACCTCAGGACCTTCGCTCAACGGCAACAGCGTGCCCACGCCGGGGGCGGCTGCCCGGATCGTGGCCGAGCAGAAGGCCGCTGGATACGACTTTCTCAAGATCCATCCCGGCATCTCCGGCGAGGTCTTCGACACCCTGGCGGCCACGGCCAAAAGGGTCGGCATCCGGTTTGCGGGCCACGTACCCTTGCAGGTCGGGTTGGCGCGCGCGCTCGAGACCGGCTACGCGACTATCGATCATCTTGACGGCTATGTCGAAGCGATGGTGCGTGACGGGGCGCCGGTAACGGCGGCAGAGTCGGAATTTTTCGGGCTCAACCTTGGCGAGTACCTCGATGAATCGAGGCTTCCAGGGTTGGTCGAAGCCACCCGTGAGACTCAGGTGTGGAACGTTCCCACTCAGGTGCTGATGGAGAACCTGATGCCGGACGTGACCGTGGAGGTCCTCCAGCAGCGGCCCGAAATGCGATACGTCGCACCGACCACTCTCTCCAAGTGGGCCGGGGAGAAGAGCTCGCTGCTCCGGGACGCTGGGGCGTCAGCTGAGTCCGCTCGCCGCACGATGAGTATGCGTCGAAAGCTGATCAAGGCGCTGCATGCGGGTAAGGCAGGGCTGCTGCTTGGGTCCGACGCGCCGCAGATCTACAACGTGCCCGGATTCTCCGTCCATCGGGAGCTTCAGTCCCTGGTGGCGGCGGGACTCACCCCCTATCAGGCCCTGGAGACGGGGACCCGGAACGTAGCGGTGTTTTTCGGTACGGCTGCCACCACGGGGACCGTAGGCGTCGGGAAGCGGGCTGACCTGGTTCTGCTCGACGCCAATCCCCTCACCGATGTGGCCAACACGACCCGCCGCTCCGGGGTCATGCTGCGCGGCAGGTGGCTGCCGAAAGCGGAGATCGAGAAGCGGCTTGCAAGTGTTGCGAAGTCGGTGGGAAACTAGTGAGGAGTCGGGTGTGCGCGGGGTCTGTACTCCTAGCTGTTAATCGCCCGAATCAACTCCTCATTCGTCGGATAGCGCTTCAGGTCGGTGAGTAAATCGTTCATCGCGTTGATCGGTGTCATTCCCGCGATTCGCTGGCGCAGGGCTCTGGACGCGGTGAGTGCGTCGTCCGAGAGGAGCAGCTCCTCACGCCGGGTGGCACTGGCCACGAGATCAATGGCCGGATAGATCCGCCGCTCCGCCAACTCCCGGCTCAGAACCAGCTCGCTGTTCCCCGTTCCTTTGAACTCCTCGAAAATCACCTGATCCATCTTGCTGCCGGTGTCGACCAGCGCGGTAGCGATTATGGTGAGCGATCCGCCGCTCTGCGATGGGTCTATCCGCCGGGCGCTGCCCAGGAACCGCTTGGGCTTCTCCAGCGATTGCGCATCCAGTCCGCCGGACAGGGTGCGGCCGGTGCCTTTCTCGACTGTATTGTAGGCGCGAGCCAGGCGGGTGAGTGAGTCGACGATCAGCACGACGTCGCCGCCCATCTCGACCCGGCGGCGGGCCCGCTCCAGGGTCAGTTCCGCCACCGCCACATGGCGCTGCGCTGGATTGTCGAAGCTCGAGGCAATGACTTCACCCACACCGGCAGCCTCCATTTCGAAGACTTCCTCCGGACGCTCATCCACCAGCAGAATGAACAGGTCGGCAGCGGGGTAGTTGATGCTCACGCCCTGAGCGATGGACTGCAACACCATCGTCTTTCCGGCTTTGGCCGAGGCGACGATGAGCGCCCGTTGTCCCTTGCCCATGGGGCAGAGCAGATCGATGACACGGTTGGTATAGTCGGCCTGGCCGCCGGGTTTTCCCGTGGCTTCGAGTCGCAGCTGCTCGTTGGGGTGCACCGCGCCCAGGCTGCTGAACTCGGGTCGCTCCCGCAGAACCTCGGGTGGCTTCCCCTGGACCGCGGTGATCGTTTCGAGCGAGGCGCTCTTTCCCTTGGATGCCGGACGCACCGAGCCGGCGATCTCGTCACCGGTTCGGAGCCCGAACTGGCGGATGAGTCGCTCGCCGACGTGGACATCCCCATGGGATGGCAGATAGTTCGCTTCGCGCCGGCGGAGAAAACCACTCCCCCGGCCCGCGACCTCGAGCACGCCAAGCATCAGGTGGCCGCCGAGGCCACGGAGCGTTTGATGCGGTGGAGGATGGCGGTGAGTCCCTGGGTTCGAGTCATGCCAAGTGTTTCACTGAGGCCGAGCTGGTCGAGCAGGTCGATTGGAATTCGGGCGACCGTATCCGGAGTCTGCCCATCGAGAGTCCGGGCCAACAGCGAGATGAATCCCCGCACGGTAGGAGATTCCCGGGGTACATCAGCGTGGATGTGCACACCCCCACTGTCCACTTCGACCCAGAGGAAAACCGGGGTCTGGCACTCATGCACCCGGTTGTGCCCCAGCTGCTTTTCGGCTTCGAATCGTTCTGGGAGCGGTGGCAGCTTCTTCGAGTAATCCAGCAGGGTCTCGAGCCGGGTGTTACGGTCGGCCGCCTGAAAGCGGGGGATCAGTGTTTCCAGGGTTGGCATGGCTCGGCGCTCGGTCTTCAGAATCCGTTAGGAAGGTGGCACAAAGGGGGGCCGGAGGCCATCCCCCGCCCAATTGTGACGGAACTTACGTCCCCAGCCGGGCGTTCCATGCCATGGTACAGGCCTCGGGCCGGAACCTCGCGGAGCCGTTAAATCCGCCATATCATAAGAAGGTGTACCCTGCCGGCACGGAGCCGGCACAGCGGGATGGAGATTCATGTCGACCATCGCAGTCCAGAGCCGGGTAGATCCCCGAGTCATTGCCGGTCAGCTGTTCGAGGCCAGAGACAGGACCTTTCTGCTGACCAGCCCGCTGACGGATGAGGACCTGCACGCCCAGCACGATCCCCTGATGAGTCCTATCCTCTGGGATCTTGGGCACATAGCTCACTTCGAAGAGCTCTGGCTCACCCGCAACCTGGAGGGCCCGGTCGAGTTCGTGGAGATGCCGGGTCTCTTCAATCCCTTCGAGCATCCTCGCAGCGAGCGAGGTACCCTGCGCCTGCCGGGGATCGACGAATGCCGGGAGATCATGGATGAGATTCGCGGCCGGGTGCTTGGCCGGCTGGCGGTCAATGATTTCCATCCCAGCAACCCGCTTTTGCGCGACGGATACGTCTACAACATGGTGCTGCAGCACGAGTACCAGCACAACGAGACGATCCTTCAGACCCTGCAGCTGAAGCGCGGGCGCCCGTACTCGCCAGTGGCGCGTTTCGACCTGCCTGCAGATTCTGGGTCCACCCCGCCGGCCGGTCGCGGCACCATGCTCCGGTTCCCCGGTGGAGAGGTGGAGATCGGTACCAACGATCGGTCGGCGGCATACGACAACGAGCGTGGCCGCCATCGGGTGGAGCTCGCTCCCTTCTCGATCGATCAGTATCCGATAACGAACGGCGACTTCGTGATCTTCATCGCCGCCGGCGGCTACTCGGCCCGAGAGTATTGGTCCGATGCCGGCTGGAGATGGCTGTCAGAATGCGGTGCACAGGCTCCCATGTACTGGAGTTGGGTAGAGGGGTCCTGGATGACTCGCTCCATGGACCTGACCGGCCCGGTGCAGGCGTCGCATCCGGTATGTCATGTGTCGTATTACGAAGCCGAGGCATTCGCGCGCTTCGCGGGAAAGCGGCTGCCAACCGAGCTGGAGTGGGAAGCGGCTGCCTCATGGGATCCCGCTACCGGCACCAAGCGCACCTACCCCTGGGGCGACCAGCCGCCGTCCAAGGACCTGGCCAATGTGGACCAGCTGTCGTTCGGTACCAGGGCCGTAGGCAGCTATCCCCGGAACGTGTCGCCGCTGGGTTGTTACGGTATGATCGGCGACGTCTGGGAGTGGACCTCCAGCGACCTTAGCCCTTATCCGGGCTTCCAGAGCTTTCCCTACCGGGAGTATTCGGAGGCGTTCTTCGGGCCCGAGTACAAGGTGCTCCGCGGTGGGTCCTGGGCCACTCGCCCAGGAGCCATTCGCAACACATTCCGGAACTGGGATTACCCTATCCGCCGCCAGATCTTCAGCGGCTTTCGGTGCGCCCGCGATGACTGAACCGAGGATCTCCGGCAAGTGGGCCCGGCTCACGGCGCCGGCGTACTACCCCCCCAATCCGCGCATGCTCGCCGAAGTGGCCGCAGGCCTGTCCGCTCCGCAGAAAGAGCTCTCGCCGAAATACTTCTACGATCACCGGGGCTCCGAGCTGTTCGAGGAGATCACCCGGTTGCCGGAGTATTACCCCACCCGGACCGAACGATCGATTCTGGTTGACTGGATGCCGGCTCTCATTCCCGAGCTGGGGACGCGGGCCCTGGTCGAGCTCGGCGCGGGGAGCGCGGAGAAGAGCCGGATCATCCTCAGCGCGATGCAGGCCGCGGGTACTCGGAACCGGTACGTGCCGATGGACGTCAGCGCCAGCTTTCTGAACCAGACCGCGGTAAAGCTTCGTCGGGAGTATCCCGGCCTGGCGGTAGAGCCTGTGGTCGCCGACATCGCCGAGGAGCTCGAGCGGCCGCGGGGACTGACGCATCCCGCCCTGTACGCCTTCCTCGGTGGCACCATCGGCAACTTTTACCCGCCGGCTGCCATCCGCCTCCTGAGCCGGGTTCGGCAGGCGATGGCGGAGAACGACCGGCTGCTTCTGGGCGTTGATTTGCGCAAGGATGTGAGCCGGATTGAAGCGGCGTACAACGATGCCCGGGGAGTCACCGCCGAGTTCAACCGCAACATGCTCCTGGTGCTCAACCAAGAGCTGGACGCCACTTTCGATCCCGCCGTGTTCGAGCATCGGGCCTTCTACGAGATGGTCAACCACCGGATCGAGATGCACCTGGTTTCCACGCTGGAACATGAGGTCCGGATTCCAGGAATCGGACTGGTGCCGTTTGCCAAGGGCGAATCGATCAGGACGGAGATCAGCTGCAAGCACGACCGGGGCAGTGTGGACGAGCTGTTCCTGGGGGCGGGCTTGCGGATCGAGACCTGGAGACCGGATCCGGAAGCCCTGTTCGCCCTCGTCATCGGGGTCACCGCATGACGATGACGCGAGGGGCGCTGGTGGTTGACCTGGCGGAACGGGTTTTCTCCGGACCGATCGCCGGCTCCCTGATGCCGCGCCGCCTCGGCGCCGAGGTCGAGTTCATTCCGGTCGAGTCGCTCACCGGACGGCGCTGCGGGCTGGTGGGCGACGGGGCCATTTCCACCCTGCCTTTTCTGCGGCGCTACGGTGGCAGGCAGGGCTGGCGGGAAAGCTGTACCTCCAAGGGCACCCCGTGCTTCACCCTCCCGGGCGGGGGCACGCTGACGTTCGAGCCCGGCGGGCAGCTGGAGTACAGCTCTCCCGCTTGCCGCTCAGCCTCCTCCCTGCTTGCCCTCCTACGATCGGTTGTGCTGCCGTTGCGCGTCGCCGCGGCGGGAGAGGGCATCGATCTGCTGGCCGTGGGAATCGATCCACTGAACCCGGCCGAGCGGGCACCGATGGTCATCCACGCAAACCGGTATCAACGGATGGCTGACTACCTCGGCCGCCTGGGACCTTCCGGGGCGCGGATGATGAGACAGACCGCGGCCTTTCAGGTGAGCGTCGATTTCGATGACGAGCCCTGGCTGCGCTGGCGGGTACTGAACGCGGCCGCGCCCTACGTCGTCGCGATATTCGCCAACTCTCCGATTTACGCGGGTGAGCCTACCGGCCATCAGAGTGCCCGGGCCGAGGTCTGGCGTCGGCTCGATCCAGCCCGCACCGGGATCCCGTTCGATGAGCGCGCGCCCCTGCAGGCGTACCTGGAGTTTGCGCTGAACGCTCCGGCCATCCTCTTTCCCATGTTGGGCGGAGAGCACCTTCCATTCGGAGAGTGGCTCAATCGTGCCAGTCCGACCGCAGAGGAGTGGCAGGACCACCTGAGCACACTCTTCCCCGAGGTGCGCCCGCGCGGGCATCTGGAGCTCAGGTCGGCGGATGCAATCGCGCCCGAGTGGTATGCCGCTCCGCTCGCGCTGACGGCGGGCATCCTCTACGACTCCCGGGCCCTGCGTGCCGCTGCGGACCTCCTGCCGCTTCCCGATCTCGGGCTCCTCGAGCGAGCCGGACGGCTGGGGCTGCACGATCCCGCGATCGCGCGAACCGCCGCCGATCTCTTTGATCTTGCGCTGACCGGCTGTAGCGGCCTGGGTCCGCATTACTTTCATCCTTCCGATCTCGAACAGGCACGCGCTTTCTTCGATCGCTATACCAGGCGATCTCGCGCACCTGCCGATGACGTGCTCCAGGACGCCATCGCCGCTTAGGTTACCTCCCTCCCGGATCACTCGTGCAAGCCATCCGAGTTCATCAGGTCGGCGGTCCCGAAGTGCTGCGATACGAGAGCGTCGAGCGGCCTTCCCCCGGTCCGGGTCAGGTGCTGGTTCGGCTCGAAGCCGTCGGCGTCAACTTCATCGAGGTCTACCAGCGCACCGGCCTCTACAAGGTGCAGCCCCCCTTCATACCGGGCTCTGAGGCCGCCGGCATTGTGGTCGAGGTTGGGCCCGGTGTCACCAGCGTGCGTGAGGGCGACCGGGTAGCGTCGCAGAGCTTTGCCGGGTCCTACGCCGAGTTCTCCCTGGCGCCGGCGGAACGACTGGTGAAGCTGCCGGATGAGGTCAGTATCCGTCTCGGTGCCGCGCTCATGCTCCAGGGGATGACCGCACACTATCTGGCCTGTTCCACATTCCCGCTGCACTCGGGGCACGTCTGCCTGGTGCACGCGGCCGCTGGTGGGGTCGGCCTGCTGCTGTGTCAGATAGCGCGGCGTCGGGGAGCCCGGGTCTTCGGCACCGTCTCCACCGAAGCGAAGGCCAGGCTGGCCCGTGAGGCCGGTGCCCAGGAAGTGATTCTGTATACCCAGCAGGACTTCCAGATCGAGACGATGAGGCTGACCGGCCAGCGCGGAGTCGATGTGGTGTACGACTCCGTGGGACAAACGACATTCGCCAAGGGGCTCGATTGCCTCGCCCCGAGAGGAATGATGGTGCTGTATGGCCAGTCGAGCGGACCGGTCCGGGCTATCGATCCGCAGATCCTCAATCAGAAGGGCTCGCTCTTTCTCACCCGCCCGAGCGTGGGTGCCTATGTGGCAACCCGGGCGGAATTGGTCGACCGGGCGTCGGCGGTGCTCGGCTGGGTCGCGGAGGGTTCACTCAAGGTGCGCATCGGTCACGAGTTTCCCCTGGCTGCGGCAGCCGAGGCCCACGGGGAGCTGGAGGGCCGCAAGACTACGGGCAAGGTGCTCCTGATCCCGTGAACGCGTCGCCACCGCCGGTGGTCTCTACCGAATGGCTCAGCGCCAATCTGGGCCGCCGCGACCTTCGCGTCATCGATGGTTCCTGGTATCTCCCAGCCAGCGGACGCGACGCTGCCGCTGAATACACCGCCGGACACATTCCTGGAGCGGTCTTCTTCGATGTCGACGCCAACAGCGATCCGAGTACTTCGTTGCCGCACATGTTGCCGGCGGCCGAACGGTTCGCGGAACGCATGGCGGCCCTCGGACTGAGCGATTCCGATCATCTCGTGGTGTACGACGGCTCGGGACAGAATCTCAGCGCGCCCCGGGTGTGGTGGATGTTCCGAGCATTCGGACACGATCGAGTGTCCGTACTGGATGGCGGCATTGCCAAGTGGCGCAAAGAGAACCGGCCCCTCGACCGGGGCATCATCACCCATCCGCCCGGCCGGTTCACCGCTCGGCTGGACCCCACAGTGGTTCGCGATCTGGCGTCGGTGCGAGCCAACATCGATCAGCCGGTGGAGCAGCTGGTGGACACTCGATCCGCCGGCCGCTTTGCCGGAGTGGAGCCGGAGCCCCGTCCCGGACTTCGAGGTGGCCATATTCCGGGCAGCGTCAACCTGCCATATACCGAGCTGGTGCGGCCTGACGGCACCATCTGGCCGGTGGACGAGCTGCGCCGCCGGTTGATTGCTGCAGGTGTTGACCTCTCCAAGCCGGTTGTTGCCAGCTGCGGATCCGGCACCAGCGCGTGCGCGTTGGTCTTGAGCCTTCATCTGATTGGGCAGACCAAAATCGCGGTCTACGACGGCGCCTGGGCCGAGTGGGGTGGCCGAGCCGATACTCCGATCGAGTCGCAACTCACCTAGGACAGTAGGCGACCGTGGCCGCCAAGAGACCTTCGCGTCAGAACCTCAATCTGGGCTTCGGGTGCGTCATCCTGTTCCTGCTTCCGTTTGCCGCGGTCGGGGCGTTCACTGCGGTCACGGCCGTGCAGCGAGCGGCCGCGAGGAACTGGACCGAAGCGCTCTTCCTTGGCCTCTTCGCGGTCACGTTTGGGGGCGTGGGGTTCGGCGGGATTGCTGCCACCCTGGTCGGGCGGAGAAGGCTCAAGGAGCAGGCCGCACTTGAAGCCAGCCACCCGGACAGACCCTGGCTCTGGCGGCCGGACTGGGCCTCCGGCCGAATCATCGATTCCAGCCGCGTCACCATGTTCACCGCGTGGCTCTTCGCCGCCTTCTGGAATCTGGTCAGCTTTCCCACCGGATTCCTTGGGGTGCGCGCCGCCATTCAGGAAGGAAAGCCTGCTGCTCTTCTCGCACTCCTCTTCCCACTCGTGGGCATCGGGCTCGTGGTCTGGGCGGTCCGCGCCACACTGCGCTACCGGAAGTACGGCGTGTCCCGGCTCGAGCTGTCTACCATCCCCGGCGTGATCGGACGTACCCTGACCGGCATGGTGCGCGCCCCCGCCACCATGCAGCCGGCGGAAGGATTCCAGGTCATCCTCAGCTGTGTGCGACGGGTGAGGACCCGAAGTGGGAAGAACAGCTCCACATCCGAGAGCATCCTGTGGCAGGACGAACGGCTGGTCCCGGGTGAGCCCAGCCGTACCGCTGCCGCGATGGAGACCCACATCCCGGTGGCCTTCCGGCTGCCGGCGGACGCCGAGCCGTGCGATGACGCCGACTCCACCAATCGGGTCCTCTGGCGGCTTCGGCTGGCTGCCACGGTGCCGGGCGTGGACTACGAGGCTCAATTCGAGGTTCCGGTCTTCCGGACTTCGGCCAGCGGCCAGCCACTGTCGGCGGAAGAGGAGCGAATCACTCAGGACCCGCTCGCCGGATCCAACTATGAGCAGCCCGCCGATTCGCGGATCGCGGTCACGTCCAATCGCCGCGGCACCGAGGTTCTGTTCCCGGCGGCCAGAAATCCGGGGGCAGCAACCAGCCTCACGCTCTTCCTGCTGCTCTGGCTCGGCTGCATCGCCCTCCAGTTGTATTTCCGGGCGCCGCTCATTTTCCCGATCGTCACCGGACTGTTCGGGCTACTCATCGTTATCGGAGTGCTCGACCTGTGGCTTACGGTCTCACGGGTGACCGTGAATGCCGGGACGCTCACCTGGGCCAGCGGGTATCTCGTTCCCGGGCGGGAGCGCACGCTGCATGCGTCCGAGGTTGCCGATGTAATCACCTCAACTGGCATGCAGGCGGGTACAACGGTGTATTACGATGTCATGGTCGTGCGAAAGAACGGTAAGAAGATCAAGGTGGGCAGCTCGCTGCGGAACAAGCGCGAGGCCGATTGGTTGGCGGGGACGATAAAGAAGGCCCTGGGCTGAATGGCTATGGGCTATGGGCTGATCGCTGAGCGGAGTAGCCCAGAGCCCATGGCCCATAGCGAATAGCCCCTCACCCCGCCGGAGGCGCGAGGTTCCCGCAGGCTACGATAGTCCGCATGTTCTGGGCCGATGCGTGCACGTTGACGAAATACTGGCCAGTCTTCGGGGTCGGGACATTTAGCTCGGCTTTCGAGGTGGCGCGTCCGTCGTCTCCCACCTTGAGTGGCTTGTAGGCCTCCGCTGGACCAAAAATCCCTTGATCCTGCCCGCACCGCCCGCGGTGCACGTGCCAGGGGTGCAGGCCACCGGGAACCGCGTTAGAAAGGTTCACCGCAGCATCGGTACGGTCGGCGTTCTTTTCGCTGGGTCCCATCCACCCGGAGCCTTGAATCGACGAGACACCGGCCAGTTCGGGAGGGCTGGTCAAGGTGGCATTCCAGCGGCTCGCTACGGCTACGGTACCAGGACTCATCTCGACTGCCCTACGGCCGCCACACGCGCTCAGGGTGAGAGCTGCGAGAACCAAACTGGCGGCTGTGTGAACCTTCATAGGGTCCTCCCTGATGGCGAATGGCTCAGACTACTCGAGGCGCGGACCTTAGCACTTTGCACCAGTATATGCCTGCCTGGGCACCGGAGTGCAGTGATAAGCGACACAAGCGGGAAGGACGGGAAGGACGGGAAGGATGGGAAAGTGGTACGTGCTCGCGGAGATTGGTGGTCGGATTCTCACTCAGGAGAATGGGCGAGGCTGGACCAACTTCACCGTAATGCCGGCGGGATGACTTGGCTCCTGTAACAAGTCCATGCTTGCGAAGAAAGAGCCTAGCGCCGCGTCGAGGTAGATTCTCTCCCGTCCTTCCCGTCCTTCCCGTCCTTCCCGTCGTTCCCGTCCTTCCAGCGATTCGCGAAATCAATCCGGTCTCCGAGCGCAGGATGACTCCCTCGCCAGAACATGTATACCGGTCCAGGGCGGGGAATCGACAGGTTCTCCGCCTGCAGCCGAACAAAGGTGGTAGCGGCCGCGTGGTTGTCCCTGGTGAGCTCGAGCGCGAACCGGTCGGCCTCGTGCTCCTGGTAGCGGCTCAATGCCAGGAGTGCCGGCACCAGGATTAACGACACCACGCTTCCCAGCAGCAGGAGCAGGGGAAATGAGGCCACGTCCGACAGGTCGCTGAATCCAAACCGCCTGGAAAACCGGGCGATCAGTGAGCCCGCAGTGCGGTGCACCACGTAGAGCGACACCGTAATCAGCGCTGCCGCCCCGAAGATGAACATCAGGGTGTGCCTGAGGACGAAGTGGCCCATCTCATGGGCGGTGACGAAGAGGACCTGTTCCGGTTCCAGCCGAGCCAGGATCGTGTCCCAGAGCACGATGCGCTTGGTGGTGCCCAGCCCGGTGACGTAGGCATTCACCGTCCGGGTGTCCACGCTCTTGTCCACCTGGTAGACCCGGCTGCCTTCAATTCCCGCCCGCCGGGCCTGTGACACAATCCGCGCCTCGAGTGCCTTGTCCTTCATGGGGCCAAAGTCGTTGAAGAGCGGGTCCACCCAGATAGGCGTAACCAGCAGGACGAAAGTGGCTACGGGGATACTCGCGAGTCCGGCATACAGCCACCATCGCCTCGGGCTTCGGCGCAGGAGCAGGTAGGGAATCCCCAGCACCAGCGCCAGGCCTACTCCGCTGACTGCCACGCCTTTCAGCCAGTCCCACCACCACCTGCCGGGGCTCTGATTGGAGAGCCCGTACGCGTGCTGCCGGACGTACCCCTCGTAATAGGCGACTGGCAGGGTAAGGAGCGCGGTGACCAGGGTGAACAACAACGCGTACAGCGCAACCATCAGGAGCCAGCGGCGGCCGATCCGTTGCGCCAGGCGGCGGAGCCGGGCCGAGATGCCGGTGAACAACAGCAACGCCGGGATGAGCAAGCTCAGCCCGGTCGACACCGCCCACAACACGTTGCCGCTCCGGTAATACTGGAGAGCGAGCTCGCTTGGCTCGGGCACGGCGACCGTCTGGCTTGCAGTCGTCAGCTTCATTGGGCCGGAGTACCTTTCTGACGTCACCCGGGACTCCCGGTGGGGGATAATGTCTGCTACACTAACCCCGCGGACCCGATCAGGCTGACAAGGATGCTACTCATTTAGAGGTGATCATGCGTGCGCTCTTTGGTTTTCTCGCGCTTTTGGGTGTGGTCAGCATCGCTTTCGGTGTGCTGACCATGATCAAGGGTATGCAGGCCGGTGTGCCGTTCAATTATGAAGATTACGGTGGACCGGGTTCCCTGATCGTCGGCCTGCTGCTGGTAGCGGTGGGCCTCTACCTCTTGTTCAACTGGGAGCGACTGGCGTCGTCGGACACCGTACACCGCGATTGACCCTACCGTCACCTACCAAGGATTGGAGCCGCTCATGCGACCGCAAGCTCTCATCGGGGTTGTCCTCCTCGTCCTCGGGGCCTTCGTGATCTTCAGAGGCGTCAGTTACCGGGACCGGGACGAGGTTCTCAAGGTTGGCGACCTCAAGGCTTCCGTGGAGACGAAGAAGGCCGTTCCCACCTGGGCCGGAGGCATCGCCATCGTGGCCGGGCTGGTGCTGCTGGCGTCCGGCATGAAGCGGCGCGCCTGATTCCATCAGCCGGGTGAGCTACCAGCGTATTTATCGAGTGGTCCGGCGGATTCCCAAAGGCCGGGTGGCGACCTACGGACAGGTGGCCTCGCTCGCCGGCCTTGCCGGGCACGCCCGCCAGGTTGGCTATGCCCTCCACGCACTGCCTCAGAGTAGCATCGTGCCCTGGCATCGGGTCGTGAATGCGGCAGGACGGATCAGCACCCGCGCAACGCCGGGCGGGGAGCTGGTCCAGCGGATCCTGCTGGAACGGGAAGGGATCGCGCTGGACGCCAGGGGCACGGTGCCATTGGATCGGCACCGCTGGCGCCCGCGCGCATGATCATTCACATCCTCGGGGCTCCGATGGATCTCGGATCGGGCCGGCGGGGCGTGGACATGGGCCCTTCCGCCATCCGGATCGCGGGTGTCGCCGATCGGCTGAGGGAGCTCGGTCACAAGGTGGTGGACGACGGCAACATCGTCATCAAGAACATGGAGGAGCTCAAGGTCGGAAACGAGCGCGCCCGCTATCTCGCCGAGATCTCGCGGGCGTCGGCTCTGTTGGGGCGCAAGGTGGAGCGCATCATGGATCGCGGCCACTTCCCTCTGGTGCTTGGTGGCGATCACTCCATCGCGGTGGGCACCGTCTCCGGCATCGCGGCCTTCTGCCAACGGCTAGGCAAGAAGCTCGGCCTGCTGTGGATCGACGCGCACGGCGACATCAACACCCCCGAGACCTCACCGTCGGGCAACATCCACGGGATGCCGTTGGCTGCCCTGCTTGGTTTCGGGGTCAAGGAGCTCACCGAGATCGGCGGCGCTGCTCCCAAGCTCGAGGCCCGGAACGTCGCCCTGGTGGGAATCCGCAGCCTCGACACTGGAGAGAAGAGCCGATTGAAGGAGACCGGAGTTCAGGTCCACACCATGTCGGACATCGACCGGCACGGCGCGGATCGGGTCATGAAGAAAGCGCTTGCCCGGGTCACCGACGGAACCGACTACGTCCACGTGAGCTTTGACCTCGACGCCGTCGACCCGACCGTTGCGCCAGGCGTCGGCACGCCGGTGAAGGGTGGGCTCGACTATCGTGAGGCTCATTTGATCATGGAAGTCATCGCGGACGCCGGAGTGATGACTTCGCTGGAGATGGTCGAAGTGAATCCTATCCTGGACCAGGGAAACGCCTCAGCCGCCTTTGCCGTCGAGCTGGTTCAGTCGGCCTTCGGAAAGAAGATCCTGTAGCCCAGATTGCCAATTCCTCGGGGGGGTGGGTAGAATAGGGATCGCCGGCACCATACACGGAGTCGGCCGCGACAACGGCTCCCGGCCCAACCTTATGGGGGAGGACGATGCTCGAGTCCCACGACTATTTCTGGCATGCAATCCCCCAGCACGTGCGGGATCGCCGCTCGACCGGCACCGGCCCCGACGGTAGCCGCCCCCTGGAAGCCAGAGTGAAGCTGGCTTGGGTCCCTTTGTATCCTGGAGTCGATCCGAAGCGGTGGTATCCGGTGGTGCAGGAAGGCGAGTACAAGGACGACATGGAAGGACTCTGGATCCAGGTGACTGAGAGGGTCACCTACGTCTTAGCGAAGCATTTCGATGTGCAGGCCCGCCCCGAGGCCCACTGAGCATCGCTACTGCTGGCTAGGGCGCGCCAGCGCCTCCCGGACCGTTCTGTTCAACTGCTCCGCCGTAAACGGTTTCTGAACAAACGGGTCCTTCGGGTCGAGCGACCCGTCGTCCACCATGCGCTTCGCGGCAAATCCCGACATATAGATGACCCGGACCCGAGGCCAGCAGGCGGAGATCGTCTCTCCCAGCTGCCGGCCCCCGAGGCCAGGCATAGCCAGGTCGGTAAGCACGCCGTCGATATCTTGCGACCCGCGCTGAAGCATCCGGACGGCCTCTTCTCCGCTCCTTGCTTCGAGCACTCTATATCCCTTCCCCAGGAGCATGCGCACGGCAAGCCGGCGCACCATCTCCTCATCGTCTACCACGAGCACGGTCTCGCGGGCGGGCTGCGTCATTGCGCACATCTCCGTCGTCGCGAGTAGCATGGCAAAAGTGGCTGCACGCGGGAGTCATGAGTAATGGCCCAGTACTTTGCCACTGTGCAGCAAAGTAGCAAAGAAGGTGTCACCGAGCGAGAATGCTCTCGACGACGCAGCCATGACTCGCCTCACTCCGTAGCAGGCTACCCCAGAGGGGCAACAGGCCCAGCGGCGATTACGCCGGGTCCCCAAGTCCGAGGCAATTATTACGCGATGTTTGGTATGGAACCGTGCCGAGTGTCACAGGAGCGAGTGCGGTACGGCTCACGTATCGAGGATAAGTGAGACCTCGACGTGGGTGAATAGCTACGATGCCGCATCATCCGATGGCGCGCCCTGCTCGAGCCAGCTCCGGAACGTCACTGACGTTTGCGCCAGGCGCCAGTCGGACAGAATGTCGAGCGCCATTGCCCGCATCGACCCGCTGGGCTCGTCCTGGGTCCGACAGCGCTCCAGCAGCCACCCCTCGTAGGCATCCGGATCAGGGTCGTGGCGCACGGTCTCTTTCAGGATCGTGCGCTTGATCGCCATTCCGATCGAGTCGGGCGTGGTGTTCCGCTTCCGTCTACGGCGGCGTCCTTCGGAAGCCTCGAGGGCCGCGAGGAGGCGCCGGCAGACCTCCGCCGGCCGCAAGGGCAATGACGAGACAGGAGAGGTCAAACCAGGCGCACTTTCAACCTGAAGCGGCTCTCTTCCGGCCGGCCGTAGCCCCGCTGTACCGCTACCAGATCGAGCTCGACGGTTTCGAGATCACGGAGGAGGAGCTCAAATGAAGGGATCCCCTGCAGGGTTGCGATCGACTTGAGGTACCCCTGGCAGCTGCTGCAAGTCTCCACCTTGAGGGTTTCTCCTCCGTCCTCGGCCACCAGCGACCCCAGCCGCTCGTGGTCCCGCTCGTCACAGTAGGCGCAGCAGAGCCACTGGACTTCCCATTCCGCAGCGCAGCGCCCGCACCGCAGCCGGCGGCTCCGGTCGAGACCGCGGCGCTCCGCGAGAATCGGCCAGGCCCCACAGATCGGACAATAGCCGTGGGGCCAGTGGCGCGGCACTTGATCGGCGAGCAGTCGGCCGCAAGACTGTAGCAGGGGAAGCGCCGCCAGGTGGGCCACCGAGATCAGGGGGCCCCGTTCGGTCCCGGCCGCGTCGGCCAGTGCCGCGAGCTCGGTCAGGTCCTGCCGCACTGCGGCTTCAATCAAGGCCACCGCATCAGCTGCCGAGGGCCGGTACCAGCGAAGCGAGGCCGCATCAGGCAGGTGCCCCACAGCCGCGGTAGATGCGAGTCGCCTGACCAGCCGCTGCGCGACATCGGCGTCCACCTGTAACGCTCGTCCGTTCAACAGCGGCACATCCTCTGAATCGACAAATTTGTCACCCGACTCCGCCCCGTCCAGCGGCGTGCGCCATCCGGCGTCGTCGAGGGCGCGCTCGGCCTCGCTCAGCAATCTGAACCAGGCGTGCCACTCGGGCCGCTGCCGCTCGAGCTCGGCTAGTCGGGCGGCGGTGTCGGCCCGAAGACCGGAAGCGGTCCGTTGCATTCGACTGGCTCCGTGACGCAGGGAGTCTTGTGATAGGGCTGGGCACCGGCGTGGAGCTCGACTGGTTGTCCCCGGTTCTTCACATCGGCGCCCGGGCCGCCGCCGCGGGTCCTGGCGGCCTCGGGGCTCGAGCAGGCGGTAAGGAGTAACGCGCAGTAGAAAGTCCCCGCGATGACTCGGTTCATGGACCGGTCACTCCCGATCCGAGCACATGGATCTGTTCCGACGACAACACTATCACCATCCGGAGCAACAGGCCTCCAAGTAGCACCAGCGACGCAGCGCCCACCATCCGTCGTGGTACGGGGATGCCACGGCCCCGCTCCAGCAGCAGTGGGATCAGGATGCCGGCTCCGACCACCCCCACCCCCAGCAGCACGCCCCACCAGCTGAGGAATACCCGGGCCACGGAGCCGAGCGACACCAGAAAAACGATCAGCACCAGGAGCTCCAGGACCAGCACATTTCGGTCGAACCACGTCAGCCAGTCTATAGTTGCGGGGTGATCGGCTCGGCGCCAGGTGGCGAGAAGAATCAGCGCCGCCGCTCCGGTGGAGATACTGGAGACAAGGAAGAGGAGTCCGAGCAGGGTGGAGTCAGCCCAGATGGGACGATTCGTGACCGCGAGGAGCACGCCGGTGTACCCGGCTATGAAGAGTCCAAAGATGCTCCCCAGCACCGCAATCACCGTCGACGGTCCCCGGCGCCGCAGGAAGCGGACCGGCGGCGACTGCAACAGCCCGGGGCGCTCCCGCTCTTCGCTCAGAGCGGCGAGCGCCGCCAGAAACGAGAATAAGCCAAACAAAAGCAGCCCCCAGACCCCTACGGACATCGGCACCCACGGCTTGAACATCGGTTCGCCGGTGTGATTCTGGATCAGCATGTGCCAGAACCGAAGCGGCCGGGTGAGATCTACCGTGAGCGCGAAGCCGCTGATGAGCACTCCCGCGAATGCGACATAGTAGCCGAGGCGGACCAGCGAGCGATCGGCGGAGCCTGCCCTGAGCGTAGCGAAGGGGCCAAACAGGTTCAGCAGGGAGGCCAGGAAGAACGCGCTGCCGGCGATGCCACCCAC
This sequence comes from Gemmatimonadales bacterium, assembly GCA_035557715.1. Classification (GTDB taxonomy): domain Bacteria; phylum Gemmatimonadota; class Gemmatimonadetes; order Gemmatimonadales; family GWC2-71-9; genus CAVVWJ01. The sequence continues at coordinate 25,947 of DATMDQ010000147.1, forward strand.
GAAGAAATAGAGGACGATCCACCAGCCCCAATGGGGCGAAGCGGTGAAGAAGGTGTCAGACACCAGCGTCCTCCGCGCTGGCGGCGCGCTCGTCCATCCGCCGCTTCCTCAAGCCCAGCATTCCGAGCAGTCCGAGCGCAAGAGCACCCGCGGTCGAGAGGAGCGAGGCAGGGATCAGGTTTCGCGTGGGCATCCTGGGCGAGCTGGGCAGGCCGTATACTTCCGGCTCATCCACCAGCAAGTAGAACGAGTTGAGTCCGCCCAGGAACTTGTCGTCCGCGCCGTAGAGATGGGCGCGTGCCTCGCCCAGCTGGTGCAGCTGCTGCACCCGGGCTTCGGCCTGCAGCTTCAGCTCCCGGATCGGGCCGAACCGGATCGAATCCGTAGGGCAGGCCTGCGAGCACGCCGGCTCCATGCCGGCCTGCAACCGGTCGTAGCAGAGGGTGCACTTCTGGGCGACGTTGGAAACGTCGTTGATGCCGATCACCCCGAAGGGACAGGCCGCGAGGCAGGCCCGGCAACCGTTGCAGGTGTCCGACTGGATGACCACGGTGTCGAACTCGGTTCGGATGATGGCGCCTGTCGGGCAGACCTCGAGGCAGGGCGCCTGGACGCAGTGCTTGCAGACGTCGCTCATCATGAGCCAGCGCCCGTCAACCCGGTCCTCGCTGAACTGTTCCACAAACTTCACATGCCGCCAGTGGATCCCGTCCAGCTGACGGGTGTTGTCGTAGCTGTCGCCGCTCATCTCGTGCTTGCCGCCACTCGTCGCGGGGAGCTGGTTCCACTCCTTGCAAGCGACCTCGCAGGCTTTGCAGCCGATGCAGACCGTCGTATCGGTATAGAAC
>DATMDQ010000148.1:0-22527 GCA_035557715.1 Gemmatimonadales bacterium
AGCGAAAGATACAACTCACGGGTGATGGGATCGGTTGCGGCCCGGATGGTAGGCAGCAGGCGATCGAGCGCCTCGCGACGATGCTCGACGCCCTCGAAGTAGCCCTTCCGCTCCAGCATCTGGATCTTGCGCTCCAGGAGATCGATCGCGTCGCGCAGCACACCGTCCAGCGCTGCTGCCCCTCCCTTTCGCACCAGCGTGTCCGGATCGTCGCCGGGCGGCAGCGTGGCAACCCGAACGCGGATTCCATGACGCAGGAGCTCGTCACCAGCACGAAAGGTGGCGCGCAGGCCGGGGAGATCGCTGTCGTAGAGGATGGTGGCGGCGGGAGCGAACCGCTTGAGCAGCACGGCCTGGTCCGGCGTGAGCGCGGTGCCCAGCGGTGCCACGACGTGCTCGATTCCCGTGAGAGATAACCGGATCACGTCGAAGTACCCCTCGACCAGGAGCACCGATTCTTCCTTCCGAATGGCGCCCTTGGCCTGGTGCAGATTGTAGAGCTGCTTCCCCTTGTGAAAGATGTCGGTCTCGGGGGAGTTGAGATATTTCGGCTCGCCCGGTCCCAGAAGCCTGCCACCCAGACCCACCACCCGGCCCCGCAAGTTGTGGATCGGAAAGAGGAGCCGCCCCCGGAACCGGGGAATCACCGAGCCGTCATCGCGCTGGGCTGCCAGACCCGCCTGAAGCAGAATCCCCTCCTGGATCCCGAGATCGGCCATGGCCTTGAAGAACGTCTTGCCCACCGGGGCAAACCCCAGGCCGAGCATGGCGGCCGTGTCGAGCGGGATGTCGCGGCCCTCGAGATACTCGCGAGCGGATTTTGCCTCGGCCTGCTCCAGCAGCTGCCGGGCAAACCAATCGTGGGCCACAGCCATGGCGCTGTAGAGCGGTTCATGCGGATCGGGACCGGCCCGCTCCGCGCGCTCGGGAATCACGATGCCGGCGCGGCGAGCCGCCTCCCGTACCGCCGTGGGGTAATCCATGCCGTGCCGCTTCATGAACCAGGAAAACACGTCTCCCGACTCGTGACACACGAAGCAGTAGTAGCGGCCCTTCTTCGGAATGACGGCGAAGTTCCGGTTGGTACCACCGTGGAACGGGCAGGGTCCCCGGTAATCGGAGCCGGTACGCCTGAGGGCCACGGACTCTCCAATCAGCCCGACGATATCGGTGCTGTCGCGGACCTGCTCGATGGTCTCGTCGGGGATCATGCTCATGCGGAGAACTCGACGATGGTCACACCGGTACCGCCCTGGTTGCGCGGCGCAAACGCATAAGCCGACACCCGGCGATCCTTGGAGACGACGCGCTGCACCCGGTCCCGCACCACGCCGGTGCCCATGCCGTGGATGATGCGGAGGAACGGCTGCTCCGACAACACCGCGGCGTCCACCGCCGCGATGGTTGCCATCTCCGCTTCGTCTCCTGTCATTCCCCGCAAGTCGATCTCGAGGGGCGCAGCCGAGCTGCGGGGCAGTGGGGCAGTGTCGCGTAATCTGGTCTCCTCGCGCTTCGATAACACGGTCAGGCTCGAAGCTTCTGTCACCATTCGAATCGACCCGGCGGCAACAACCACCCTGCCGTCAGATCGAATTTCCGTAACCTCACCGGTTCCCCCGGTCTCCAATCTGACTCGTGACCCGATGTCCAGCGATTCCGCCCCGCTGCCCCGCTGCCCCGCCGCTTCGGCCAACGCCTCTCCTTCAGCCTGCACCGCATCCTCCACCAGCCTGCGCGCCTCGCGGGCCGAAGCCTCGTCCACTGCACCACGCGCCGCGCTCAGTGCTTCCTCAACTTTTTGCCGAGCCTCGAGCAGGTAGGCCCGGGCCTGCTGCCGGCCCTGGCGCTCGGCTTCCTTCTCCCTGCGCTTGAGGTCGGCGTCCCGAGCAGTCTGGGATTCCAGCTGCAAGGCGAGCCGTGCCGAGAGGGACTCGAGGTCAACCTCGCGCGCCGCCTGCGTGCCCTGTGACGCCCGCAGCTCGCGCTCCCGCTGTTCCACGGCGGCCAGCAACGTGTCGAGACTGCGTTCGGCGTCGGGCACTCGGGCTTCAGCATCCGCCAGAATCTCGGCCGCAATGCCCAGTCGGCGAGCGATGGCCAGGCCGTACGAGCGCCCCGGTACCCCCTTTAGGAAACGATATGTGGGCGTGAGAGTTACGGCATCGAACTGAAGTGACGCATTAATGATTCCTGGAGTGTGACTCGCCAGATCCTTGAGCGTACCCAGATGGGTCGTGGCGAGTGCGACGGAGCCCCTTTGCGTAAGCGATACCAAGGTCGCCCCGGCCAGCGCCGCCCCTTCCGCAGGATCGGTCCCGCTGCCGATTTCGTCCAGCAGCACCAGGGTTGCCTCGTCCGCCTCTTCCAGCACCCGGCGGAGCATGCGCACGTGGGCGCTGAAGGTGGACAAGCTCGCGGCGATGGACTGCCGGTCGCCGATGTCGGCGTAGAACCGTCGGAATATCGGAAGCCGGCTGCCAGGACCGACCGGGGGGATGATGCCGCTGCCCGCCAGAGCCGCAGCCAGGCCTACAGCCTTGAGCAGAACAGTCTTCCCGCCGGTGTTGGGTCCGCTGATGAGGAGCGTACGCTCCTGCTGGTCCAGCTCCAAGTCGAACGGGATCACCGGCTCCGAGCCGGCAAGCAGCAGGGGATGCCGGCCGTTCAGGATCTTGAGCGGGCTGGGCGCAGCGGCAACCTCGGGTGCCTCCGCGTTGCTGGCGACGGCGTACCGGGCCCGGGCAACCAGGTCGTCCACCGCGACGCACATCTCGACCGCGTCCCGCACTTGCGGCAGCTGGGGACGCAGCAGGTCGGTGAGCTCGCGCAGGACCCGGAGCGTTTCCCGCTCCTCTTCGACCTGGGCCTCACGCAGCGCGTTGCCCAGCTCGATCGCGTCCGAAGGCTCGATGAAGAGCGTGCCCGCGCTGCCGGATTCGTCATGCACGATTCCGGCCGGCCGGCTGCGGGAATCGCGCCGCACCGGAATCACGTATCGCCCGCCCCGCACGGTGACTGACGCGTCCGACGCTGCAGCGCTCGAGTCGAGACCCCGCAACAGCGCGTCGAGCCGGCGAAGGAGACGCTGTCGTGCGGCCTGTACTTCGCGCCGGGCGGCAGCCAACCGGGGACTGGCGGTGTCCAGCAGGTTCCCTTCGGGGTCTACCGACTGCTCCAGCCGCCGCTCGAGGCTCTTATCCGGCAGCGGTCGCGCGAGCGCGCTGGCCAGCGGAGCGACCTCGGCCACCCGTCTCAGATCGGCGTGAACCAGACGGGAGGCGACGAGGAGCCGATGCAACCCCGCGAGCTCGACGCCCTCGAGAACACTGCCCTCGATTCTGAGCCGTGCTACCGCCCGGGTGACGTCGGGAATGGGCTCAGCCAGGAGCGCATCGCCCCGGCGAAAGAGACCTGCGACCTGGTCCACTCGGGCCAGCTCCTCCCGGATCCACTCCACGTCGTCGGTCGGCCATCGATCCCGCACCCGATCGGCTCCCAGGGTACCAACCGCATGGGCGGCCACGCGCTCCAGCACCACCGAGAACTCGATAGTGTCGAGCGCGTCGGCGGTCTGGCTCTCCGCTAACGGCACCGGGGTGCCGCCCTGCGTGTTGGACGGCACCCCGGGATGAGAGAGAGGTTCCACCTGCGACATCACCCGGCCTGGAGCTCCTCGCGCACGATCTGGTTGATGACTTTTCCGTCGGCCTTGCCCTTGTATCGCGGCAGCACCTGAGCCATGACCTTTCCTATGTCCTTGGCGCCGGCGTTGATGGCTTGCCGAACCGCGGCCCGAATCTCCTCCGGATCCACCGCCGGCGGGAGAAATTCCTCCAATATCTTGATCTGAGAGGATTCCATGGCGACCAGCTCCGGCCTGGCCGCAGTGGTGTACTGCTCCACCGCCTCCCGCCTCATCTTGATGCCCTTCCGCAGCACGTCGGACACCTCGTCGTCGGAGGCGGGGCGCCGAAGTTCGATCTCTCGATTCTTGAGGTTGGCGAGGATCGTGCCGAGGACGAGGGTCCGTTCTTTATCCTGCGCCTTGCGGGCTGCGTTGAGGGCGGTCCGTAAGGTGGCGGTGAGGCTAGACTCTGGGGACACGCGGACCTTGCCGGCTCTTGCGGACAGCGGCGCTTATCTTGCGCTTCCGCTTTTCGCTCGGCTTTTCAAAGTGACGGTGTTTGCGGAGGTCCGACAGGATGCCGGCCTTCTCGCACTTCTTCTTGAACCGTTTGAGTGCCCGCTCGAAGCTCTCGTCATCGTGAATGACGACTTCTGGCATTCGCTGACTCACCCCTCTCGGCCCGATAAGGGCAGGTGTCGGAACAAGTTGGGAATTTATTCGGGGCGGGGGGACTGGGCAAGCAGAGGCGGGCGGGTTGGTGGTCTGTCATCCTGAGCGAAGCGAAGGAGCCAAACCAGCTCGGCGCTGCAGACTTTTCGACGGTCCCGACGTTTCGCCTCCTTCGCTTCGCTCAGGATGACACGCTTGCTTGGGCTTCCCGGCCCCCATCAGCCTGGCGGCCACGTCAGCTTCCGTCCCCCCAACACATGCAAGTGCAAGTGATCCACACTCTGCCCCGCGTTGCGGCCGGTGTTGGTCACGATTCGATAGCCCTCCCCATTCAGGCCTTCATCGCCCGCCACCTCAGCGGCGAACGCAAGCAGACGGCCGAGCAGGCGCTCGCCATCCTGGCCCTTAGCGTCACGCACGGCTGCGATGTGCTGGGTTGGAATCACCAGCAGGTGAACCGGCGCCTTGGCGTCGATATCCCGGAACGCGACCGCATCGGCCGAACGTTTGACGATCTTCGCCGGGATCTCACCCGCTACGATCTTGCAGAAGAGACAGTCAGCCATGATTCCCTCGCAGCCTTGCTGTGCCTACCGCTGCCGCCGCGGCCAGGGCAGCGGTCTCGAAGCGCAGGACGTTGGTCCCCAGCGCCACCGGCCGATAGCCGGCGGAGAGTAGTGCGGCTCGTTCCTGCGCCGTGAACCCGCCCTCGGGACCGATCACGGCGGTGAGTGGAGTAGCGTCCAGCGTGGCTGGAGGCGGCGCCCCAGCTGGATCGGCCAGCCAACCCCTCCCCTGGAGCGGGCGGGCGAGGAAGGCATCTAACGCCAGGGGCGCTTCTACCGTGGGAGCCCAGGCAGCGCCGCACTGCTTGGTGGCCTCGAGGACCACGCGGCGCAGCTTCTCTCCGTGATTGTCGCGGAGACGCGAGGCCACTCCCACCGTCCGCGCCGTCTCCAACGGAATGATCGCGCTCACGCCCAGCTCCACCGCTTTTTCCGCCATCCAGGAAAACCGTTCGCGATCTCCCGCTGCCACAACGAGCGTCAACTGCGGCTGAACCGGCTGCCGCTCGGCCGATTGGATCTCGACCATCCAGTCCGAGCCGACGCGCACCAGCCGCCCGGTTCCGGTCAGTCCTGAGCCATCCAGGACCTCGACCTCCTCATCCTCGCGGGCCCGTCGCACGCGGAGATGGTGCGCTTCGGTCTGGTCCAGGCTGGCCCGAGTGCCCACCACCGCGCTGGCCGGCGAGATGAGCACTCTCACCTTCCCGTCCTTCCCGGCATTCCCGACTTTCCCGCCGCCACCGCCCACCAGCCGGAGTCCAGGGTCTCCTGGACCGGGTCGAATCCCACTGCCCTGAGCGCCTGGCGAAATTCGGAAGCCTCAGCCTGCTCCATACCGGAGAAGATCGCGAGGCCTCCGGCCTCGAGAGCGCGGGCGATCGACGGAAGCAATGCGGTGTTGGCGGTGCGCAGGATGTTGGAGAGGATCACTCCGGCAGGCCCAACCAGCGGAGCGAGCGCTCCCGCGTCGCCTTCCAGGAATTCGACCCTGTCCGCGACCCCGTTGCGGTCGGCATTCCGGAGGCCGACCCGGTTGGCTTCGGGGTCGGTCTCAATTCCGATGGCACGTGACGCTCCCAACTTCACCGCCGCGATGGCCAGAATACCGCTCCCACTACCCAGGTCCAGTACCAGCTGCCCCGGCTGGAGCAACCGCTCCAGGAGGATCAGCGCGGCGCGGGTGGAGCCGTGTTCCCCACTGCCGAACGCGCTCTCGGGATCGAGCACGACGGTGTGTTGGTCAGGGTGCGCGGCTTCCGGAAGCCAGGAGGGAACCACAGTGAGCCGTCCAAACTGCCGGGGGCCCAGGCCATCACGCCAGCGGGTTGTCCAATCAACCGGGTCCACACGCCGCCGCTGGGTCTCGGCCGATGGGTCGACCTCGCGCTCCAGCTGGTCCACCAGTGCCTCTGCGCTGGCCTCGTCGGGCGCGAAGCTGACCAGGGTTCCGTCCTCTCGCTCCTCCACGGCGTGTCCGGTTCGAGAGACCAGCCACGCCGTCATCCGATCTCTTTGCTCTGCGGCCGGGCGCACATCGATGGCCCACCAGCTCATGCGCCCAGCGCTTCCTTCAGCTTGGACCAGAAGCCGGGCGACCGCTTGGGCGGCTCACCCTCCAGCTTGGAGAGCTCCTGAAGCAGGCGCTCCTGCTCGGCAGTGAGCCGCTCCGGAGTCCACACGTGCACCCGGACCAACATGTCGCCCTTCCGATCCTGGCCCAGGACGGGGAGTCCCTTGTCCCGGAGGCGGAGGACCGTCTCGGTCTGGGTACCGGCGGGAATCTTGAGGCGCTCCTCACCGTACGGCGTCGGCACTTCATGCTCGCCGCCGAGCGCTGCCTGCGAGAACGAGAGCGGGAGGTCGAAAATCAAGTCGTCGCCCTGGCGCTCGAACCGGTCATCGTCCTTGATGTCGATCATGACCAGCAGATCACCGCCGGGGCCGCCCCGCGGACCGGCGGCACCATATCCCCGCAAGGTCAGATAGTTGTTGCTCGAGACCCCGGCCGGAACGTCCACCGTCACGGTTCGCTCCCCCCGCACCCGTCCCTCGCCGCGGCAGACTTCGCACGGCTCACGCACCACGGAGCCTTCGCCATTGCAGGTGGGGCAAGCGGCCACCGAGATGAACTGCCCGAACATGCTGCGGGCCGCACGGCGCACTTCGCCGGTACCGCCGCAGCTGGTACACGGCGTTGGTTTGGTTCCCGCCTTGGCCCCGCTCCCCTCGCACACGGTACAGCGCTCGGGGCTCTTGATCTTGACCGTCTTCTTTACGCCCAGAGCCACCTCGGTGAGCGTGAGACGAACCGTCACTCGAACGTCCTGACCCCGGCGCTCGTCGGAACGGGATCGGGTTCCGCCAAAGATCCCTTCGAACCCGCCGAAGTCGCGCATGAAGATGTTGAGCGCTTCGCTGAGGTCTACGTGATGGAATCCGAACCCGCCCCCGCCCCCTACCCCAGCCTTGCCGTAGCGGTCGTACGCCGAGCGCTTCTCCGGATCCTTGAGCACCTCATAGGCCTCGGTGATCTCCTTGAACCGTCCCTCGGCCTCCGGAGCGGGATTCCGGTCGGGATGGAACTCCATGGCGAGCTTCCGGTACGCTTTCTTGATCTCCACCTCGGTCGCACTACGTGTGACGCCGAGCAGGACGTAGAAATCGCTCACTCCAGCAATCCCTCCACCAGACGGCTGGTGTGTTCCACCAGTCCGATGATCTTGTCGTAGGGCATCCGGGTCGGACCCATGACCCCGATCACTCCCTTGAGACCGCCGGCCTCATAGGAGGAGGTGACCAAGGTGAAGTCGCTGAGCCGGGTATCGGGATTCTCCCCGCCGATGGTGATCGAGAGGCCGCGCTGGCGCCGGGTAGCAAGGGCTTGTTTGAGCAGATCGCGCCCCTCCGTCAGCCGGAGCAGATCACGCATACGAGAATTGGAAGCGAACTCCGGCTGGTCGGCCAGCATCTGCGCGCTGCCCAGGACGACCGTGTTGTCCTCGTTGGACAAGTCGAAGAGCCCATCGCCCTCGGCGATGAAGATGTTCAGCAGCTCGCGGCCTCCCTCGGGTCCAACCGCGTCGCGCAACCGGTCGGGGAGCGTGTTGCGAATCTCCTGTAGCGTGAGCCCAGCCAGGCGCTCGTTGAGAATCTGGGAGACCTGTTGCACCGACGACGGCGGCACCTGGCCGGGGACTTCAACGAAAATCGTACGCATCACGCCGCTGCGGAGGTTGAAAACCAGCAACAGGCGCTCAGTCGTGACCTGGACCAGCTCGAGCCGTTCGAGGACCATGTGATCGAGGGCGGGTGACACCGCCACACCCAGCTCTTGCGTCAGGACGCCGAGAACCTGGGCAGCGCGGCGAAGGACCTCCTCCACTGCGCTTCGGGTCCCCACCAGCTCCGACCGGAGGGTATGCTGCTCCTCATGGCTCGGGGGCGAGAGCCGCATGATGGCATCCACATACATCCGGTATGCCCGGTCGGTGGGTATCCGGCCGGCCGAGGTATGCGGATGAAAGAGATAGCCCTTGTCCTCCAGGTCGCTCATGATGCTCCGGATCGTGGCCGGAGACACCCCGAGCCCGAACCGGCGCGCGATCGTCTGGCTGCCGGCGGGCTCGGCAGTTTTGATATAATTGTGCACAACGGCTTCGAGAACGCGCAGCTCGCGTTCACTCAGCTGATCTGGAGTTGGCATGCGTGAAATCTAGGGGGCCGCTAGGCGGGTATGGAAGGCACCAGCGCATCCAGACGGAGCCAGCCCTCGGCGGTAAGGCAGATCCGGCCCGCGGCTTCCGTCGCCCAGCCGGCCTGCTCCCACTGCCGGGTCAGCGTGGCGGGAACCCGATGCAGCGCCAGACCCTCGCTCGTCCGAAGGCCGAGATAGAGCTCCTCCAGGGTGACCGCGGCAGCATCGAGCATTTCCCGGCCCTCCAACGGTGACTTTCCGGACTCGATCAGCCGCTGGTAAGCGGCCCACTCGCGCACGTTCCAGCGCCGCTCATTGCCCATCCCGCTGTGCGCGGCGGGGCCAAGTCCCACAAAGGGAGCGCGGCGCCAATATGCGGAATTGTGTCGGGCGCGATGTCCGGGCAGCCCCGCGTTGGAGATCTCGTAGTGCTCGTATCCGTGAGCCCGGAGTGCGGTGTGCGCCATCAGGAACTCCGCCGCGTAGCGGTCCTCGGCCACCGGAGCAACTTCGCCCCGATCGGTCCAGTGGCCCAACGGAGTATGCGCCTCCACAGTCAGGCCATAAAAGGAGAGGTGCTCGGGCTCGAGCGCAAAGGCGCGCGCCAGGTCGGCGGCCCAGTCACGCCCCAGTGCCGCCGGCAGGCCAAAGATAAGGTCGAGCGAAAGATCGTCGATGCCGGAGGACCGCAGCGCTTCGACTGCAAGCGGGACCTGGTCTGCGGTATGGGTGCGGTGCATCCACTGGAGGACGGCGGGATCGAACGACTGGACGCCGAGCGACACGCGGTTCACTCCGGCCCTGCGCCAGGCGGTGGCCGCTGCTGCTGTCACATCTTCCGGGTTGGCCTCCAGGGTGATCTCCGCACCGGCCGCGATGGCCCGGTCGGCACCGATCCGATCCAGCACCCGGGCAATGGAGGCAGGGGTGACTCGCGACGGCGTGCCGCCACCGAAGTAAATCGTGTGCACCTCGGGCGAGAGGTCCCAGACGCTATCCGTTTGCCAGAGTCTCCACTCCCTGAGCACGGCATTCACGTACGCGTCGGAGGGCACTTCCCGGCGGACCGCGATGGCAAAGTCGCAATAGCTGCACCGCCGGGTGCAGAAGGGGACGTGGAGGTAGATGTGCACGAACCGAAATCTAGGTGAGCTATCTTCCTGAGAGTAAGCGCCGGCTCGTCAAGAACTGATCGCTGACCGAAGGAATGATCATGCCCGCCACTCAAGTCGAGAAAGCGAAGCGATTCCAGGCACTCCACAATCGGCCTGGCGCGTTCGTCATCCCCAATCCCTGGGATGCGGGCACTGCCCGGATCTTGACCAGCCTTGGCTTCGAGGCGCTCACCACCACGAGCGCCGGCCTGGCTTTCACCCTCGGCCGGCCGGATGGTGACGGCTCCGTGAGTCGCTCTGAGGCGCTCGCCAATGCCAAAGCGATCGTCGACGCCACGGATCTGCCGGTCGCAGCCGACCTGGAAAATGGATATGGCCACTCACCGGAAGCGGCGGCAGAAACGATTCGCCTGGCGGGCGAAGTCGCTGGACTGGTGGGCGGGTCGATCGAAGACGCCACCGGCGATCCGAAGGGTCCGATCTATGATTTTCAAGCTGCGGTCGAGCGGGTAGCCGCCGCGGTCGAGGCGGCCCGTGCCCTTCCGTTCCCGTTCCAGCTGGTTGCCCGGTCCGAGAATTTCCTGCACGGCCGCCCCGACCTGGACGATACGATCCGCCGCCTGCAGGCGTTCGAGGCTGTGGGGGCCGACGTGCTGTTCCCACCCGGGCTCACCAGGGCGGAGGACATTCGGACGGTGTGCGCCGCGGTGCACAAGCCGGTCAACGTTGTGATGGGATTGAAGGCGGCGCCCTTCTCAGTGGCCGAGCTTGCAGACTTGGGCGTGCGGCGGATCAGCGTCGGGTCGGCGCTGAGCCGCGCGGCGCTGGGTGGATTCGTCCGGGCAGCACGCGAGATCCGGGAGCACGGAACTTTTCGCTTCGCGGATGATGCCATTCCTTACGCCGAGGCGAACGAGCTCGTCGTCAAGGGATAATGCGCCTTCCCCACCCCCCCGAACTGAAGGCATCTCCACATTCTCGCCCCGCGGCGGTGGGAGCCGTACCCGCGGCTGGGGTGGGCTCAATCAACCACGACGGAAGAGTCTCCCCGGGCACTGCTGAATGACGCCTGCTATCTCTAGCCCAGAAATTAGCGCCAATATCTCTCCGATTGGACGCCCGAATCGAGTAGCAAGCTCATCCGGATGAATAGGAGTCGGCCCTAGAAGGCCAGCCAGCTCCCGCTCCTCGTGTGACAGCTCGTCGGGCAATGGAGGGCTTGCCGGTTGAAGAGCGGTCTTCTTCGGGGATGACACGAATTCGGGGAAGTGCTGGAGCAGGTCGGCCGGCTCGAGTACCGGAGCCGCGCCATCCCGGATCAGCCGATTACTCCCAGCCGAGAGCGGGCTGGTGATGTTCCCGGGCACCGCCATCACTTCCCTGCCCTGGTCGAGTGCGGCGCCGGCAGTGATGAGAGCGCCGGATCCGATCGCAGCCTCGATCACCACCGTCACGCGGGAAAGCCCGCTGATCAATCGGTTCCTCCGTGGGAAGCTGCCCACGTTAGGGCGCTCGCCTGGAGGAAACTCGGTCACGAGCAGACCGTCCTGTGCCACCCGCTCGTAGAGCGCCTTGTTGGCTGCCGGATAGATGACGCCAAGGCCGTTGCCCAGCACGCCGATGGTGGTTCCCCCGGCGTCCAGCGCGGCCGTGTGTGCTACGGCATCGAGCCCCCGCGCCATGCCGCTTACGATCACCACGCCTACCGGCGCCACCGCGCCCGCAAGCGCTCGGCACGCGTCGGCGCCGTAACTGGAGTGATCCCGGCTGCCCACCAGGGCTGCGGCGGGACGGCTGAGCAATGACCGATCGCCGAGGAGGAACAGCACCGGTGGCGGGTCGGGAATATGGTGCAAGAGCGCCGGGTACTCGGCATCGGACGGTATGATGACCCCAGCGCCCAGTCTCCCTGCGTGCTCCGCGATTTCCCGGCCGATTTTCAATGGCGTGGCCTTGATGGCGCTGGCGATGGCCCTGGAAAAGCCCGGCAAGGCGCCTAAAAATGCGATCGGCGCCGAATGGGCGCCGATCGCGGTGTTGCAGGCGGAGAGGAGGGTCTTGAGTCGGACGGCTCCCATTCCGGGTACCTGGGTCAGCGCCAGATAGGCGACCCGTTCGTCGTCCATCTATCCATCCTCCTCCGACCACGCGGCACTCGAATCGACCGCCTGGCTGGCCTTGGCCTGTCCGACCACCTTCCAGAAATATTCCTTCAGCTCCTCGAGGCCGGATCCGGCGGCGCTGGAGATCGCCCGCACTGATAGGGCCTCGGGGGCGCGGATTTCCGGAAGCGCGTGGTCGGCCGGGAGCAGATCCCGCTTGGTGAGCACCACCACGTGCTCCTTGTCGGCCAGCGCGCTGCTGTACTGGCGCACCTCGCTCCGGAGCCGATCGTAGGTGGCCTGCGGATCATCGCTGTCGAGTGGAACCAGGAACGCCAGGACCCGGGTGCGCTCCACGTGCTGGAGGAAACGAAAGCCGAGGCCTTTGCCCTCGTGCGCGCCTTCAATGATGCCCGGGATGTCGGCTACGACATACGACCGGTGCCCGGAGAGGCCCACCACGCCGAGGTTGGGCTCCAGAGTGGTGAATGGGTAGTCGGCGATCTTGGGGTGCGCCGCGGAGATGACGGACAGCAGGGTGCTCTTCCCGGCATTGGGCTCTCCCACCAGGCCCACATCGGCGATGAGCTTCAGCACCAGCTCGATCTGGCGATCTTCACCTTCCTCACCCGGCTCCCATTCGCGTGGGGCCTGGTGAGTTGACGTGGCAAAGCGGGCATTACCACGCCCGCCACGTCCGCCGCGCGCCACCAGCAGGGTATCGCCCGCCTCGAGCACCTCACCGATGACATCGCCCGTCGTGACATCGCGCACGACTGTGCCGGGAGGAATCGGGAGGTAGATGTCCGCCGAGGAGGCACCGGTCTTGGTGGATCCTTTTCCGTGCTCGCCCCGGTCGGCCTTCCACAGTGTGCGATAGCGATAGTCGAGCAACGTGGCCAGGTTCGGGTCGGCCTTGATGTAGACGCTTCCCCCGTGGCCGCCGTCTCCCCCGTCGGGCCCGCCTTTGGGCTTGTACTTGAAGCGCGCGAAGGAGCTGGCACCGGATCCACCGGTCCCGCCAACCACCCGTACGACCGCGCGATCAATGAGCATCAGTGTCCCGGAGTCCAGCCCTCACGCACGCCGCGCCAGAGCTGTTTGATTTTTTTCCACTGATCGAACGAGAGCAGCGGGTTGACGATCGAGAGCACTCCTTCGATCTGGCCGAAGGTGGCACCGGCATTCAGCGCGCCGCGTAGGTGTGAGTGCAGCTGTCGAGGTGCCTCGAGGACAGCGGTCTGTGCCACCGTGCACAACTCGCGCAGCTTGAGGTCGAGGCCTGGGCGAGCCAGCGTGCGGCCGTACCCCTCGGTGATCATCCATGAATCAATAGCAGGATGCAGCGTGCACACGCTTTCTCGCAGCTTCCGGTAGTTGTCGCCATACACCACCGCACACAGCTCCTCACCTCGCCGGGTCCATTCGGCAGCCCGTCCGTAGTCCTGGTCCGGATCGGTGGCCGGCGCTTCTATGCCGCTGAATTTACGCCAGACTGTAAAGGCGATGAGGGCCCGGGGATATCCGACCATCAGCACGCTTTGCAGCAGCAGCTCCTCGACCCAATTGACGGGAACCTGGGACGAGCGCAGCGACCCCACTCGTTCCCGGAGCTCCGGCTCGTACCCTTGTGCGATGGCCGCGGCGAACCGCACGAGATCTCGCGTCTGGGGATCGAGGCTGTCCTGTTTCGCCATCACTATACCCAGTTTAGGGATTGGCTCCCGACCATATTCGCGCGGCCAAGTCCGGAAAAAACGCACGGCGGAGGGAGAGATACAAGGAGAGCGCCTTTCCGCTTACCTTTCGCCGCGATGCACGCACCAATCAGCCCGCTCCTCGTCGCGATTGCCTTGGCCAGCGTGTTCGCCCCTAGCCGGGTCGCCGCGCAGGCTTCCCCATACATCCCGCTCGACGACCCGCGCCTGCCGCTGCTGGAGCATCTGATCGCCCGAGGCGACATCGAGGACCCGTCTCCGATGGTGCGGCCGTTCCGGCGAGCCGACGCGGTCCGCGTGCTCGCTGCGGCCGACAGCTCCGCCGACTCGGCCTCGAAGGTCATCCGGAGCCTGCGCGAGGAGCTGCAGGACGGGCCGGGAGCAGCCCGCTGGTCGCTCGAGGGCCGAGCGGGGGCTCAGGCCTACTCGCATGCGAGGCGCGAGCTGCTCCATAGCGCCGGCCCGTCCGGCGCCCGGCCCTACGTCGAGCTCCTCGGCACCGCCACCTTCGGGAGCGTCATCGCCGTCACCAGGCCGGTGATCGAGCCGCGGCTCACGGTAGACCCCGACTGGCCCGGCCGGACCGACGTAGATGTGGTGGGGCGCATGGCCGACGCCTACCTCAGCGCGCAGCTCAAGTACGGCACGCTGTTCTACGGACAGATGGATCGTAATTGGGGCCCGCCGGGACAGCCCGGCCTGCCGATCAGCAACTACGGGTACGAGCACCAGGGGTGGGCGCTCGAGCTCGGCACCTCCACCCTGCGGCTCTCGGCAGTGGCCACCGATCTCCAGGACGAAGTCGACAGCCTGGGCCAGACGGTGCACCGCTACTACTTCCTCCACCGGCTCCAGGCCAGGCTCTCGAGCCGGCTGTCCCTGGCGCTCTGGGAGGGGGGGGTGCTGTCCGGCAACGACCGCAACTTCGAGACCCGCTATCGCAATCCGCTCTCACTCAACTATCTCGCCAGCACCATCGGCCTGGGCGACCGGGGCAACGTCCTTCTCGGGGTGGATGCGCGCTGGCGCGCGTTCGGCCGCACAACCTTTAACATTCAGTTTGCCTTGGACGACTTCTGGTACCAGAACCGCGAGCAAAATCGCGACCGCTGGGGCTTCACCGCCGGCGCGGAGGGGCCGCTGGGTGGGTCAGCCGCGTGGCACGCACTGTATACCCAGGTGTCGAGCCTCGCGCTGCGCGCCTTCAATCCGCATGACAACTTCACCGATGCGGGCATCGGCATCGGCCGGAACTTCAGCGACAACGACCAGCTCACGTTCCGGCTCACGCTGCCACTCAGGACGCGCTGGCTGGTGTCACCCGAGCTGACACTGCTCCGGCAGGGAGAGGGCGAGATCAACGACCCCTACCCCCCGCCCGACGCCAACGGCGTCAGGTCCACGCCCGCCCTGTTCATCGGCGTGGTGGAGCGCACCTACCGCGCCGCGCTGGGACTCAGCGGCGGGACTGGGCCATTCGAGCTGACCGGGGAGGCGGGCATCCACCACGTGGTCAACGACGGACATCAACCGGGCCAGACCGAGAACCGGTTCGTCGGCCGACTTCAGGCTACACTGGGTTTCTCCGGGAGAGGAGTGCTTCGATGAGACACTCGCCACCGCAGCTCACCCGCGACCGCGTGCTCCAGCTGATTCAGCGGATGACCAGCAGCCGCGTGGTGGTGGTGGGTGACATCATGCTGGATCGCTATCTCATCGGCGACACCGAGCGGCTCTCGCCCGAGGCGCCGGTGCCGGTGGTGACGGTGCGGGAGCGGCACGCCGCGCTCGGGGGGGCCGCCAACGTGGCCGCCAACGTCATCGCACTCGGCGCCCGGTGCCTGCTGGTGGGCGCCGTCGGCGATGACTCGGACGGAGCCGCCATCCGCCAGGAGCTCGCGGTGGCCCGGCTGGAGGACCGCCATGTACTCACCATTGCCGGCCGGCCGACCACGTCCAAGACCAGAATCATCGCCCGGTCGCAGCAGATCGTCCGGATCGACGACGAAGTCGATTCGCTGGTGGAGGGAGCGGACCTGGCCCGGCTGACCGCCGCCGCGCGGGAGGCGCTCGCCGATGCCGATGCCCTGCTGCTGGAGGACTACAACAAAGGCGCGCTGCCGCCGCCGCTGATCATGGCGGTGATGGAGGTGGCCAAGCGGAGGGGGATCCCCATCGTGGTGGACCCGAAGTACCGCCAGTTCTTCGAGTACTCCGGGGCTACCGTCTTCAAGCCCAATCGGCGGGAGCTGGAATCCGCGCTCGGCGCGGCGGTCGACCTGCAGAACGGAAACGCCCTGCCTGAGGTGCTCACCCGCCTCAAGGTGGACAACCTCCTGGTGACGCTCGGCGCCGAAGGAATGGTGCTGGTGACCAAGGACGGTGGACTGATCCAGATCCCCAGCATCGCGCGCCGGATCTACGACGTCTCCGGCGCGGGCGACACGGTGACCGCCTGGCTGGGCACGGCGCTAGCTGCTGGTGCCTCGATCCGCGAGGCGGCCCAGCTTGCCAACTACGCCGCCGGAGTAGAAGTGGGAAAGCCGGGCGTGGCCACGGTGTCGCCCGACGAGGTGCTGGCGGCCCACGAAGAGCGGTTCGATCAGATTGGGAAGCTGCGGAGGGGGGGGCTTATTTAAGTGAGAGGTGAGAGGTGAGAGGTGAGAGGTAAGTAGTGAGCAGGCTGTCATCCTGAGGGAGTGAAACGACCGAAGGATCTACTCCGTTTACTTCTTACCCCTCACCCCTCAATCCCGGTCCCAAACCCGAGCCACACCCGCCAGGTCTCCTTCACATCCAGGATGTAGCCCGCCAGTCGCCCCGCCGCGTTGGTATGGGCCGGTGCAAGCTCTACGGCCCCTGATTCTGCCATGCGGTCGCGCACCCGGTCCGGGCACTCGTTCAACGCCATCTCGCTCAGGCGTTCCTTGCTCCAGGACTTGGGAGCCCGGACGCCGCACTGCGCCAGAAAGCCGAGCAGGTCCCGCCGAGTCCAACCAGCCAGCCAGGCGGCTGCGTCTTCGGCCGGGACGACCAGGCCGCTCTGCAGGATGAGCCGGCAGGAATCGTCGACATCGAGTCCGCGCCGGCGGGTCTCCAGCCGGCTCAAGCTTGCCAGGGTGCGGGGAACTCCGGGATCGGCGCTCAGGTGCCTCAATGCGTCCACTGCGTGCGCGCGAGAACCGAGTGGCAGGGTGGCCAGCGCCCCGAGCATGGACTGGAAGGCGGCATCACCGGGAGGTACTGGAGACCGGATTGCATCCAGCGCCAGGGGGGCCCAGCAGGCCCAGTAGTCCATTTCCTGCCCCATGTCACGGACGAATTGGTTGCGACGCTTGACCAGAACGTGAGCCCGGTTGATACGCAGGGCGTGAGGAGCCATGACCGCGGCAGCGAAGTCCGCAGCCTCGCCCGCCATGATGAAGCCGGAGAAGGTCTCGTGTGCCGCCAGGATAACCAGGAGCACCCGAAGATCGAGATAGGCCTCGTCGTTACCGGCCAGCAAATATTGCGACAGTGGCGCCGATATGACGGCCCGGGTCAGATCACTGTACTGGCGCTGAATCTGCTCGCCGGTGCCTTCCACCGTGGGATCGGCACGGCGCACCCGCCACAGGTACTCACACAGTCCCTCGACTTCGTGGCGAAGCACGCGCTCTCTCAACCAGGGGGAGAAGTCGGTGCACGGCACACAGCTCGAAGGGTTGTGCGTCCGGGACAGACAGCGAAACTCGCGGTGGCCCCGGCCGGCGGCATAGCTCAGCAGATTGCAGGTGCTGGGATCGTCAGCGGTGAGAACTGCCGATTCTCCGTACGGCCCAAATGTCAAAATGGTATCCAGGTTAAGAAGCCTACCAATGTTTTCCACAAATAGAGAATCGGCAAGGGGGCGTCGAAATTCGGTTCCTATCTGGCTGGAAAGATAGCCCTGCGTGGCCTCGCTACGCGGAACCCAAAAAGAAGACCCGGACCATAAAGGCCCGGGTCCGCTTCAGGCATCACCACTGCGTTAGACGCGACGGGTGTCCGTCACTACACGATCCTTGCGGCCCCGGCCCAGAAGACCGGCCAGACCCAGCAATCCCAAAAGTCCCCAATCGTCGAAGCCGTCATCATCCCCGATGTCCCGGGTAGTCGGCTGGTCGGTGGTCTGCGCATTAACAGGCAGGGCTGCCCCGGCGAACAGTAGCATGCCCAGTATGGCACTGGTTCGGATGATCTGGTTGCTCAACATCTGTCTCTCCTCTGTGTTCCGATGGAACGGGAAATGTTGGCCCTCAAGTCACCAATCCAGGCCAAAGGCCCTTTCGAGCCCGGGGATAGCTACCGGGTTTGCCCAGACATAGATGTGCTGGGTATCACCCCATACCGAGCCCCGCCCGGAGGTGCTCACCGAACGGGGCTTGGCCACAGGTAGGAGACGGGCTAACGCGCCTTTGCCTTTACCCGCCGCTTCCTGGCACTCACTTCCGGAAACAGCTTCTCGGCCACGTCCAGGAACATCTCAGGATCGATGTCGGGGCCTGCCGGCGCCGTCAGCTGCGGCTCGGCTTCGAGATCGGGGGGATCGAATCCCTCCGGCGCACCCACATGGAGCTCCAGCTCGCTCCCGTCCTCGGGATGCTCGCCGTTCCAGATCTCGCCTGCGCGGGGATAATCCTCGGGGCTGAACTGGTACAGGATGCGGTGCAGTCCACGGGCCTCGTGCTTGGCCGCTTCCGGGAACCGCTTGTTGCTGATGTCGGGAATGGGCAGGAGCTTGCCGACATTGACCCCGGAAAGCTTCTCGAGCGCCTTGGCGTACGCGACGATGTGCACCCCGCCCCGAACCAGCAGGAACCCGACGCAGGCGCGGGCGGTGGGATCGTCTACGGTCTCGTAGACCCGGATCTTCGAGGCCCGGGCGCCGCACTCCAGGAAGAAGTTGTGCAGCAGATCAAGCTTGAGGTTGCCGCTGGAGAACACGTTGGCGCCGGTCCAGAAGTTCCCCTGCGAGTCCATGGGCAGGGCCTGCTGGCCGCTGGCGAGGAAATGGTAGGTGTTCCGGGCGTCGGCCGCCGAGGCGAGCGGGGTATCGGTGGGGTCCTCGCCGCGCTCGGTGGTGCCGGTGAGCAGCAGATTGATAGCGTAGGAGACCAGCTCGATGTGCCCGAACTCCTCGGCCGCGATGTTGGCGATGAGGTCGTAGAACGGCCGCATCTCGTTCCGTCCACGGAAGTTGAACGATTGATACGTGTAGTTCATGAAGGTGGACATCTCTCCGAACTTGCCGCCCAAAAGCTCCTGAACCGCGGCGGCCGAGTTGGGGGATGGATTCCGGGGGTGAGGCAGCTCCGTCTGGAGCTTGTCGAAGCGTGTGATCACGGGGGAAGCCTTCTATAAAGGAGGGGAGCTCGGCGAGCGAGGCTCCTCGAAGCAGTACCGAAAGCCCATGAGGCCTGGCACCAAGGAGGCGAGAAGCTAGCAATTGAGGTCGAGGGAGGATGTGATCTATGCCCCACTCGGAGAGAGGCTCCAAGTAGGGGTTTCAGTGCATCGCGCCGACATCAACTGCGCCAGACGCCTATCAGCCCGTGCCGGCTCGGCTTCGAGGTGTAGGAGCCGTCCTCCGTATTACGAGACGCCCCGCCTGGAGACTCTCCAGGCGGGGCCTTTGCTTCGGCATGGGCGATGAGGGGCTCGAACCCCCGACCTCGCGCATGTGAGGCGCGCGCTCTAACCAACTGAGCTAATCGCCCGATGTGTTCGGGAGGGGGATTCTAAGCAGCCGAGCGGGTCGAGGGCAAGTCGGTCACTCAGTCACCCTGGATCAGGATGGCCTGGGAGTCGACCGTTTCGAATCCAGGTGCCGTGAAGGCGATCACGACCGTGGATCCTGATGGACCCTCGATCGAGAGATCCTCGAATCGGACTCGGCCGTTCCCGTCGGTCTGCAGGCTGGTGGTTCCGCCCAGTATCGCCGCATCGGCGGGAACCGGAACCGCGCTGATCGTCACGCCGTCCACCTGAAGCGGATCCCCATTGGAATTCAGCAGCTCCACTTCCGGCTCAGGGTCGAGCAACTGGCCGCTAGAGACCGTGGTGGGCGGCTCGGTACGGAATCCGAGGACACCCGGAGCCGGAGCTGGATTCACCGTCACGGCAACGGTCGCGACGTTGCTGGTTAGAGACCCATCGCTCACGGTGTAGCTGAATGAGTCGTCCCCGCTGAAGCCGGAGTTGGGGGCGTAGGTGATGGTGCCGTTGGCATTGGGAGTTGCCGAGCCACTGGTTGGCTGCGAGACAATGGTGGGGCTCAGGGCAGCATCCTCCGGGTCGTCGTCGTTGTTCAGGACGTCGATAGTTACCGCCTGATCAAAGTCGGTCGTGGCCTGGTCATTTCCTGCCGTCGGCGGCTGATTGGCCGGAGGCGCCGGGTCGACGTCGATGTCCTCTGTGTCCGTATCACCGTCGAAGCGGCCATCGCCTCCGTAGGTCGCCGTGACGTTCCGGTCGTTTCCTGGAGCCGTGAAGACGATATCGCAGAACCCCTGCGACACGGAGCCAGCGCACGTCTCACCCGGGCCGTCGGCCGTCACCGTCACGTTGCCGGTAGGCGGTCCGCCGTTACCTGTCACATTGAAGCTCACCCTCACGGTCTGACCCACGATCGGCTCGTTGGGGGCGAACGAGGTGATCTGGATCTGGGATGACTCCTTCCCGACTTCGATGGGGTTCGAGATAACCTCGCCAAAACCTCCGGCGGTAAACCGCAGGGTATGGGTGCCGGTGGCACCGCTGATGCTCAGGTTCTCGAACTGCGCCCGGCCGTCGCCATCGGTGGTGGCCGTGGGCGTTCCGCCCAGGGTTCCGCCTCCACTGGCGATGCTGGCGGTGACCGTCACCCCTGACCGCTCCAGCCGACCGTCACCCAGCCGGAGCTCGATCTCGGGCTGGCGGCTGAATTCATCGCCAATCGTGACGGAGCTCGAGGGCTGCTCCCGAATACTGAGCGACTGCACCGCAGGCGGGTTCACCGTGTGGGTTTCGTTCGCCGAGCTGGTGGCAAAGCTGGCGTTCCCCTGGAAGGTGGCGGTGAGGGTCCTGGGTCCCAGGGTAGTGAGCGCGAGCGAGCAGCTGCCCGAGCCTCCCACTATCTGCACTACGCAGTCGTTCACCCCGTCGCTCACCGTCGCCGTGCCCACGGGGGTCGCGTCATCGGAGCGCACACTCAAGGTCACGGCAAACGCTTGCCCCGGTGTTGTCGGGTCCGGACTATCGACCTCGAAGCGCGTGCTGGTACTCGCGGCCTGCTCCGAGACGGTAACGCTGCGCGTGACAGTGGCGGTGGCGCCGTTGTTGTCCGTCACCGTCAGGCTTACCTGATAGGTGCCGCTACTCGAGTACTCGTGGCCGGGGTTTCGCTCGTCCGACGTGCCGCCGTCGCCAAAGGTCCAGGATCTCTCTTCTATCCTGCCGTCAGGATCGTCGCTTTGGTCCTCGAACCCGCACTCCAGCTCGTCACAGGACGTGGCGAACTCAGCGGTCGGCGGCTGATTCGACGGCGCCGCCGGGGTAACCGTGTGGGGTTCGGTATCCGAGCTGCCGTTGAGCCCCGGCCCACCGCCGTACGTGGCGGTAAGGGTCCTCGACCCGACAGTGGTCAGGTCCAAGGCGCAGCTGCCCGCTCCGGTCGAGAGCGTGCCATTGCAGCTCTGCACCCCGTCGCTCACTGTCACCGTGCCGGTCGGGATGGGACCATCCGAAGCGACCCGGAAGCTCACCGTTATCGTGATGCCGGCTCCGGAGGGATCGGGCGTGTCGCCGGTGATGGTGGTGCTGGTGCCGATCGCCTGGAGCGCAATCTCATCCGAGGTGACCTGGGCGTACCCGGTGGCCTGGAAGACCAGGGTGCGGGGGCCCGGCGCACCCGAGATCGAGAGGTCGTCAAAGGTGGCCTTGCCGGTGGCATCGGTGGCCCGGCGAATTGTCCCGCCCAGCTCACCTCCGCCGCCCAGGGAAACCGTCACCTCGACCCCTGGGGTTGCCACATCGTTACCACGCCCATCGCGCAGCTGCACCGCTGGCGGCCGGGCCAGGGGGACGCCGTTTCGGGCCGTGGATGGCGGCTGGGTCCGGATGAAGAGTCCTGCCGGCGCCCCTGCGGTCGCGGTGGCTCGGAAGGCGGCGACTCCCACGCCCGACACGACGGCATCCAGCCGCTGTTGTCCCAGCGTGCCGCCCAGCGTCCACTTGGTCGAGGTGCGGCCTTCGCCATCGGTAGTGGTGATCTCTGGTGTGGCGGATCCTCCGCCGGTAGCTACTACCCAGCTCACGGCGGTCTGCGGCACGCCGTTGCCGTCGCCATCGATTAGCTGGACCACTAGGTCAGCCGGCAGCACGGTCCCCCCTTCGGCGGTCTGATCGCTCCCCGAGAGGATGACTAGCCGCGAGGCATCGCCTGCGATGGCAGTATGCGAAAAGGTGACCGGAGAGCCCGCCAATCCTTCGGAGCTGGCCACGGTAGACTGCTGTCCCACGGTCGGGCCTAGTACGCGATCGACCCTGGACCGCCCGTCCTCATCGGTCTCCACGACGTCGGCGCTGACGCTCCCACCACCCACGGCGGCCCAGCTGATGGGCACCCCGGCCACCGGGTTCCCGAAGCCGTCGGTCACCTCCACCACCAGCCGGTCGTCCAGGGGCAAGCCGACGTGACCGGTCTGGTCCTGGCCCGCTACGGCCGCCATGGTGTTGGCGTCTTCGGAAAGGGCCATCGCGCTGAACGGGGCTTGGATCGGTCCGCTGCCTCCGCTTACCACGACCCTGGCTTGGCCGGTCTGGCGCCCGACGGCAGTACCCAGGACCAGCCTCGCCTCGGCCTCGCCGTTAGCGTCGGTGGTCTTCTCCTCCGGAACCACGACAGCACCGGCACCGGCACCCGCCGAGCTGAACTCGAACGCTACAGTGGCTCCCGCGACTGGGCGGCCCCGACTGTCGGTTACCTGGACCACCAGCGGGTCGTTGAGCGGCTCACCCACCCGGCCCCGCTG